>JAGGUZ010000033.1 GCA_021158225.1 bacterium | reverse complement strand
TACTTCTTTTAACCGGCTTATAGATACCGGGCAAACTCAAACAACCCTCCTCGCTAACATTTATTTCATCAGAGAAAGAAAGAATTCTGGGATTAACCAGTGGCATAATCATTTCATGATCAGTATCGTAATTTAAAAGGACAATAACAAGCCTTTTATTTACTCCAACTTGAGGAGCCGCAAGCCCCATTCCGTTGGCTTTGTCCATAGTTTCCGTCATGTTTTGTGCAAGCTTTTTAATCGATTTATCGATTCGCTCAATAGGCACAGATTTTGTGCGCAAAATTTTGTTATCAACTCCTTTTTCTATTGGCAACTTGGTCATGATAAATTTGCTTTAGGAGCTTTGAAATTCATTTCCAGATATGATCTTATAAAATTTTCTATATCTCCGTCAAGCACTTCTTCAACTTTTGATGTTTCGTATTTTGTTCGATGATCTTTAACCATTGTATATGGATGAAGTACATATGAACGAATTTGATTACCCCATTTTATTTCTGTTCTTCCTCCTCGTAAATCTTCTAATTTTTCGGCTGCTTGCTTTTCTTTCAAGTCGTTAAGCCGTGCCAATAAAATTTTCATAGCATGTTCTTTGTTTTGTTGTTGACTTCTTTCGTTTTGACATTGCGCCGTTACACCCGTTGGAATATGAGTAATTCTAACCGCGGAATCAGTTGTATTAACAGACTGTCCACCAGCAGACGAGGATCTGTAAACATCTATTCTAAGATCTTCCGGATTAATTTTTGTAGTCTCTTCCGGATTAAGTTCAGGCAAAACTTCAACCATTGCAAAAGAAGTTTCACGCGTATGTTTTGAATTAAAAGGTGAAAGCCTTACAAGCCTGTGGACTCCGTTTTCCGATTTTAAATAGCCGTATACAAGATAGCCTTTTATCATCAGAGTAGCTGATTTAAGCCCCACTTCATCACCTTCGGATTTATCCAGAATTTCAACATTAAACCCATGCTTTTCCGCATAACGAAGGTACATTCTAAGTAGCATATCGGCAAAATCCATAGCATCCTTTCCGCCTGTACCGGCATGAATAGACACAATTGCGTTATTTTTATCGTATTTTCCACTCAAAAATGATTTTAAAACAAGATCTTTCCACCTCACATCAAATTTTTCAACCATTTGGTGAAGTTCTTCAGCCTCATTTGGATCCTCTTCTGCGGAAATACCTTCAACCAAACCAAGTAATTCGTCACAGTCACTCTTAATTGTTCGCCAATCGTTAATTGTTTGATTAAGCGCGGAAACCTCCTGAGAAATAGCTTGTGCCCTTTCCTGATTATCCCAGAAAGTTGGCTCATTCATAAATGTCTCCAGCTGCTTCACCCTATTTCCAAGTTCATCAAGATCAACCGTTTTAAGACCTTTAACAATCTCTTCTTTGGCAAGTTGTAATAATTCTTTTAATTCATGCATGATTTAATTATAACATTTAAGATAGGAATTTCTAAGTAAAGAATTTGCATTCACAAACATTATTCGCTATCGTTTGTAAGCTTTAAAATGAGTTATGACAGTTGCCAGAAAAATATTATCAAATACGGCTGCTCAGGTTGTCGGGAAAGGCTTTACAGCTGTGTTAAGTCTTGTAGGTGTTAAAATAATCACATACTACCTGGGACAAGGAAGTTATGGGCAATACAGTTATGTATATGAGTTCTTTGCGCTTTTTGCAATTCTTGCAGATTTTGGACTATTTACCATTGCGGTTCGCGAAATGTCGAACGATGAAAAAAACATTCCCAAAATTCTTGGAAATGTTTTAACTTTAAGACTTATAATCGGGCTAATTGTATTTACCGGCATAGTAACAACCGGATTTCTTATTCCAACTCATCATGACACGCAAATCCCATATGCAATAATGATTGCCGCCCTGGCTTCGCTTATCGGCCTTACAAATGGAATTATTACCAGCGTCTTACAAGAAAAATATAAAATGCAATACGATGCAATTATTAAAATTGTAGGTAAATCTGTACAAATCGGCTACATGCTCTTGGCGGTATTTGTCTTTTTCGCAAACGATAAACACATGGGATTTTACCATCTTTTTTGGGCGGGCGTTGTTTCAAGTTTAGTAATGCTTTTCTTAAGCGTTATGGTTGTTAGTAAATATACCACAATCAAATTCCGCTTCGATAAAGACTTGATAAAAAGTTTGCTTAAAAAAGCAGCTCCATACGGACTGGCCCTATTTTTAAGCAATTTATATTTTAGAATCGACGGAGTGCTTATTTACAATATGAAGGGACCAACAGAAGAAGGTTTATATGCGGTTGCGGTTAGAATGCGAGAGGCACTTGCTCTTCTTCCACTCTTTTTTATGAATTCCGTTCTTCCGACACTCACAAAATATATTAAAGAAAAAAGAGAAAGTTATAAAAAAGTATTGCAATACACTTTCGATTTTCAATTTATGCTGAGCTTACCTTTTCTTGTGGGAGGTTTTTTGCTGGCAACTCCGCTTATTTACTTAATCAGTACACCTGAATATGTAAGTAATATCTCGGCCGGAATCTACGGATCCGATATTGCTCTACAAATAGTTCTATTCTCGTTTGTAATAGGCTCGTTAAATATTATTTTTAATTACACGCTTATTGCCATAGGTAAACAATCCAAGCTTTTGTGGATAAACGGAGCTTGTGCGATTTTTAATCTCACTGCAAATTTAATGTTCATTCCAACTTATGGATTTAGAGGAGCGGCAGTAGCAACTGTAGCTTCCGAAGCCTTGGTCTTTATACTTGTTTTCACCACCGCAAAAAGATATTTACCATTTAAAATTTCTTTGGACAGATCAATAAAAGTTCTTATTTCAGTACTTTTAATGGGAATTGTAGTTTGGCTTCTAAAAGCGCCTATCCTTGGATCGTTATCGGAATATGGAGCACTTGTACTCGTTTTAATCGGAGCGATTGTATACGGAGGTTCACTATTTGCCACAAAAGCCATCACAAAAGATCTGTTTAAAATGGTGGCTAGAAAGTAGTACTATCTATGAAACTTTTCGTGAATTTCGCGAAGACGCTTGTTTGTAACATGAGTATAAATTTGGGTAGTCGTAATTGAAGAATGTCCGAGCATTTCCTGAACACTCCGAATATCCGCTCCATTTAACAAAAGTTCCGTGGCAAAGCTATGACGCAAAATATGAGGAGTAACTTTTTTTATTATTCCGGCCTTTCGAGCAATTGTCCTTACAATATATTCAATCGAAACACGGGTTAATCTCTTTTTCTCACCAAGCGTTATATCGTTATTTTTACGGGCACGACCATAATTGATAAAAAGCGGTTCAAAGCTGTCCGTACGCTCTTTTAAATAATCCCCAATATGCACGACCGCTCTATCCGACAAAAAAACTATACGTGGCTTTTTACCTTTTCCTCGCACCATAAACTCCTTTCTCTTAAGATCAACTTGAGATCTGTTTAGACTTACGAGTTCACTCACACGAAGACCGGTGGAGTAAAGCGTTTCCAAAATTGCCCTGTTCCTAAGATGAATGAAACTATCAGTCCCACTTTCTTCAAAAAGTCTTTCTAATTCTTCGCGAGTTAAATATTCAACCGTTCTTCCGGGAATTTTTTGAAGATCGATTTTCTCCGGTGGCAAAGTTTGTATATCATTTTTTATTAAATATTTAAAGAACGCACGCAAAGCAATTATGTGATAATTCTGCGTTTTAACACCTAAAGTCCGACCTCTGTCATCTTCATATCTGTTTAAAAAAAGCCTGTATTTATGAATATCATTTAAAGTGATTAAATGCGGACTTTTATCTCCATACCACTTTAAAAATCGATTCAAATAATGTTGGTAATTCTCGATAGTTTTTTTAGATTGATTACGTCCAACCTCCGTGTGCTCAAGAAAATCACGAATATATTTTGATAATTTTTTTTGAGTAGTCATACTCCAAATATAATTCACCTGATTATTTTGCACAATGTAAAAAAGTTCTTTTGAATTCGGCTAAATTTATGTCATAATTCAAAACCCCATACTATATATTGTACTTATGCTTAGAAACCGTGAAAATCTAGAAAAATTGGAAGCGGATGAATTAGCGCCTTACGCTGTAAAAAGCGCTGAAAGCGTTGGCCGTCTTCATAAAGAAAAAGATGACGATACGCAAAGACTCCCTTTTCAACGAGATGTAGATAAAATTATCTGGTCAAAATCGTTTAGAAGACTTGGCGGAAAAACACAAGTTAAAGAAGAAGGAGATAGAGACGATCACGATAGGACAAGAATGCCTCATGAGCTTGAAGTCTTGTTTATAGCGCAAAGTATGGCAAGAAGGCTTGGATTAAACGAAGATTTAACAACCGCAATCTCACTCGGACACGATTTAGGCCATACGCCGTTTGGTCATGCCGGAGAAAAAGAACTAAATGCAATAATGATTGAAAAAGGAGTGAAAGAGGGGTTTGAACATAACAGACACAGTCTTTATGTAGTAGACGAAATTGAAAATTTGAACCTTACGCAAGAAGTACGTGAAGGTCTGATGAAACATAAAAGCGTGTATGATCAATTTAATGTAGATTTCAAAAAAGCTCCGCACCTTGAAGCACAAGTTGTAAATAAAGCCGATGAAATCGCCTATACGGGTCATGACATAGATGATGGATTAAGATCCGGAATTATTAGTATGGAAGCAATAAAAAAGGTTGAATTATGGAAAGTTGCAAACGAAAGAGTTTTAAGAAAAAATCCAACAATAACTGAAGATAATCCGAGTTATATCCAACAATGTGTAAGTGAAATTATTGGATATCTCGTTAACAATATTTGTACAAATACAGATATCCTGCTTAGCAAAAACAGGATTGAAACAGTTGAAAATGTTAAAAATTTTAGTGGTGAGCTGGTACAATTTAGTGATCAAGCAAAAAGACAACTCGATGAAATGGGACAATTTTTAAGGAAAAACTTTTATTTTACGGAAACGATTCAACGCGCGCACGAACATGGTAGAAGAATTATCCACGATTTATTTAATATTTACTTTAATCATCCACATACTCTTCCGACCGAATATCAAGATTTAATTACTCAAGGAAAAAAGAAAGTGCTGGTTATAAAGGATTATATAGCCGGTATGACAGATAGATTTGCTAAAGAGGAGTGGAGCCGTCTTAAACAATAGAACCATGAAATGTCCTAAGTGTAAGGCAAAAACAACAAGAGTGCTCGATTCGCGCGAGACGGAAGAAGGTAAATCCGTACGTAGACGTCGAGAATGCACAAAATGTTTATACAGATTCACAACATTTGAAAGAATCGAAAAAAATAATCTTATAGTAATTAAAAGAAATGATGCCAGAGAACCTTATTTTAGAGATAAAGTGGAAAAAGGGATATGGCGAGCATGTGAAAAAAGACCTGTTACGCAAGCACAAATTGACGATATTATTCAAACTTTGGAAGATAAATGGAGAAGTGTCGGGAAAGAAATTCCAACGGAAATAATCGGAGAAAGCATAATGGATGAGCTTAAAAAACTTGATGAGGTTGCCTATATTAGATTTGCTTCAGTCTATAGACAGTTTAAAGATATAGAATCTTTTCAAAAAGAACTTGAAAAGCTTATTGAATAATTCCCGTAAAGTATAGTACAATATACTAATACGAGTTTGTCAATCTGCCTTTTTTATATTTAAATTTATTGGCGCATGAAAAAATTTTTTGTATATGGATTACTTGCAAGTACTTTGTCTTTTTTGTTTGCAAACGCTACTTTTGCTCAGAATTATGTCACTCCGGAGCCGGATTATTGTTTAAATCAATATAATGAAAGTACGAATCCTTATTATGACTTTGAATTTTTAGGTTCAAAAAGAAAACTGAATTTTAAAAAAGGAGAGAAAGCCGAAGTAACAATTTATATTAAAAATACCGGCTCACTCCCAATGTTCTCCGACGAAAGTGAATGTACAAAATTTAGACCTATAACTCGCTTGGGAACGGCAAGAGAAAGAGATCGCTCAAGTATCTTATTTGGGCATTTACCGGGATGGCAATCACCAAATAGAATTCGTCTCGACCAAAAAAGACTGAATCCCGGAGAAAAGGGGTCGTTTACTTTTGTCGCTCAAATGCCACAAGAGGAAGGTATTTACAGGGAATATTTTGATGTTGTACTTGAAGGTAAACAATGGATAAATAAAGATTTCGCAATTAATTTTGACATTGGAGAATATACAAGTGAAAATCGTGATTACTTAAAATATATAAACACTTCAAAAAGAGTTTCCAAAGAAGATTTAAACGGAGAAAAATTAATCGAAGTCACAATTGCTACTCAGAAAATGCGTCTTAAAGTCGGAGATATTGTAATAAGAGAATTCCCGGTTAGTACAGGAACGTACAGCCACCCAACTCCTCGTGGTCATACGAGAATCATTTTAAAACAACAGGTTAGAGTAGCCGGAAAATGGCCACACTATATTATGCCGAAATGGCTTGGATTTAGAGCCGGCGGATATGGAATACATGCCCTTCCAAGCTTATCTTTTGATAATGGGTATTATTGGACGGAAGCAAGAAACCATATAGGAACTAGAAAAAGCCATGGCTGTATAAGATTGCTCCCAAAAGATGCCGAATTTACTTACAATTTCGCGAGCGTTGGAACTCAGGTTTGGGTTAGGTAGACAAAGTGGGGTATAATCATAATCCATGATTTGATAAACCCTCGTAATGACACCTGATGATCTTCTAAAAAACCTGAACGATAAGCAAAAAAAAGCCGCTGTGCATTTTACCGGACCGCTCGTAATTATAGCCGGAGCCGGAAGTGGGAAAACCAGGACACTTACTCAACGCATTGCCTATTTAATTAATCACCACGGCATAGCCCCTTGGAATATTTTGGCGGTTACATTTACAAACAAAGCGGCAAACGAAATGAAAGAACGCATTAAAAATCTTCTTTCTTCAAGCAAAAATCAAGGTGAGCCTACTGTTGGAACCTTCCATTCTTTATGCGTAAAAATATTACGAAAAAATATTCATTTAATTGATTATGAAAATAATTTCACAATTTACGATTCGGCCGATCAACTTGTTTTAATGAGACATATAATGGAGGATTTACATATAGATCCGAAGCAAATTAATCCTCGTGCGCTTTTATCACATATTTCATCTGCAAAAAGCGAACTAATAGGGCCTAAGCAATATAGCGGTATGGTTGGTAATTATTTTACCGAACGCGTTGCGGAAGTTTACAAACCATATCAAGAGGCTTTAAAAGCAAATAATGCAATGGATTTTGACGATTTGCTTGCCAAGACCGTGGAACTTTTTAAAAACAATCCGGATGTGCTTGATTATTATCAAGAAAAATTTAGATTTATTTCTATTGATGAATATCAAGATACAAATAGAGCACAATATGAAATTGTAAAAATGCTTGCTGAAAAATATAGAAATATTTGCGTAATTGGAGATTCCGATCAGAGTATTTACAGTTGGCGCGGAGCCGATATCCGCAATATTTTGGATTTTGAAAAAGATTACCCTGACGCAAAAGTTATTATGTTGGAACAAAATTACAGATCCACACAAATTATTCTTGACGCCGCACATGAAATAATTGTTAAAAATAGAAAAAGAAAAGATAAAAAGCTCTGGACAGAAAAAAAAGAGGGTGAAAACATTCAACTTATGGTAGCCAATAACGAACGTCATGAAGGAGAACTGATAGCCGAAAGAATTAGAGAAATAACAAGAGAATACGAAAGTCCATTATATAAAGATTTTGCCATTCTTTACAGAACCAATGCTCAATCTCGAGCAATTGAGGAGGTGTTTTTAAGATATGGCATCCCATATAAAATAGTCGGAGGAACAAAGTTTTATGACCGCAAAGAAATTAAAGACATTGTTGCTTATTTAAAAGTTGTTCAGAATCCGAGCGATTCTATAAGTTTACTTAGGATTATAAATACTCCGACACGAAAAATCGGATCCAAAACAATAGAAACATTACAAAATTACGGAAATACATATGGATTTTCATTATTCCAATCAATGGAACAAGTGGAAAATTGTAATGATTTAAACGATGGAAAAATTAAACTTATCAAGCAATTTGTTAAATTAATTAAACAATTACAGAAAGCCAATGCCGAGTTCCCGGCATCCGAAGTTATTAAACATGTATTTAAATTTAGCGGGTATAAAAAATTCATTATGGACGGAACTCCCGAAGGAGAAGCGCGTTACGAAAACATAGCCGAACTTATATCTGTAGCTTCAAAATATGATTTGCTTGATCCTGAAATTTCTTTATCCGTTTTCTTGGAAGAAATTTCTCTAATTGCAGATATAGATTTTATGGACGAAAAAGATAATGCGGTTGTTTTAATGACAGTTCATTCCGCCAAAGGTCTTGAATTTGACACTGTGTTTATAGCTGGTCTCGAAGACGGAATCTTCCCACACTCAAGAAGTATGCTGGAACCGGAAGAACTTGAAGAGGAGCGCCGACTAATGTATGTAGCCATTACAAGAGCAAAGAAAAGATTACATCTTCTGCACGCAAGACAAAGGATGCTGTACGGTGAGGCACGGTCTAACGCACCGTCAACATTTATCGCAGATATTCCGGAAAAATATATGACAATATTCGGGCAACCACGTAAACATTTGTCTATAGGGACAATCGGCAATAAACCTGTTCCCATAGAGGATATCTCACCCCATGTAGACGTTAAAGATGGCGACAAGGTTGTCCACACAAGTTTTGGAGAAGGAATTGTTGTAAATGTTGAAGGAGAAGTTGCCACAGTAGCTTTTAAAGACGAGAATGTCGGGATAAAAAGACTTGCATTGTCAGTTGCTCCACTTATAAAAATTGAGAGCTAAAACGAGAGCTAAAAAATGATAATCAATAAAAAAGTGCGACTATCTTTTTACAGATAATCGCACAAAGTTTGTGAAATTTTTAAGAGTACCTCCACGCCCACACAGAAAACTAAAGCTTTCTGAGAACGATCGCATCAGCGATTAAGTACTTATTCCACGTACGTCCTTTCACACGCAATTTATGAAGTTGCGACGAGCTGAGATACTTAGTGGTAAGGTAATGCGTCAATGGGGCCGTTCTTGTCTGATCCATCGAGCGAATATAGCGACCGTTAAGGTAGTACTTCGCATACCGCTCGTTTGAATAACTTCCGGGATAAGTAACGTAGATTGTGTACCAACCCGACCTCTTCACCTTGAAACGCCACTCGAAATACGATGAATCGTAGTACCCCTGTATTCTTTTACGCTGATAGTTCTTCCCGGCATAACCATCCAAACCAACAGTTGCAATCCAAGACCCGGACTTAACCGTGTAACCATAGAAAAAGTCATTGCTGAGACTGATTTCTCCATTGTTGTCAAGCATGGAAACATTGCGCATCAGAGAGGACTTAATCCACTCGTAAGAATACAGTTTCCCTTCCGCAAAAGTGAACGGTCGGGAATTCCCAAGCCTGGAAGTCATGATCTGAATATGCAAATGAGGACTTGTAGAATGTCCGGTTTGTCCAACCTCCCCAATGTAGTCCCCCTGCTCTATCCAATCCCCCTCACACAGATGGTCTGTAGATGCGAACTTCATATGCGCAAACCTGACATAATAGGCGTAACGTTCATCACGGATAACAACCGTATTCCCCCAACCGTAGTTGTTATCGATATTGGACGAATAGTTGTTGGAGAAATCACTCACCCCATCACGAATCTCGATAACCCTACCGGTAACCGGACTATAAATCCTGGCACCGTAAGCCGGATTGTCCTCGTTCCTCAACGAGGATCCTTTGTTAAAATCGAATGCGTAGTACAGCTTGCCCTGATGAGTGAAACTTCCACCCTGACCTTGAGTGCAATACCACCGTTCACCGTACTGAAACGGCATAAACATCAGCGGGCTTGCATTTACAGAATCGGTAGCACCAATCAGTACGAAGAGCGCTACAAAGACAGTTTTCCCATACTTCTTCATTGTTTCCTCCAAGTGCGACACTACGCACCAGTTGCATGGCCTTCTCTTCAAACACACTATGTGTTGAAGATTGACCTATTTCATAAAAATATGCATAGACAATAAAATTATCTTTTGGGACAACAATAATAGCATTGAAAGGATCCATAATCCTTTCACCGGCAAAATTCAATCTATAACTTCCATCACCGTAATCTTCTCTACTAACAGCTTCGGTTTCCGGTAATACAGTAGCCAAATCTTTAGTTCTAACTTCAATTCCTAATCCGTTATTGTTTTCATCGGCAACAGATAAGAAACCGTTTTGATATGATTCATGAACAACGATAAATCCATCGGGTAATTTATAATTAAATTCCGAATGGACATTACAATTATTCAAAGTATTAGCACCGGACATTAATAATGATAGAAAAAATAGTAAGTATTTCATTTCAAAGAGCTTATTAAAGGACAGCTCAATCCTACACAAAGGTTTTAAAATATTTTTAAAATAAACATTAAATGTGGTATTGTAAATTGCGCATTAAATCAAGCTTTTACCGAAAAATAATGAAAATACTTTTTATCGGAGATATTGTGGGAAGACCCGGAAGAGAGACCATAAAAAATCTACTTCCGGAAATTATAGAAGAACATCATCCGGATACGATTATTGCCAATGGAGAAAATATGACCCATGGAAGAGGCATATCAAAAGAGACTGTAGAAGAAATGCAACGAGCCGGGATTATGTTTTTTACTTCAGGTAATCATATTTTTGCCAACAAAATAGCTATTCCAAAATTGAATGATAGGAAATTTCCTGTAATAAGACCTGCGAATTTCCCTCCCGGAAATCCCGGAAGAGGATATCAGATAATAGAAACCGGGAAGTTTCAAAAAATACTTGTTGTAAATCTTATGGGACGAGTATTTATGAAACAAAATTATGATTGTCCATTTAGAGCAATAAATAAGATTTTGCAAGAAACCATCGGAGAAAATTTAAGCGCAATAATAGTAGATATACATGCGGAAGCAACATCGGAAAAAGTTGCACTTGGACATTACTTGGACGGAAAAGTTTCAGCTGTAATCGGTACTCATACTCATATACCAACAGCAGATCCAACAATTCTTGAAGGTGGAACAGCTTATATTACAGACGCAGGTATGGTTGGAGTAACCGATTCCGTTATCGGAGTAAAAAAAGAACCCATTATTAATGGTTTCTTAACTCAAATGCCGTTTAAATATGAAATAGCCGACGGTCCTTCGGTCTTGGCCGGCGTACTTATAGAAATAGATGAATCTACTAAAAAAGCTACCGATATAAAACAAATTATAAGACATTTGGACATTACTTAAATAAGTATATATGTACGCAAAAAAACAATTTATTTATACAATTCTAGGGCTTGTCTTCTTCTTTCTTATAGGATGGAAGACTTCGGAATATTATCTTGTTAAACATATTGTTACTCCGACTACTCAACAGTCAACCACGCAAAATAACGATACTCCTAAATCGACCGACATGTCATTGTTTTGGGATGTATGGAACGAACTGGACAATCGTTATGTAGACAAAAGCGCTGTTTTGGATAACAAAAAATTAGTATATGGGGCGACTAAAGGGCTTGTTGATTCCATTAACGATCCTTATACAGTATTTATGGATCCTAAGGAAACCAAGCAATTTGAAGAAAATTTAGACGGCTCTCTTGAAGGAATCGGGGCTGAATTAACAGTAGAAGACGGACTTTTAAAAATTCTCTCTCCTCTTAAAAATTCTCCAGCGGAAAAAGCCGGCTTGCTCCCCGGAGATATTGTTTTTCAAATCGACGGAGACTTAACGGGAGACATGAATTTGTTTAATGCTATTATGAATATTCGTGGGAAGAAAGATACAGACGTTACATTAACAATTATTCGTGAAGGAATAGCCGAACCTTTTAATGTTACAATAACGCGAGATGCCATTACGGTTGAAAGTGTAACTTATAAACTTTTAGACAACTCTATAGGTTATATAAGTATTAATCAATTTAGCGATGATACGGGAATCGAATTTGACAAAGCCATGCAACAACTTGCTTCAGATAATACGAAAGGGCTTATAATAGACCTTCGATATAATGGTGGTGGATATTTAGATACTGCTGTTGATATCCTGTCAGAACTTATAAGCGGAACAAGACCGGCTGTACAAATTCAAACTCAAGATAATAGTGATAATAAAACCGTTAATCTATCCGGAAATGCAAAATTCTCAAAAATACCACTCGTTATACTTGTGAATAATGGCTCAGCTTCTGCTTCTGAAATTCTTGCCGGAGCTATTCAAGATTACAAAAGAGGAGTCATTATGGGAGAAACCACATATGGGAAAGGGAGTGTTCAAGAAGTTATTTATCTTGAAGACGGATCGAGCCTTAGAATGACAATTGCACATTGGTTAACTCCAAATGGAAGAAGTATAAACCATTCCGGTATAACTCCTGATATAAATGTTGAATTAACTGCAGACGAAGCTTTAAAAGGAAATGACACTCAACTTGATGAAGCAGAGAAATATTTGCTAAATCTCTAATTTATAACCAACTCCGTGAATTGTTTTTATTATTATAATAGATTTTTCAGCAAGTTTTTTCCTTAAATAAGACATGTGAACATCAACCGTGTTTGTAAAAGGATTACTTCTTACACCCCAAACACGTTCTAAAATAGTATTTCTGTCTATTACCACCCCATGATTAAGCAACATAAAATGCAGTAATTCAAACTCTTTTTTCCTAAAGAAAATTTTATTTTTTTTATATACCAAACTTTGTATTTCCGGATATAAGCTATAACCTTTTATTCTTAACGGTTTAATCTTTGATATACTTCTCTCCAAAATATCATCCGCATTTTTTACCACTTGATAATTTAAGCCCTGTTTAAGCAAAAACCGCTCTATGAACTTAAGCATTTTTGCATGTATTTGATCCGGGAAAAGTAAAAGCTGAGACATTAGCGATATCAAGTTAAAGAATATGGGTCTTTAACTTAATCATAAAAATATTAAGAAATCCTAAAGAAATCTTAAAAAAATTATAAATTAAACCAACACTCCTTCGTCATCCGGCATTTCCCCTATATCAATTTGTGATCCAATAACCCTATTCCTTCCACTATTTTTTGCTTTGTACATTAGAGCATCGGTTTCTTTGAGCAAATTATCCCTCAATTCCTCTATATCTTTACTTGAAAACTTATGAAGCATAGCCGTTAAGACTCCTATACTAACAGTAACATTAAATTCTACCTTCTTTTCCCCTTCCCTAAATCCTATAAAACTTTCTTCAGCAATTTTCTCTCGCAACTCTTCCGCAAGCTCATTTGCTTTATATGAACCACATTTTGGCATAACAACCACAAATTCCTCTCCTCCAAATCTACCCACAATATCACTGCTTCGTTTAAATTTACCACCTACAATTTTCCCAATACCGGCTAAAACTTTATCGGCTATTAAATGCCCATAAGTATCGTTAACCCTTTTAAAGAGATCAATATCAAAAAACAGAATAGAAAGGGGAATCGGACTCGAGAACGACTCTCTTTGAAGCATCGCAAGAGTTTTCTCAAACCCGTTAAGAACATATTCTTTTAAATAAACTCCGGTAAGATGATCATACATTTGTTGTTCTATTTTTTCTTGCATAAGTTTTAAATTCGATCGTAATGCTTCGGTATCTTCAGTTAATCTGCTTCGCAAATTACGTTCAACATCCAAGGCGGTTGTTGCTATAAAAGCTTCAACTTTTGCCTGTATTATGTGATCTTCAAAAAGTTGTAAAGATTCATCCGACAATTGTGATTCTTCTTGTAATTTCCTAAGTAAATCCACAACTTCCTGCTGAATTCGTTTTATTCCATTTCTCATATCATCATCTGCAATTGTTTCCATAGCTTGCCCAACTGCATGCCTAAATTTTGATTGAATACGTTGAAGAAACGGATTTGAACCGCTTATTTCATTACTTCGTTTTAAAAGAATTGGTTTCTCAGGCTTAATTCCCGGAGACTTATCTCCAGATTCCATTTCATGAGTAGACATATTTTGAGCGCATTTAAATATATACCTTGTAAAGCACAAGTATTAACTATTGCAATATTATGCGGCGAAAAGTATTTGTAGATCCATTTCAACTCTTTTAAGCTCTTCTCTAATTTCTTCCTGTCCATCAAGAATAGCTTGAAATTCTTCCTTGTCGTGATCGATTTTATTATTATCACTCATTGTGGCAAGTAAATGTAACTTGTCCATTGATTGATCTTGCGTATTTCCCGATAAAGACATTTTTGTTATTGTTATAGTGTAAGTAATTGTAGCAAATAATTTGACGGTGTCAATTTACAATTATAAAGAGATTACTTTACTCATTTATTTATATTTCGTCAATGGGATCAGATGAACTTTACATACAGAAATGTATTGAACTTGCCAAAAAAGGGAGAGGTTTTGTGAGTCCCAACCCCCTTGTCGGATGCATAATCGTTAAAGATGGAAAAATTATTTCAGAAGGTTATCATCATGCTTTTGGTGAAAAACATGCCGAAATAGACGCTTTGGATAAAATTTCCGGTAATGCCAAAGGGGCTACTTTATATGTAAATTTGGAACCATGTTGTGTCTACGGGAAAACGCCTCCCTGTACAGAGAGAATAATTAAAGAAGGAATTAAAAGAGTTGTTGTTGGCAATTTAGATCCGAATCCGCTTGTATCCGGGAAAGGTATCTTAAGTTTAGAAGAAAAAGGAATCCAAGTTAATAAAGGAATTTTAGAAAATGATTGCCGTATGCTTAATCAATTTTTTTATAAGTGGATTATAATTGGATTACCTTATGTCACTTTAAAAATCGCACGAACTGCCGATGATTTTATTGCATATCCGGATGGTAGTTGTCCTCATATTTCAGGAGAAGAAAGCCGAAAAGAAGTTCATAAACTCCGTAGTTTCTACGACAGCGTTTTAATAGGGAAAAACACAGCCTTAAAAGACAATCCACATTTAACCGTTAGAAACGTTAGAGGAAGACAACCGTTTAGAATAGTTCTAGATTCAAAAGGAGAGATTGTGGGTAATCAAAATTTAAATTTATTGAATGATAAATATGCGGACAAAACCATCATTATGAAAGGAGACAATTTAAAAAATACTTTGCTCGACTTAGGGAAAAAAGGAATTTCTTCCGTACTTGTGGAAGGCGGACCAACAATTTGGGACTCGTTTATGCAAGAAAAACTGGCTGATCAAATACTCGTATATACATCTGCAAAAAAGTTTGATAAGGGAATTCCATATTCAAAATTCTTTAAATTGGAAGAGATTGAATCGAAACTTCAAAACGAGTATACAAAAGGTCCCGATACGGTTACTCAAAAATATTTAAACATATACTGACAAAAGATAAGCATTTTTTCTAAGCCATTGCTTGTCTTCCTTATAATGAGGATGGGCGGTTTTTACGGCATTCCAAAAAAATTTTTTGTGATTTTTATGTTTTGTATGAACAAGTTCATGAATAATCAGATAATCAACTACTTGAGGAGGAGCAAACATTATTTTCCAGTTTAAACTGATTGTATTTTTATAACTACATGACCCCCAACGAGTTTTAGCGCTTGATAGACGCATTTTTGAATATGGATAATTATATTTCTCGGATAAATATTCTAATCTTTCCAGAAGTTTTTGTTTCGCCTGTTTTTTTATGTTATACGCCGTTTTATTATTAACCAATTTTATAAAACGGTTACTGTTTTGAATCTGATTTTGCATTATTTCTATTTTTTCCTTCAACCAACTTTCTTTTTTTTCTATAAATTTCTCAATTTCACTTTCAGCAAGATGGTATGGAGCTCTTATAATAAGATGAGCTTCCTCATTTATAGTAAGCGAAATTGTAGATCTGTGAGTACGAACAATGTGATAATTTTTCATTTGTAAATTCATAATGATGACATCTTAAAATATTCTCCTTAATAAGGGAAATTTTTTATCTTGACTACTGCAGTATCTTTTTATAGAATTTTTCTCGTGTGTTTCTAGATTTATGTCTAAGAAACATTTGTTAACTTGAAAATTGGCGGAAACAACAAATGTGCGCAATAATTGTGCACAAAACACGAAGGAGTAGGGAAATGCGTATCAATGACATCACCAACCAGAAGATCAACAATATCAACGCCGTTATCAAAATGGCAAAGGACAGCATCGTCATCCTGACCACCAAGCAATGGGAAACCGTGACGACGAAAATCACATACGATGCGATCAGCACCCTGTTGACTGAGACCACCTACCTTGGATTCTTCCCTGTGGATGATCGGGAAAACGACTTTCACATCGCGATCTTCACCGGAGAGAATGTGCCCAAGAATCTCATCTTGGCCTGGACGAGAATCAGTAACCTGACCATCGCCACACCGCACACCACCGACACCCCTCTCGTCATGTTCAGCCCCTCGAAGAAGCTCTCCGAGTACGCGAGAGAGTTTGTCTTGAGACTCTTCTCGTTTATCAATGACACCTATGTCAGGCGTCCGGTAGCCAACTATGGTCTGACAACGACATCCTTCGTTCAAACGACAGAAGAGAACCGGTACTACTGGATGTTCGGAAACATCGTCCAGCCCATCCCGAACAATTTGGTTGAAGGCACTTCGATGATCAACGCCTTCGCTATTCCGGGACAGGATGACACCGTCATCTTTCTTGACGTGAAGAACACCGCACACTACTACAAGTTCGACCCCGAAGCCGAACAGAAGTTCTCCAAGATCACTCGCACCGCACTGTAACCGCCAACCTCATCTCCGGCTTTGCATATGTGCATCTGAAGATAGC
>JAGGUZ010000008.1 GCA_021158225.1 bacterium | reverse complement strand
TACTGTTTATACCAACGAGTGTGTTTCCTGGGCTTCTCCGGGGAATTCTTGTAATTCCGGACAGAATTGTCTTGGTCATTGTGCCGAGTATGATTCGAACAACAATGGACAGTTAAACTGTGTTTGTAAGTAACCATAAAGATGCTTTTACCCTACAATTAATAAATATTTGTTATGTCTATAGAAAATAATATTTACAATCAGAATCAGGTTGAAAATCAGGAATTTCAACCAAGCATTCACCGTATCTCAAGGCTAAGAAGATGGTTCAATAATACGCTTATGGCAATTATGACAGCAACTGCTTCTATGGCTGGTGCTACTGCTATGCAAGGATGTGTATTTGATCCATCGGGGACTACGTATCCATATTTAGAGGATGGTGGAGTTGATGGTGGTACGAACGATTCTGATGTAGATGGAGGTGTATCTGATGGAGATATTGATAGTGATACGGATGGTGATGCTGAAGTTCCAACTGAAATTTGTAATAACGGAATTGATGATAATAATGATGGAAAAAAAGATTGTGCTGATCCCGATTGTGTAGGACATATTGGTCCTAACGCGGAAATGTGTGAACAGCCGGAAACGACTTGTGATGATGGAGCGGACAATGATGGAGATGGGTTAGTTGACTGTAATGATTCGGATTGTACAAATAATCCGGTTTGTACCCCCACTGAAATTTGTAATAACGGAATTGATGATAATGGAAATGGAAAGGCCGATTGTGCTGATCTTGATTGTGTAGGACATATTGGTCCTAATGCGGAAATGTGTGAACAGCCGGAAACGACTTGTGATGATGGGGCGGACAATGATGGAGATGAGTTAGTTGACTGTAATGATTCGGATTGTACAAATAATCCAGCTTGTACCCCACCAGAGATTTGTAATAACGGAATTGATGATGATGGAGATGGAAAGGCTGATTGTGTTGATCCGGATTGTGATGGGCAGGCGGGTCCTGGGTTGGGGACTTGTTATATAACAGAACATTGTACTGATGGTTACGATAACAATGGAAATGGTTATGTAGGGTGTGTAGATCCTGATTGCAATGGTAATTCAGCTTGTACTATATATATTAACGAATGTTTGCCGGGCGCATCGGCTGGTGAACATTGTGATGCGGGGTATCCTCCTTGCAATGCTAATGGAACTTGTGCTGCTTATGATTCAGATGAAGATGGACGTTTGGATTGTGTTTGTGATTAATTATTGTAATAAGATACTATTAAAAGGGTTGACTAATATGGTCGGCTCTTTTTGTATGAGCTTATGGGTTGACAAATATTAAGAAGAGTTGTACAATACTCTCCTTGCTTACTCTCTTGCTGGAGTTGTTTATAGGTTTTGTGCCTATGTGCAAAATTATAAATATTTAAAAAGCTCCTACGTGAAAGCGGTAAGGATTGATCATTGAAAACTCGCTTTGTACAGGTTGATGGACGTTGTTTGTTTACAACAATCTGTTTATAAAAAACAGATTGTTGGCAGGCACAGTTCATCAACCCTTTTTAGGGAAAATATCAACAGGGCGCGCTTTAGTGCGCCCAAGGAGGAACACAATGAAACATCTAAACAATCTTTTTTCGCGAACTTTTTTGGTTATTTCGTTGCTGGCTATCGTAGGCTGTAACGACCATCTTGGCGGGGACGCCGGGAACAATGACATCAAAAGCGGAACTATCTCGGTGGATACTTTGTCCTCGAGTAGGACTGCCCTCTGGGTGGAGATGGGGGACGGAGATTTCGACTTTGCACTCTCTCGGGAGCGAACGGACAGTGATCCTGATTTGATCGGGCATAAGGCCACTCTTCCGAGCGGTCTCTCGGCTATGATTGTCACCGGTGAGGACCAACTTCTCATCGAGTCTGATGACTTGGTCGAGGTTTGGGAGGTCCCAACCGAAAAGATTGGGGCTTTCGAGATGCTCATCCGCAACTTGTGGATGCTGCCAGCCGGTTGGCAGCCAAACCTCTTCCCTCGAACGGAG
Organism: bacterium; assembly: GCA_021158225.1. GTDB lineage: Bacteria > Patescibacteriota > Gracilibacteria > UBA1369 > PNNO01 > PNNO01. The sequence continues at coordinate 35,678 of JAGGUZ010000008.1, read as the reverse complement.
GGTGAGGCGGCGGACTTAGAGATTCTCCTGTCCGCATTTATTTGCGGACAGGAACTCGATCTCTACAGTAGAGGTTGCCAAGGGAATATCCCCTCTGATTTGTTCCACTTTGTAGGTGAAACAGCCTACTACGAGTGGTCAAACCACGGACACGCGAAATATGTGTTCGTGGTTGTAAGGGGAGAGACCTCCTTCTAGCTCCTTCTCCAGAAGGCGACCCTTACAGCTAGGCTTCCATCCTCCTGCTTGTTTCATGGGGGGTCGCCTTCCTTTTTTCTTTCCCCTCCCGTGGTGGTCGATCTTGATGTTATTTTGTCTGAACTTCAATGGTCGGCCACCACTTTTCCTTCCTTCGGCAGGTAATCCTCGGCTCCTTTAAGAAGAGTTCGTGGTTTACCTGCCACTCTTTTCATTTTCTTCAAAGCGAGTTTTCATCTTTTTTTAGAGTTTAGCATTAGCGAAACTCCTTTTTATAAAGCTTCTTGAAAATTTTCCTTAAACCGTTTACTAAACTTATTAAAAGTAAAATGGTAATTTTGTGTACCTGGGTTTTCTACTGAATATGTTCCTATTAAAGCTCCCATTTTGCATGCTTTTTCAAAATCAAATCTACGAGAAAGGCCAACTAATAATCCGGCTCTAAACGCATCTCCGCATCCGGTAGGGTCGATAACTTTTTTTGCGCGAACTGCCGGAATAATCACTTTAGACTCTTTAAATCTTAAAATTGCTCCTTCTTCACCTCTTGTTTCAATAAAATAATCAACCATTGCAACAATATTCTGCAATCCAATTCCAAGTCGCTTACGAATTAATTTGATTTCGTACTCATTTGCAATAAAGCCTTCTGCATTTTTTAACAAAAACAGTAAATCTTCCAATGAAAAAGCCGGTGTCATTTGTCCGGGATCAAAAATGTATGGAACTTTCGCATTAATCAAATTTTTTGCCAATCTTATCGTTCTTTCACATGTATCAGGTGATAGAATAGCACGATCAATGTTAGCTAGATCCTTTTTTAAGAGTTTTTTGTCGCAATTCAAATCACTCATTGCTCCAGGGGAAAAAATAGTAATTTGATTTTCTTTTTTATCGGTTAAAATATGGGCAGAAGCTGTAAACAGCTCTTTAGATACTCCAATATATTGAGTGTTAATATACAAATTATGTAGTCTATCTTCATATTCTTTGAAATCTTTTCCCGCAACTCCGTGAATTACCGGATCTCCACCCAGCAACTTTATTCCATAAGCAATATTCGGACTGCATCCACCAAAATTCATTTCTCTGGTACTGGTTGTAAATGCAATGTTTAAATTACTTAAATGATTCTTTAAAATGGCATTCTTAAAAAGCCCGTCATATTTCATAATAAAATCGTACGCAATCGATCCGCTTACTAAAATTACTTTACTCATAACTGTAATTTAAGATTGTATGCTAATATCTTCGGGAATTCTTGTGTCAATTCGATTATGAAGGTTTTGTTGTTGTCTTTCGCTATAATTCTCTTTTATAAAAATATCTCTGGTAATATCGCTGGCTCTAAACAAACTCTCGAATGTTCCAGCATCCGTCCACCTTTTCTTTAAAATGGTAGCTGTTAAAATTCCTTGTTTAATATATTCGTTATTTACGTCGGTAATCTCATATTCTCCTCTGTTTGAAGGTTGAAGTCCCGCAATAATGTCAAATACATTTTTATCAAAAATATAAAGACCTGTAACTGCATAATTGCTTTTTGGTTGTTTTGGTTTTTCCTCTATATTGATTACTTTGTCTCCATTAAGCTCCGCTACTCCAAATCGACAAGCATCGTTCATTTCTTTTAAAAATAAATGCGCGCCCTTTGAGTCTTTATGTTCTGCTATTTCTTTACTTAAATTATCTTCAAAAATATTGTCGCCTAAAATAACGGCACAATTCTCATTTCCCACAAAATCACGAGCAAGTCCTAAAGCTTGCGCTATTCCAAGTGCTTTTTGCTGAACTCTGTAATGGAAGGTACATCCCAATTTGTTACCCTCTCCAAGTAATTGTAAGAATGCTCCGGCATGTTTTACACCGGAAACAATTAAAATATCTCGAATATCCGCATCAAGAAGAGTTTTAAGCGGATAATAAATCATTGGCTTATTATAAATTGGTAAAAGATGTTTATTTGTAACTTCGGTAAGAGGTTTTAGCCTGTTTCCGTTTCCACCTGCCAGTATAATGCCTTTCATGGGCTTTGGTTTAGATGATATTAAGTTGATGTAAATAATCTTCAAGTGCTTGTGGGTGTGTTCTTAACTTTGGCAATTTAGAGTTTTTAAGACTCGAATTTAAAGGTCTCGGGGCTACTCTGTCAAGATTATTTGAAGAAATGCGGATTAAGTTTACATCACTTGAATTTGTTGCGTCAAAAATTTTTTTTGCAAAATGATACCAAGATGTTTTTTCCTCATTAACAAGATGATAAATTCCGGATTCCAACGATTTGTCGTGAATCATGTCAAAAACTCCTCCTGCAAGATCGTGGGAATAAGTCGGTTTACCTATTTGGTCGTCAACAACTTTAATTTCTTTATTCTTTTTGGCGCGTTCAAGCATTGTAGTTACAAAATTTCTACTATGCATTCCAAAAAGCCAAGAAGTCCTTACAATATAAAAATTATCCGTATTTTTTTGAATTAATTGTTCGCCGAGTAATTTGGAATGGCCGTAAACATTAATAGGGGAAGGAGTGTCGTCTTCCGTATATTCTCCATCTTTTGTCCCATCAAAAACATAATCGGTACTAAAATAGGTCAAATGGCAGTTAAGATCGTTGCATATTTCTGCCAGAGCGCCATTTGCATAGCCGTTTACATCCATTACGAATTCTTTTTTAGCTTCACATTCATCAACAAAAGTAAATGCTGCAGTGTTAATAACATAATTTGGTTTAAAGTCTTTTAACATTAAAAAAAGAGCGTCTTTATCGGTTATATCAAGATCGGTATGATTAAGCGCAAAAAACTCATCATTCCCTTTATTGTTAAATGCATGAGTGATTTCTCTTCCGAGTAAGCCGTTTTTTCCAAGTAAAAGAATTTTCATTATTCGTTAATAAATTTTTTGATATTTTCGATTACATCGTCAATTTTAACTTCTTTTGCGTTTCCTTCTTTTCTTTCTTTCCATTCAACGCTGTCTTTTTCTAATGTTCTTTTGCTCACAACAATTCTTAAAGGTAAGCCGATAAGATCGGCATCCTTAAATTTTTCACCGGCTCTTGCATCTCTTTCATCAAAAAGTACTTCAATATTGTCTTTTCTCATTAGTTCGTATAATTTCTCAGCCATTGTATTAACTTCATCGTTATTGCCGAGTTGAATTAAGTGAACATGATAAGGAGCAACCGATTTTGGCCAGATTATGCCTTTTTCATCATTAGAAGCTTCGACGATTGTTCCAAGAAGTCTTGTATTCCCGATTCCGTAACAACCCATAATTACAGGTTTTTGTTTCCCGTCTTTATCGGTAAATTTAAGATCAAAATCATTACTGAATTTTGTTCCGAGTTTAAATATGTTTCCGGATTCAACGGCTTTTTCTTCCGTTAGAGGTCCTCCACATTGAGGGCATTTGAATCCTTCTTTCACCTCAACAAAATCAGCAAAATCTTCCGCTTCAAAATCTCTTCCGATATTTACATTTACTAAGTCTATGCCAAGTTTATTAGCTCCCGTTACAAAATTTTTCATTTTTGCTATTGAATGATCGGCAACAAAAGAAATTGACTCAATTTGTTTTTTATCCTCTCCGACAGGGGATATAAAACCTTCAACCAGTCCGTATTTCTTAAGTTCTTCCGATGTTGCCGGTCTTACTCTTTTCTGAAAATATTTTTCAACTTTATTTTCGTTTACGTTAAAATCTCCTCTTATTAAAATCCCTACAGGTCCGGCGCCCTCAATCATATAAACTACGCTTTTTAATATTCGCCAATTATCACAATTATGAGCTTCGGCATTGGCTTTTACGGTTTTACCTCTTTCAACTTGCACTTTTGTTAATTCTTTTTCTTCTTCATCTGAAGAAGGGTTGTCGTATTTTCCTTCGGCAACTTCCAAATTTTGGGCGAATTTGCAATTTTTACATAAAATCATTGTATCTTCTCCCGCATCCGTTTTAATTGAGAATTCGTGTGAATATTTATCTGTAAATGCGCCTCCTGAAGCTTGTAAAACATAAGCGTCCATTTCGCACCTGCTATAAACATTTAAATAAGCTTCTATTACCTTTTTATAATATCTATCAAGATCTTTTTCGCTTGAGTGAAAACTGTACATATCCTTCATTCCAAATTCTCTACCTCTCAGCAGACCGGATTTTGCTCGTGGTTCGTTTCTGAATTTTGTTTGAAGTTGATAAACAACCATTGGCATATCTTTGTAGCTTTGAATCTGTCTTTTCGCCAGAGGAGTAACAGTTTCTTCATGGCTTGGTCCAAAAACAAACTCTTTTTCTCCAGCTTTTGTCCGATAAAGAATTTCATCCATTGTTTTGTTTCTTCCTGTTTGTTCCCAGATTTCAACCGGGTGAAGTGCGGGCATAAGAATTTCTTGTCCTCCGATGGCATTCATTTCTTCTCTAATTATTTCATTTATTTTTTTTAAACTTCTTATTCCAAGAGGAAGAAATGAGTAAATTCCGGAAGATAGCTTATCTATAAATCCTCCTTTCGTTAATAATTCCGCATTTTTACTGTTTGCATCGCTTGGGGCTTCATGCTTTGTTTTCCCAAATAGCTTTGAGTAGCGCATAACTTCTGGTTGTTTAAGATTTATTTTTCCACCAATCTTTATGGTTTTCATACCAATCGAATGTTTTTGCTATACCTTCTTCAAATGTAACAGACGGTTCCCATCCGAGTTTACTTTTTATTTTGGAAGCATCAATCGCATATCTTCTGTCATGAGCAAGACGATCTTTCACAAATGTTATCAAACTCTCATCTTTACCGAGGAATTTAAGTAAAATTTTAGTTATTTCAAGATTGGTTTTTTCGTTATTACCTCCTATATTGTAAACTTCGCCAACATGTCCTTTTTCCAAAATTGTATCTATGGCGCGACAATGATCGATAACATAAAGCCAATCCCTTACATTTTTTCCATCTCCGTAAACAGGCGCTTTTTCGCCATTTGTTATTAGTTTAAAGAAATAAGGAATAAGTTTCTCCGGGAATTGATATGGGCCGTAATTGTTTGAGCATCGACTTATTGTCGCCGGTAATTTATAAGTTTCGTAATAAGATTTAACAAGCAAGTCTGCGGATGCTTTGGATGCCGCATATGGACAATTAGGCGATAAAGGAGTTTCTTCCGTAAATTTATCTGTAGAATCTGTTCCAAGGTCGCCGTATACTTCGTCGGTTGATATTTGATGATACCTGGAAACGCCGTATTTTCTTGAAGCTTCAAGCAAAGTTTGTGTTCCTACAATATTTGTCATAACAAATATGCTTGGAGATTCGATGCTTCTATCAACATGTGTCTCGGCTGCGAAATTTACAACTATGTCGAATCTTTCTCTTTCAAAAAGACTGTTTATAAGTTTTACATCCGCAATATCTCCTTGTAAAAACCAATATTTTTCGTTGTTTTCCAGGTCTTTTAAATTTTCTAAGTTCCCGGCGTATGTAAGCCTATCAAGCACCATTACTTGATCTCCCGGATGTTTATCCAAGTAGTAGTGTGTAAAGTTTGATCCTATAAAGCCGGCTCCGCCCGTTATTAATATTTTTTTCATTGGTTTGTTTCATTTAAGAATTGATCGAAATTTCGGACATAATCTTCATTGTCATAATTTGTTGAAGATATTGCCAAAAGAACTGCATCTTGTGAAAAATCTATAAATTCATGCCAGACCATATTGTTAACATGTACGGCTTCTAATGGAGCGGTCATCTTCTTTTCTGTCCAATTTTTCCCATCATGAAGCTTCACGGTCATGCTTCCCTGTATGCAGATAAATAATTCTTGCTCTGTTCTGTGGCAATGTCCGCCTCTTCCATCTTTATTATTAATTGCATAATAAATTCTCTTCGGTTCCCAAGGTATATACTCCTTTAGTTCCAAGGGGATTAGAGAGCCACGATTATCCGTGAAAACCGGTAATGTGAAAAATTCGAAAGAATTCATATTTTAAAGTGTGCGAATTTTCTGTTCCTCCTTATAGATTTCCAATATATCACCTTCTTGAACGTCTGATTTTCGCGGGATTTTGATTCCGCATTCGTTTCCTTCCTTAACTTCTTCAACCGTTTCATCGACTTTTTTAAGTGATCCGATTTCAAATTCTCCTACGATCTCTTCTCCTCTTAAAATTCTTGCTTTGGCTTTATTCTCTATCTTTCCGTTTGTAACTTTACATCCGACAATCATATCTTTTTTCCCGGAATAAAATATTTTTTTTACTTCTACTTTTCCAAGTTCAATTTTAACTATTTCCGGTTCCAATAGTCCGGAAAGAAGTTTTTTAATATCGTCGATAAGGTTGTATATAATTTTGTATTGAAGTACTTCCACTTGTTCTCTCTCTGCGGTTTTTTTTGCTTGTGAAGGTAGGTCTATTTGAAACGCCACTACAAGACCTCTGCTTGCGGATGCCATAATGATATCACTTTCGTTAATATTTCCGACCCCAGAATGAATAATCTTAATTGCGACTTCTTTGTCTTTGATTTTTCCGAGCGCTTGAGTTATTGCTTCAAGAGATCCTTTTGTGTCTGTTTTTAAAACGATCTTAAGAGTCTTTAGTTTTCCACTTGCAATACGTGCGATAATGTCTTTCCCGGCATTTATGCCTTCTTTGTTCATATTTTTTTGAAGTGTCTCGATTTGATTTGCTCTTAATCTTGCCGTTTTTTCATCCTTAACAACTTGGAGAATGTCTCCGCTTTGAGGAGTTTTAGATAAACCTGCTATTAATACTGGAGTTGATGGAGGAGCTGTCTTTATATTTTTTCCGGAATAATCTTTCATTATTTTTATTCTTCCATAACTTGTGCCCATGACTATATTATCCATTATTCTAAGCGTACCTGTATTAATAATCACGGTAGCTATAGGTCCGAGGTTTTTATCTAAATGAGACTCTATTACTGTAGCAACTGCATCGCGGTTTGGATTTGCTTTAAGGTTTTCCATTTCGGTTACCAGAAGTATCATTTCAAGAAGTTTGTCTATTCCTTCCCCTGTAATTGCGGAAACGGGAACCATTATGGTTTTTCCACCCCAATCTTCGGCTTGTAAACCATGTTCGGCGAGTTCTCCTTTGACTTTTTCCGGATTTGCTCCGGCTTTATCTATTTTGTTTATTGCGACTATAATTGGAATGTTTGCATCTTTCGCGTGATTTATAGCTTCAATCGTTTGAGGTTTCACTCCTTCGTCGGCGGCCACTACTAGAATTGCAATGTCTGTAGCTTTTGCTCCGCGAGCTCGCATTGCTGTAAAAGCGGCATGTCCCGGAGTATCTAAAAAAGTTATTTTTTTACCCTCTTTCTCTACTTGGTAAGCCCCAATATGTTGTGTTATACCTCCAGCTTCCGTATCTATTACATTTGCATGCCGAATGTAATCGAGAATCTTTGTCTTACCGTGATCAACATGTCCCATTACACTTATAATCGGCGGGCGAGCGACTAAATCGTTTTTATCGTCCTCTTTTAAAAGAGCTTGCAAGTCTCCTGCAAAAAGGTCTTCAAGGGCGACCTCGTCTCTTTTTTTCTTAATTTTTATTCCAAGATCTCCGGCTATAATTGCAGCCGTATCATAGTCAATTTGTTGATTTATATTTGCTAAAATTCCATTTTTCATCAATTCTCCGATAATCTTTGCCGGATTAATGCCGGTTTTTTCGGCGAACTCTTTAACGGAGATTACCGTTGGAATAAGGATTGATTTATTTGGAGATTGAGGTTTTTCTTCTTCTTGTTGTGGTGATTTGTCTTTTTCGGAAGTTTTTCCGGCGGTTTGTTTCCTTTGTTTCTTAATAATTTCTTTATCGAGCTCTTTATCATAAATTTCTTCGTAGATTTTTGCTGCGCCTTTGTCGTTATTTTCTTCGTCTTCTTCGGAAAGCTCGGAAAGAACAAGTTCTGCAGTTTCATCATCCAAAGTTCTTGCGTTTGATTTTATATCAAATCCAAGCTGGATGATTTTTTCTTTAAGCTCTTTAGTGGTTAAATTTAATTTTTCGGCGATTTCAGTGATTTTTTGTGACATATAAAGAGAAAATACGAATTTTTTAAAACGTGTTTTAGTTTAGGGAATTATATTGGAAAAGTAAAGGATTATGTGCTTAAATTCGAATTTTTCGGATTAAAGTTTTCCATAGGGTTGATTTTCTAAAAATAAGATGTTATAATGTATATGTGATCAAAAATAAAAAGAACATTGAAAAATAGATTTTGGCATCGGTGGGGAGAAACGGGACCTTAATTACTATGTTTAAGGTTCCATTTCTCCTCAAAGAAAACGACTACCTTTTTTGCGTCTCTCCTTAAGTTATCTTTTGATACTCTTTCTAAAGAATATTTGCTCTCGGGTAAATGTACTTGGATATTTGCATTCATTGCTTCTGTAATTCTTGCATCTTTTGTATCATCTTAAGATTACTTTGGATAGAAATCGCTTGATACTTTAATGCCTTCTCCTTGTGAGAATATTGCATTATAGTACCAGTCCTGATTTCGCCGAATTTATTCGGTGAGGTGCTTTGGTTCTCAAACTCTTTGAGGAGTTTTTTATTGCATAATTTTGCGTATGTTAAAGTCTCGGGACTGGATGAAAGTGCATTGAAGTCACAAGGTTAAGAAGGTTTTGAAATGCTTTCTATTCGGCCTTATTGCAAAGAAGTCTGTATTCGCAGAATTGGCAATTGAATCCCGGAGTTGCTTCAAACGATGAGTGTATAAGTTCGTTGGATTGTTTTATTATTTTTTCACGTGCTTTTTTAAGTTGTTCGCTGTCTCTTGTTGTTGATATTTTTTTATTATCTTCCAAAAAGTAAAGACTTAGCTTGGAAACGGGAATTTTGTAAATTTCTTTGCAGGCAAGAGCATATAAAGAAAGCTGTAAATCTTTTTTAACCTCGGACTCTTTTTTTAGTTTGCCTGTCTTGTAGTCTATAATTTCGTAAGTACCGTCTTTGAGCATATCTATTCTATCTATACGACCACTAAGCGTGTGTTTGCCTAATTTTAGGAAAAATCCTTTTTCTATAAAAGTTGGGATAACCCATGGATTTGAATTTTCCTCATAATATTTTTGTATTATTTCCCAGCCTTTTTTCTTTCTTGTGTTGTGATGAGCTTTATTGTCGTAACCTTTAGAAATCCAGTTTTTTTCATAAAATTCTTTACATTTATCAAGCGAAATATCTTTATGAACGGTTATATATTGATAAATATCTTTAAGCGTGTTGTGGATTGATGTTCCGAAATTTGAAGCATGTGCGGATGGGGTCGGAATTTTGTAGATATATCCAAATTTATATTTAAGAGGACACTTGGAAAAGGTATTAAGCTTGCTGTAACTAAGAGTTTTTGGCGAATAAATATTTATTTTCCGCACAGGAGTTTCTTTTTCCGAATACTCTTGTATTTTTGTCGGTTCGCAGTTTGTAACGATTGCGGAATTGCTTTTCCTTGCTTCTTCTATAAATGGAGATGGTTTCCATTTCTTTGTACCTTGATACTTTTGACTGTATGTCAGAAAAAGCTGTTCTTTAGCTCTTGTACAAGCTACATAGAAAAGTCTTCTTTCTTCTTGTAAGTGGATGTCTCCTTCCGGTATTTCTTCACTTGAGAGTGCATCCGGTATTCTTATTTGGTCTTTTTTGTTTGTTCCCGGAAAACGATTTTTTACCAAAGACGGAATAAAGACAACCGGGAATTCAAGCCCTTTTGCGGCATGTACGCTAAGTATTTGAACGGCATCTTGCACATTATTTGTTAAGGAATTGTCCAGTGTTGCACCGGCTTGATCCAAGAGAGATAAATAATCCAAAAATGTTATGATAGATACATCGTGGTGAGAGTGAGATTGCTCATATTCTTTTATAAGTTGCAAAAAAGAGGCTATTGATACTATTTTTTCTTCATTTTCCACGGATTGATTGTTTTGTAGATATTGGATGTATTTTGATTGTTTTAAAAATTCCCCCAAAATGCGTGATATTGAGTCTGATTTTGTAAAATCTATCAATTTATTTAGAGTTTCAACAATTTTTTTGAATGTGTTTTTTTCTTTGATTAATGAATATATTGATTTATAGGCTGATTTAGCTTCATTTACCATTAGAAGGACTTCTTCCATTTTAAAAGAATAAATAGGCATTCTAAGTATTCTGAAAAGCGCTAGATCATCAGTTGGATTTGCCAAGAATTTTAATACAGCAATCATATCTTTTATTTCCGGAAGTGTGGCAAGTGCTTGCTTATTCCTTACTTGAAATGGAATTTTGCGGGTTTTAAATTCCTCTATAAACGGCTTGGCAAGAGCATGGCTTCTTACAAGTATTGCAAACTCGTTAAAATCTTTGTTTTTTGAAAGTTCTTCTATTTTTGAAGCGATGTATTCGGTTTCTTGTTGATAATGATCGAAAGATAGTATCTCAACTGGTTTCCCGTTTTTAAGTTGGCTGTGAAGCTTCTTGTCTATTCTGTACGGATTATTGTTTTTTATAACTTCGTAAGATACATCAAGTATCTCAGGAGTGCTCCTGTAATTCTCTTTTAATATGATTTTTGTAGTATTTGGAAATTGTTTGTTAAATTCATTTACATTATTCATTGATGCACCTCTCCATCGATAAATGCTTTGGTCGTCATCACCTACCACTGTTATGTTTTTATGGGCTTGCGCCAGAAGATTTATGATTTTTGTTTGTATGAAATTTGTATCTTGAAATTCATCAACCAGAATATATTTAAATTTTTCTTGATATTGCTTTAAAATGGCGGGTCTTTTTTCGAATAAGCGCAAAACATAATATTGAAGATCGTTAAAATCCATTGAATTCTCACGTACAATTAACTCTTGATATTTTTTATAGGCTGAAGCTAGTTCTAAAAGACGATCTTTTTCTACGCCATCTTCTTGATTTTCGGCATATTCATAGTATTTTTCAGGCGAAATGTCTTCATCTTTAAGGCGGGAAAAATGTTTTCCAAGAGCTGAAATAAATTTATTTGTGTTTCCGAGTGGACGGTAATAGTTAAGATCGAATTCGAATAAATGTTTTTTTATTAACATCCACTGATCTATTTCGGGAAGAATGATATAGGATGTGTCTAAGCCTATTTCCAGCCCTTCCTCGCGAAGAATTTTATCGCAGAATGCATGAAAAGTATGGATAGCCATGTCTTCATACGAATAAGGAAGAGCTTTGTCAATGCGTTCTATCATTTCATCCGTAGCTTTCTCCGTAAATGTTAAGGCCAGTATATCGGACGCATTTGCTACTTTTTCTTTTAAAAGGTGAATTATTCTTGATGTGAGAACATGTGTTTTGCCTGTTCCGGCTCCTGCAATAATTAAAAGCGGGCCTTTAATATGTTTAACAGCGACTGATTGTTCCGGATTCAAATTATTCATAGCGTTAGTTTAACTTGAATATATTTAAAAAGCAAAGAGTGCAAAAGTGTGCTCCTTGCTTGAATTAAAGCCAAAAATTTGATATAATAATATAATTTGTAAATATAAAAAATTATGCCACTTACAAGAGGATCAAAAGAGGTGTTAGGCGATTTTAAAAAGCCTAAATCTCCGGAGACTACTCCGAAGACTAACGAACAGGCAAAAAAAAAGGCTGGAGAATATACGAAACAGACAAAGGAAACAGGGGCGAAGCGTATTGATGTTGCAAAAAAAAGGAATGAAAAAAAGGAAAAACCAAAGGTGGTTGTTCTTACTATTTGCGGGAAGGAAATTGAGCGTAAAAAAGTGGGGGGTAAAATAGTTTTTAGGGAGAAAGGGAAACAAACTTCAATTGGTTCTCTTGCTGTTTGGGTGGAGAAGCAATTGGAAATTCTGATATTACAAAAACAAATAGATAAAGATTTAAAACCGTTTGTTTCGAGTATTAAACGTTTTACCGATGCTACTCGAGATAAAGTTGTAAAAAAACTTAATTCTACTAAGTTCTCTCGAATCGAATCTGGCAAAATTGATATTGAAGGAGAAAAGACGGAGGATCCGGTAAAAAAAGCCGCTTACTTGGCAAGTACAATATCAAGTCAAGTCGGGGCAAGAAGTTTAACCGTATCGGCTAGTTCTTTAAATAGATTAAAGCATAAAAAATATTTGGATTATCAACATATTTTACCTGCAAACGTAAGGACGATTATTGTTATGCGCGGTGATAAGAAAATGGTTTGTAGTAGGACTATAAATGATCCGGGGAAAGGTGGGAGAATTTCATATGTAAATGTTGTTACCGGAGAAAGAATTTATTTAAAGGGTGGTGATAAAATAAGAATTGTTGGGACTGTTTCCGTGGCCAGCGAGGCATATAAACGTATAGCAAAAGCGGAGAAAACTTATATTCAAATACGGACGAAAGCCCATAGAATTTGGCTAAAAAATTCCGATCAATCTGTTAGTACAATGCGACGTGTTACTGCAAGTTCTTATGGATCTTCGGAGTCTTCCGCATCTGTTGGACATTCTGTGTCTTCTTCTTCTTCCTTCACTTCTTCTTCTTCGCCTGTAGCATCTTCTGCATCTTCGGTGTCTCCTGCATTTTCGGCATCTTCAGCGCCTTCGGCACTTCCTACATTTTCTGCACCTCCTGCAAAGTTAGCTCCTGCGCCGGCTTCTTTTAAAGAAACACCGGAAGAGATGAAACAAAATTGTACGCAGGAAACATTCAAACTTCCCGGAAGACATATGTTTGCCAGTATGTTAAGTCCGAATTTAAAAAAATATCCAAAATTAAAAGATTCTAAGCCTAAATTAATAGTTTACTTCGCCGGCAGGGGACATTACAAAGCTATTCAAGCGTGGTATAAAGCGCATGGTCCGGTTAATGAGCCACCTCCGGAAGTATTGGCAAAAGCGGCGCGTGAAGATTTTTTAAGCTCGAAGAAAAGAATATTTGCAATATTAGAATCACGTTGGGAAAAAGGGGAGAATGTACATTTTGTTCTAGCTTCGCATATGCGATCCTATCTTAGCGGAAATGAAAAGGACAGCGGAGCTTCAAAATATTGGTATAGAGAACTCTGGAATCAATCTTCCGCAAGTGCGTTATTTGGGGTTATAACATCAAAATTCAAGGAAAAATCAGGTGCAACGTCTGTTAAAAATATCGATTTGGTTGGTCATAGCATGGGTGGAAAAGCTCTTGTCGGAATTTCAAGATTACATTTACCGTACAAATTTTCTTATTTCTATTCTGATGCAACATATTGGGTACCGGAAATTAACGAAGTTTTGCATAATAAAGATCATTCTCTTTATATCTCATACAGGGTTGGGACAAAAACAGAAAAAATAGCAAAATCAATTATTGCAAGGTTACACTTAAAAGGGTATAGAAGAGGGAAGGAAACCGTTTTTACAAATCCCAAGTATCCTAATGTAAGAATTGTGGCTACATCCGTTTCCCATTCGGAAAATGTTGGACAATATCTAAACCCGGCCTTGGAACTTGCTTCACGAGCTAAAGCCGGGAAATTGCAATCTGTTGCTTAAAATTATTTTTCTTCTTCCTCTTTTTCAGGTTTGTTTTCATCAGCTTTATCTTCTTCTTTATCTTTTTTATCATTTTTCTTCGGCTTTTCGGTTAGAGCTTTAATTGAAAGTCCAATTCTGTGTTCATCTGGATCTACACTAATAATCTTTGCTTTTACTTTTTCTCCGACCTTAAGAACAGAAGAAGCATCTTCTATTTGTTCGTCTGTAATTTCAGAGAGGTGAATTAGTCCGTTTATTTCATCGTTTAACTTCATAAATGCACCAAATTGCGTGATTTTATTTATCTCGCCTTCAACGATTGTTCCGATTTTGAATGTTTTTGCAGCTTCTACCCAAGGGTCCGGAACAAGTCTTTTCATGCTCAATGAAATTTTTTCTCCTTCGATTCCGATAACAAGGACTTCAACTTGGTCACCGATTTTTCCAAATTCGGCCGGATCTTTAACATGTCCCCATGCAATTTCCGATATATGAACAAGCCCTTCGAGTCCGTTAAATGCGACAAAAATACCAAATTTAACAATTCCGCTGATTTCACCCTTAATTTTTTGTCCAACTTTAAGTTTTCCAAGAGATTTCTCTCGTTGTTCTCTCATAGCGGCTTTCTCGGAAAGAATAAGTTTCCCGTTATCATGGTCAACATTAATTACTTTTACATCAAATGTTTTACCTATAAGATCTTGAAGCCTTTTTAAGATAAGATTTGAGTCTGCGCCATTAACACGAGGATAATGCATTGGAGCAAGTTGAGAAACCGGAATAAACCCTTTAATCCCATCAACTTCCAACAATAATCCGCCTTTATTGGCTTCATTTGCTGTCGCCTGTATAACATCTCCTTCTTCATAAGCATCGACAAACATTTTCCAGCTCTTTTCTTGGCTTGCACGTCTAAGTGAAAGCACAACAAGTCCATCCGGATTTTCACTTTCTATAATATAAGCGGATATTTTATCGCCGGGTTTTAGTTCTTCTACAGTATTGTGGCTGTCGTGAGATTCTTTTCCTGCGATAATACCGGTTGTAATTCCGCCAAGGTCAACCAGTATCTTGTTTTTATGTATATCGGTGACGGTTCCTTCAATAAGAGTTCCCGGTTGCGGGAATACAATTTCCGGTGATTCTTTCATTAAAGTTTCCATAACTTCATTTTCATCACCAAAAATTTTGGTCATTTGAGTACTCATAAAACCTTATTTAATAGAGCCTTTTAAGTGATTCTTATGGCTCGAGGTTCTTAGCAACGGCTCTACTATGAATTGTTGAAAAAACACGAGCTATGAAAGTATACTCAATATAAGTTTGGTTATGCAAGGCTATTTTTTCTTTTTCAGTGTCAATTCTTCTTTTGAAACCGAAATAATAACAGCGTCTCCTTCCTTAAATTCACCTTCAAGGAATTTTTGAGTTAAAGGATCCTCTACAAGGTCCTGAATTGCTCTGCGTACCGGTCTTGCTCCGTATTGAGGATCGTAACTTGCTTTCGCCAGCAACTTTAATCCCGCAGGAGTCATTTCGATGGTTAGATTTTTTGAGGATAGTCTTTTTTGCAACATTGAAATATGAAGAGTAACTATATTCGCAATATCTTTCTGGGTAAGTGCCCTGAATACAATTGTTTTATCGATTCTGTTTAGGAATTCCGGTTTAAAATGTCCTTTAAGATCATTAAGTATCTCTTCTTTTGTTCTTTTATAATCTTCCTCGGCTTGCTCGAGTTTATTTTTTTCACTTGAAAATCCGATTGGTGCTGCCTTTTTAGTAAGGCGTTCTGCCCCTATATTTGATGTTAGAATTATGATTGTATTTTTAAAATCTATTTTTCTACCTTTATTGTCGGTTAGTACTCCGTCTTCAAGTATTTGAAGGAGCAGATTGAAAACATCTGTATGGGCTTTTTCTATTTCGTCAAAAAGCACAATACTATAAGGTTTTCTTCTAACGGCTTCTGTAAGTTGGCCTCCATCTTCGTAGCCGATGTAGCCGGCTGTTGCTCCAACAAGTCTTGAAGTACTGTGTCTTTCCATGAATTCACTCATATCTATTTTAATAAGTGCGTCTTTGTCGTTATAAACTTCTTGAGCAAGAGCTCTAACCAATTCGGTTTTACCTACTCCGGTTGGTCCCATAAAAATAAACGAACCTATTGGACGATTTTGATCGGCAAAACCGGCACGCGATCTTCTAATTGCTCTGCAAACGGTTTCTATGGCTTCATCTTGCCCAACAATGCGTTTTTTTAGTCTCTTTTCAAGATTCATAAGTCTTTGCATGTCGGACTTAACGAGCTTTGTTACGGGAATACCGGTCATATTTGATACAACTTGAGATATATTGTCTTCAGTAACTTTTTTCCTTTGTGAGCGGGGGATATTTATAATCCTCGCATTTTCTATATCTTTAAGAATTGCAAGTTCATCTGTTCTAAGTTGTGCGGCTTTTTCGTAATCTTGTCTTGAAACAGCGTCTTCTTTGGTTTTTATAATATGATTTAGTTTTTTTTGCAGTTTTTTAAGAGCGCTGTTGTCTCCTTTTGCATTAACTCTCATAAGTGCGGCGGCTTCATCAATAAGATCAATTGCTTTATCCGGAAGGAATCTGTCGTTTATATATCTTGCCGACATTGAGATTGCGGAATCAATTGCTTTGTCTGTAATTTGCAAATTGTGATGGTTTTCAAATGATTTTCTAAGTCCTTCAAGCATTGCTTTGGTCTCTTCTTGAGTTGGTTCGGGTACAATTATCGGTTGGAATCTTCGTTCGAGAGCCGCATCGCTTTCTATTTGTTTCCTATATTCGGCTGTAGTGGTAGCTCCGATTATTTGGATGTCTCCACGAGAAAGCGCCGGTTTGAGTATATTGGCGGCATCAAGAGATCCTTCTGCGGATCCGGCGCCTACGACCGTATGGATTTCGTCAATAAATAGAATTGCGTTTTTAACGGTTTTTAGTTCGTCAAGAATCTGCTTTACTCTTTCTTCGAATTCTCCTCTGTATTTTGTTCCGGCTATAACCGATGTCATGGAAAGAGATAGGATTTTTTTGTTCATAAGAATTTCCGGCACGTTATCCACGGCAATTGCTTGGGCAAGTCCTTCTGCTATTGCCGTTTTTCCTACACCGGGTTCTCCTATCATAACCGGATTATTTTTTGTTTTTCTACAAAGGATGCTTATTGCGCGTTCTATCTCCTTTTTTCTTCCGACAACCTTGCTGAGTTTTCCTTCAGAGGCTTCTTTAACAAGGTCGCTTGTAAAGTAGTCAAGTGCCGGTGTTTTGCTTTTTTTACCATCTTTCTTTTTCGTTTTATTAAATTGGTCTTTCTCTACATTTCCTACAAGTACTCCTTGTAATCCGTTTAGAAAAAATTCCATAGGATTTACTCCTGGCCCATTCTGGTTCATTGTTGCCGATTGTTGAGCTGTTTGCCCTTTTTCGAATGTTTGTGTTAACTGATCTTTAATATCTTCTGGGTTTACACGCATATTTTCAAGTATTACCGTTGCCGCTGTATTGTCTTGAGATACAAGAGAATACAGCAAATGCTCTGTTCCGATAAACGAATGATTGAATTTTTCTCCGACTTTTACGGCATCTTCGATAACTTTTTTGGCAAAACCACTAAGTCCTCCCGGTCTGCTTGTAGCCCGTTTACCTTGAGTAGTTAGTCTCCCTACCGTTTTAAGTACAAGTTGCACATTGTCGTCTGAAACACCGAAATTTCTTAAAATATGTGATCCAAGAGAGTTTTTTTGAGAGAGAATCCCAATAAGAATATGCTCAGTACCTACATAACTAAGATTAGCCTCTTTTGCGCGTTCTTGGGCAACTACAAGAGCTTGTTTAGCTTCTTTTGTAAATTTTTCGAATCTTTGTGAATTATCCATAGCTATTGTTATAATTTATAATCGTCATTAAATTCTAGCATAAAATAGCCAAAATTTGAATTTAAGAAGTGGTAAAATCTCTTTACTCAATCGGTAAAATATGTTGTATAAAATTATTGAACAAGCAAGGCGAATTGTTTCTAGCTGGCTGTAATAGTGGAGGCTATTTCAATTACGGTTGTTTCCTGATCGCTATTGCCGTGAATTTTGTATAAATTCCCGTCGTCCCTTTTAATATATATTGCCACTTCGCCATTTTCATAAACTTTCACGCCGGTGTTTCCTCCGACCGAAATTGATGATCCGCTTGGTAATGGTCCTTTCACAATGTCAATACTAACGAGCTCATTCCCATTTTCGACAGGTTCGTTACTAAATCCATAGTGATGCAAAACATCTCCGCTTCCGCTTGTTCCGCTAAAATACCAGCTTGATGGATATTGCGCCAAAAAATCATATGGCAAGCTTTCAAAATATCTATATCCTTCCTTTACGACAGTTGGTTGAGTTGTATTTTCACTATCCAAAGTTATAACTGTTTTTTTAGCATTTTCTACCGGGTTTTCTCCGCTTACCCGTTCCCATGATGTTGTTTCTCCTTGATTAAAATAAGCTTCTACATTTGTGTTGAATCCTGTCCCTTCTTCGGTGTAGGTTACAAGAATCCTCTTTTTAACAACTCCATCGCCGTAATTTATGTAAACATAATTCGGATCTGTAAATTCAAATGAATATGCTTTCCATGATTTGTTCTCGGAAGGTTCTGGAGCCAATGTATTAATTTGTTCGCTTAAATATCGGGCAACCGAATTGTATGTGGTGGTAAGTGTGCTAGATTCTTGCTTGTCAGCGGTTATAACAGCGGGGGAGTCTTTCTCTGTTGCCAAATTGTTAGCAGTGTCTGCTTCCGGTTTTGAAGTATCTTCTTCTGTACTCAATGTGTTTTTTCTATCTTCAGTGGAAGTGTTCTCTTCCGGCTTAATGTTTTCTCCATTATCAGCCTTATTGTCTTCAAGTATCCCGACAAATTTAAAACTGGCTATCATAGAGAAAAAGGTGTTTCTGTTTTTTGCCAAATCTGGATGATCTGATCCTGTAAATTCAAATTGATACACGGCATCTCCTCTTGTAAGCCATACATCAAGTTTATATCTGTCGTTACTTTCCTTTTTGAGTCCATTTAAATGATCTGTTCCGACCAATGTTTGAGTATATCCGGAATTTAATAAGCTGGATTCATTTGAAGGAACTTGTAAAAATTCTTCAAGAGTTCTTTTCTGAGGGTTTGGAATTTTCTCGATTGTTATAGAGTCCGTTGCTTCATTGTCGGCCGGTGATGTAAAAATCAATCTTGTGTCTTCTTCCGTTAACTGCCACGAATCCAAGTAAGTAAGATGCACTCCCATTTTTGCATTTGTATATGGTGTCTCAACTCCTGTAACTGGATTTGTTGATTCTTTGTCTTCTGCGATATCGATATTTTGAACATCCATTAGACTTTTTCCATCGCTTGTTGTAGCTATAGGACCACGAACCTCAACTCTTTTTGAGAGATATTTTTTGCTGTTTAAGTCTGTGTTAAGGCTTCTAAGGCGTATTGTAGATCCGTTATCAAGTTCAAGCAGATGAGTTGCTTCTCCCACGCTCATTCCTCCGAGAGATTTAAGTATGCCGACACGTTTTTCTTGTACATTGTTTTCAAACCTAACCTCGTTTTTGTTATCTGATCCGAATAATGAGCACGAAGTTGCTACGAATGAAAAGCTTAAGATTGTTAACAAAATAAGACTTGCACTAAACAGTGATTCTTTTTTCATGATTGATTGTTTTAAGAGAGTGAAAACAGTGTTAATTAAATTTATGCGCCTGCTATTATATCAGTGTGTATTCTTTGGTTCAATGTATTCATATCCGAGGTGGTCATATGCGTATTTGGTAGCTATTCTTCCCCTGTGAGTTCTTTCCAAAAATCCGATTTTTAGTAGGTATGGTTCGTATACATCTTCCAAAGTGCTTTGTTCTTCCGAACATGCGGCTGATATTGCGCTAAGACCTACCGGGCCACCATTGAATTTGGAAATAATAAGATCAAGAATTTCTCTGTCTCCTTGATCCAATCCCATTGTATCTATTCCAAGAGAAGTCAGTCCTTTTTTTGTGGTTTCCAGTGTAATTGTTTTCATGTTTTCAACTTCGGCAAAGTCTCTAATTCTTCTAAGCAGTCTGTTTGCTATCCTTGGGGTTTGTCTGCATGATTTTGCAATTTCTTTGGAAGCTTTTTCGTCGATTGAATATGATAATATCAGCGCAGCTCGCTTAACGATTTCATGCAGTTCATCTTCATTATAGAAACTTAATTTAAAAGTATTTCCAAAACGGTCTCTTAATGGAGATGAAAGAAGACTCATTTTTGTCGTTGCTCCAATTAGCGTGAATTTCGGAATGTTTAATCTCATGGATCTTGCTGAAGGACCCTCTCCAATAATAATATCGATTCCGTAATCTTCCATCGCCGTATAAAGAATTTCTTCTATTGCAGGACGGATCCTGTGGATTTCATCTATAAAAAGTGTGTCGTTTTCTTGCAAATTAGTTAGTATCGATGCTAGATCTCCTTGTTTTTCCAAAGCCGGACCGGATGTTACTTTCATATTTACTCCCATCTCGTTACTTATAATGTTGGCGAGGGTCGTTTTGCCAAGTCCTGCTGGACCGTGTAAAAGAGTATGGTCTAATGGCTCTTTTCTTAATTTAGCTGCTTTAATTGCAACGTCAAGATTTTTTTTAATGGTTTCCTGACCTATGTATTCTGCCAGTTTCTTTGGTCTTAAAGAGTTCTCGTATATTTGGGATTCTTTTTCTTCTTCTCGTTTTTTCTTTTTTTTCGCTGTGCTTTTTTCTATCATAATTTGAATGTTTTTTAGATTATGATTCAAGAGCCGGAGTGCCGGCTATGTCTATATCGCATGTGGCTGTTGGCTTGCATGCTTCAATATTCTTGGCTAAGAAAGCTTTAATACCCTCCGGATCCGGTGCTTCCGTAAAAGTGATGGTTGTTTTGGATGAGGCTGTTTTAATTTGAATTGAACCATAATCGAATATATACAAGGCGGAAAGTAATCCTTTTTCTTGCGTCTGTATATCTTGAATGTCATTAAGAAGGGCTTCTCCTTCAATTCTTTTCGATAACACTATCCAATCAACATGAACTGCTCGTTTGTTTGTAATAATCAGCTTATCGAGCCAGTAAATTAAACCGAGATAAAGTATTATTATTCCAAATATGCCTATGATTATTAAATTTGCAATAATAATACTATTATAAGATAATGAAGGGGTAAAAAGATAAAGTAGAAAGAAGAACGGCAAACTTGCTCCAATAGTCTTAATTATTTGTATAAAGAAAGGAAGAGGGTGATGGTGAAAAGTCTTTATTATTTGTTCGTTTGATTGTAGTTTCATTTGAGGTTGAATTAGCCAAGCAGGCGCATATTATGAACAAAAAAATGGAATATGTCAATGCCTAGTGTGTATATCTTGGATTCTAACGGTAAAATCATAACTTATTTTATTTAAAATCACAATGGAGCTTCACGATAAGCATAAATGGACGGTTAAAGATGTGTTCAATGTATTTGTTATGGCTTTTTTTCTCGAATTTGTTTTTTATTTAGGATTAAGATTATCCGGAGCCAGAGAATATCTACTTTCTTTGCAGAACAATGCCTTGCTTTCCTCTTTATTCCTTTTTGGTTTATATGTTTTGCAGTCGTTTGGACTACTTTTCCCCCTTTGGTATATTGTTATTCGTAAATATGGGTTTAATATAAAGCAGTTTGGCTTTAAGTGGATTGGGATTTGGAAAACTATTGCATGGATTACATCGTCTTATATTTTTTATATTGGACTTAGCATTTTTGTAATAACTCTTTTTTCTGTTTTTGGAATCGGATCGTTTGGATTTGAACCGCAGAAGTCATTGTTTGATTTCTTTGGTAACAGTGCTGTTGGAATTATATTTGCAGGTTTTGTCGCAATTATCTTGGCGCCATTTATTGAAGAAATCTTTTTTAGAGGATTCGTGTTAAACACGCTGGTAAAAAGAATAAGCCCGATTTGGGGGATTATTCTTACTGCTCTTATTTTTGCGGCGGTACATTTTGAGTTTCAATCGATTATGCCACTGATTATTCTTGCTTTTGTTCTTAATATTTTATATGTGAGAACGCAATCCATTTGGCCCGGGATTCTTTTTCATATAATTAATAATATTATTGCATTCTTTGTTTTGCTCTTGCTCTAATGCAGACCATTCTATAAGATGTTTTTGGTAAATTATTACTCATGCGCCCGTAGCTCAGCCGGATAGAGCGGTGCCCTTCTAAGGCAAAGGTCGCAGGTTCGAATCCTGCCGGGCGTACCATTCAATAATGAATTGAAGTGAATAAAAGGAAATTAATAATTATCAGTGATCTTCATATCGGTGGAGACAAGCTTATTAAAGATTTTTCTTGTGATAAAGAATTAATCTCTTTTCTAAATGAGAAAGGTAAGTATGAAGGTGATCTTGAGTTAATTATCTTGGGAGATTTCTTCGATCTTTGGAAAGTAGAGGAAACTATAGATGAACAACTTGATTCAACGATAGAAGAATACAAAGATTTATTTAATGCTCTTAAAAATTTCGGGGAAAAACATAAAATAACTATTCTTCCGGGAAATCATGATCATGAGCTTTTCTACAATAAAAAATATCAAGAAGATTTGGCTATGTATAATATCATGGTCGATGCCAGCCAATTCTTTAAAAGGAAATTTGTTTATAATGGGAAAGTCTTTAGAATTATAGGTGAGCATGGTAATCAAGTTGAACCATCCACCAAATTCCAGAGTTTCGATATGTTTACGAATAGTTCTTTAGCATACCATTTTAATAAAATTTTCGTATATAAGTTAATGAGAATGGGAATGGAACATAAAAGCCCGGCTTGGCTAAAAGATATGGATAATGTAGATACGGAAATTGTTCCATATTGGATTCTTAGCAAGTATTTTTATTACGAACTTGGTCCTATTTTAAGAGCTGTACTTATCCCGATGTTAATACTTTTTAGTTTTGCTTTGCCGTATTTTATTTTTGATGTTGTGACAGAATTTTATCAGCCACATTTTTTAAAACCGTTGTTAATTTTTTTGGATACGAATACTTTTTCCAAAGTAGTAATTTTCTTGTTGTATTTTGATATGGTCATTGTTACTATACTTGCATTTTTCTGGTTTGTTAAAAGGGATTTTAAAAAGAATCTTTTGGAATACGGAGTGCATAGTTTCAGTGAGATATTGGTTGCAAGACATAATGCGTATAGAAAAAGGGCTAAAGAAGTTATTGACGGAAAAAACAGTTTTAAAGAAAAAGCGGATTTTTATGTAACCGGTCATACTCATATTGCCGGGTTGTATGAGTCATATAAATTTGCTGATTCGGGTAGTTGGAAGCAACTTATGAAAAGAATCTCGACTAAGTTCAGGTTTCCAAGTGTTTATGTGCCTTATTTTAATTTAACATATCTTATTTTTGAGCCGAACGGCGATGATATGGTTATAAGTCTTAAGAGCTGGCCGAAATATTTTGAGCCAAAACTAACCGTATTGGAGCGATTTACAGTTAGGAATAAGGATCTTCCAAAGTCTATTAAAAAAGATACGATTATTAGCGAGTCCAGATTTAAGTTTAGTTAAAATTATTACTTGCCAAAAGTAAAGAAAAGTAGTAAAATTTTTTCTAAAAATCTTTATTATAGATTTGTGCTTATGGATATGGAAGCTAAATTCAGGCAAGCGAAAACACTTATAGATAAATCCGAAAAGATACTGCTTATAGCGCATAGAAAACCGGATGGAGATACTCTTGGAGCATGTATCTCGTTCTATCATGCTTTTAAAAAGGAAGGTAAAGATGTTTCGATGGCGTGTATAGATGAAATCCCGGATAGATACAACTATATGCCGGATGTTAGAAAATTCATTCATGAGTTTGATTTTCACGATTACGATTTAATGATTGTGTGTGATGCAGGAGCTTCTTATATGACGAATTATCATGAGAAATATGAGGGGATTTTTGATGGAGATGTCCCTGTAATAAATATTGATCATCATGCGTCCAACGATGATTTTGGCACTGTGAATATTGTTGATATTCATGCGGCTTCTACAACAATGATGATTTTTAAATTTTTTAAATTTGCGGGTTATGATTTTACGCCTGTGACAGCTACAGCTCTTTTAACGGGGATTTATAATGATACCGGTAGCTTTATGCATCAAAATACAACTCCGGAAACTTTAAAAGTTGCTGGGGAGCTTATGGCTTGTGGAGGAAGAGTTGTCGATGTTTCAAGAAATCTTTTTAAAACTACTCCGGTTTCAACTTTAAAACTTTGGGGAAGAGTTCTTGAAAATTTAAAAGTGAATAAAGAAGGGGTGGCTATGTCCGTTATTACAAAGAAGGATTTTGATGAATGTGGTGCTGAAATAGATGAGCTGTCGGGAGTGGTGGATTTTATTAATTGTGTTCCCAAAACAAATTATACGGTTTTGCTTCATGAAGATGAGAATGGAAATGTTAAAGGATCGTTTAGAACCAGAAAAGATGACATTGATCTTGAAGAGATTGCCTCGAAATTTGGCGGAGGAGGTCATAAGAAGGCAGCCGGTTTTAGTGTTCCGGGAAAACTTGAGAAAGAAGTTAGATGGAAAATTGTTCCGGCACATGATAAAAGGCAACACCGCGCAGTTAAGCCGAGGAGTGATGTTGGCTTGTCTCAATAGCGAATAACTGATAATCTCTTATCAGCATTTTTTAAGTTTTGTGCTATGAAATTACGAAGGACTATTGCTGTTTTACTTGTAATTATATTTGCACTGGTTTCTCTGCCGGCGCTTTTTTTAAGGAGCATCACCGCTACTTATTTGAATATGGATTTTTATAATGGAAAGATTTTGGATCGGTCTTATGAATATGCGACTTCTTTTATTTCAAGCGAATTATTAAAAGAGGATGATGTGAAAACTTATTTTACGAAGGAAGATATTGATGCGATGATTAAAAAATATATACCTGAAGATCTTATGCAGGAGCTAGTTGATGATTTTAAGGCTCAGTTAAAAGGAATAAACGATGGTAGGAAAAATGATGCCATTGTTATTTCTCTTATGCCGATTAAAAATAATATGGGACCAATTGCGGAGAATATTGCGATTAAAGTCGTGGAAAATATTCAGCCCTGTACTGTTGCGGAAGATGAAGAATTTGAACTTAAATATGTTGAGGGCAAACCTGTCTGTATTCCTGATAGTTTTAATACAGATGAAATTACGCAAGGAGTTAAACATGAAATTGAAAAAGAGCTTAATAATATAATTCCGGGGGAATTTACATTGGAACTTGCTTTGGAAACCGAAGGTCAGGTTTCTGTAAAACAAATACTTTCTTTTGTAGACTATCTTCAAATTATTCTGCCACTAATTATGCTTGTTGTTTTGTTGTTTATTGCTTTGTTTATTTATTCTCCTTATAGTTTGATTAGTAAATTTACTGGGGCTTCTTTGGCTCTTGCAGGTGTTTTTGGGCTTGGAGGAGCACAGATTATAAGACAAGTCCCGTCTTTAACGATTACAAGTGTGAATTTCCCGGATATGCTTGCGGAAGAGATCTCATCTTTGCAAGAAATTTATAATTTTCTCCTTGGATTTGTAGTTGATAGAATGAGTGTTTATTCCTTGTATCTTCTGGGAATAGGTATTGTGGTTTTCTTGTTTGGTTTTTATTTAAGTCATTTTCATGAACACATTAAAAAGTATTAACGAGGAAATTCTCTCGTGTCAGAAATGTGGACTTTATAAAACAAGAACGCATGCGGTTCCCGGGGATGGAAATATGAATGCCGATATTATGTTTGTTGGTGAGGCTCCGGGGAAAGCTGAAGATATTCAAGGAAAGCCGTTTGTTGGCGCTGCCGGAAAGTTTCTGGATGAACTTTTGGCTGAAATAGATTTGAAACGCAGTGATATTTTTATTACGAATATTGTTAAATGCAGGCCTCCGAACAATAGAGATCCTCAGGATAATGAAATTTCCGTTTGTTGGCCGTATTTGGAGGAACAAGTAAAGTTAATCAAACCAAAGCTCATTATTACTTTGGGAAGGTATGCAATGAACAGATTTTTGCCCGATTTAAAAATTTCTCAAGTGCATGGGCAGGCTAAGAGGTACAAAGGTGTTGGGGGAGGTATTCAGGTTTATTTTCCGATGTATCATCCGGCGGTAGCATTGTATAATGGGAGCTATAGGGAAATTTTAAAGGCGGATATGAGGAAGATTCCCAAATTACTTTCAATGATTCAAAGTGCGTGATAAAGTTTATTGGGTGAGTTTTAGCGAGATTTATTTTATTTTAAAAGGTATGACACATAATAGATATTTATCTTTTGTCGGAATTGCAGGATTGGTTAGTTGGATAGCTTGGTTTATTGTTTTAAACAAGCTTGATCCGTTTGAATCTACTGCACTTGCTCTTATTTTGTTCTTTTTAAGTTTGTTTTTTGCATTGGGTTGTACTTTTACCGTGATAGGTTTCTATTTTAGAATGTGGCTTAATAAGAATGAAATTTATTCAAACCATATTGCGATTGCATTTAGGCAGGGGATAGAGCTAAGTGTGATTGCTCTTGGTTGTATTATGTTCTTAATTTTAGGTGTGCTTAATTGGTGGTCCGGGGTTTTGCTTATTTTATCCGTTTCCATAGTTGAGTTATATTTTGTTGCCAGAGAAGAACAGTAATTTGTTTTACACTGTTCACGGTGAATAAAAATATTTTCATATAGGGAAAACGACCACTTTTTTAGGGTGGCCGTCTAATTGGATGGTCTGTCTTCGATGATTTTTTACCTTGAGTGAGCTTGTACCTTTGGCGCAAGCCTTCTAAGTAGCGCAAGGACACGCTCCTTGTACTTCGGACCCAACTCGTCCTGGAATCTGTCGAGGGGCTTGAGAAGTACAGTGTGGCGTGCGAGCACCACGGAGTGCTTTTTAACTTTTTTCTCAAGGACGCCGATGCGTCTCCCGAGAGAGGTTACTTGAGTGGTGGTAGGAGTTGGAGAATGAGTGAGTTTTCGTTGACGGCGGGGCCAAGTGTCGCGTCGGCGGTGCCGACGCCGTCGCACTGTTTTGCGAGGCATCTTTTTCTGCTTCTGTTTCTGCTCAGGTTTTATGTCTTTGCAGAAAGTGTCGTCAATGTGGTGCCGGCAAAATGCTTTCTTTTGAGCCGAGATGGTCTCGGCGTTGGTCGTTGCCATTTCGTTGGCAGTTGTCGCCACTTCGTTGGCAGTTGTCGCCATTTTGTTGGCAGTTGTCGCCACTTCGTTGGCAGTTGTCGCCATTTTGTTGGCAGTTGTCGCTGCTTTGTTGGCAGTTGTCGCTGCTTTGTTGGCAGTTGTTGCTGCTTCGGAGGCAGTTGTTGCTGCTTCGGAGGCAGTTGTTGCTGCTTCGGAGGCAGTTGTTGCCACTGCGTTGGCAGTTGTTGCCATCTTGATAGCTTTGTTGGCTTTTGACATTGCTGCCTTGGAGGCAGATGTTGCCATCTTAGAGGTTTCTCTCGCTGTATTTGCAACTCTTGCGGGTCGTGTATCTTTCATCATCATCATTACTAGGATGACGATGAAAACGATGCCTACGACCCCGAGGATTCCAAGCACGATCTTGTGCCATCTTTTTAGTCTCGTGGTGACTGATGTTGTTTTCTGCATTTTTTTTCTCCTTTGTCCCTTTTCCAGGGGCGTTTGAGGTTTCTAAAAAACTAAAACCTATCTATCCATATGGATGAATAGGTTGCTATATATCGAAAACAGACACAGAGATTTTTCTAACGCTATGAAGCGCAGAAAATCATGCATGTCTGTATTGGTTTTCTGACCGCATAGTCATCAGAATGGTCTCTGTGTACTGCTAAAACTAAATTTCAAAGAACAGGCTTTCTTAATGTATAAGTACAAACAAGAAAATGCTTTACGAATTTATCGACAGGCGTGTGGGTTGCGTGTAAAGAAAGCTCATAAATAAGCTACTTATAAAGTAAATTGATCATTCTTACTCAAAGAAGTAAGATGATATATTAAACGCAAATTAGAAAGATGTCAAGTCTTGTTTTCATTTTCTTGAAAATACTTGGCGCTTTTTAGAATTCGAATGTTATTAAGTGGCCAAAGTACAACTGAGGCTTTCCCCTGTATATTTTCTCGTGGAACATAATATGCTTGTTGGTCACCGCGACATCCTCCTTCAAAGATATCCCTAAAACAACTGCGAGAATCGGTGCTTTGCTTCCTGTTGTCACCCATCACAAAATACATTCCTTCCGGAACATTAAAAGTTGTAACTCGGTTTGTACTGGGGTCGGTGTGTCCGCTATTTGTATCGTTTAAGTAAGGTTCAGGTAGTTCATAGCCGGTTTCATGCTCGGAATTAAATAAATATACTTTTCCATCAATCAATTTTATTGTATCGCCTGGTAATCCGATAATTCTTTTTATATAAAATTGGTCTTTATTGTGTGGTGGACGAAATACAATTATATCGCCTCTGGATGGCTTGCTTAAACTCCATCCAAAGAAGTCTTGATAAATGAGTTTGTTTACAATTATATATTCTCCATAATCTCTTACACATTCTCCGTTAAGATTATTTATCGTATCGCACATTGAAGGGCCGGAAACTTTAAACGGCGAAGCTATAAAACTTTGAATAATAAAAACAAGACCAAAAACAATCAAAAGGTTTAGTCCTATATCAAGAATAAGAGTTAAAAACTTCCCCTTCTCTTTATTGTCCGGCTTATCTTTCGGTGTTCTTGGTACTTCCGGTGTTTCCGGTGATAATTGAGTTGTGGTTTGAGGTTTTGGAATCTCAGGTTTATTAGGTTGTCCTTCTTCTTTAGGCTTGGGAGAAAAAATTTCTTCAACAGATCTATTATCTGCGTTAATTGTGTCTTTAGGAGGTTCAGGTTGCGTTTCTTCATTCATATCTAAAAATTGTCAAATTCCTTTCGATACTTTACATCAGTTTATGCTTTTGTCGCAATAGCTTTTAAGCTGCATTGCTATTAAACATTGCGGCTCCGGTTTGTTTAAGAATTTGAACTCGATATATTGCTTCCGCAACATCTTCGCGAGTCATTTCTTCCTGAGGATTAAACATATTTCCATTCGTATCTATAAGGTTTTTCTTATATGCGAATTGAATATATTTTGCATACCAACTGTCTTTGTCGATGTCTTTAAACGGAAGATTCCCGATTTTAGGATCAATGTCTGTATCCATTGCACTAACAAGCATTTTTAGAAATTCAGCTTTATTAACCGTATTTGCAGGTTTAAATGTTCCGTCAGGATAGCCGGCTATAATCCCCAAATCAATTCCGGTTTGAAGATAATCCGAATACCAAGCTTTATCTTCTGTATCTTTAAATGGCAGACTTTGTGCTGTTTTAAGTTTTGTTCCTATTCCTTCAAGAATAAATTTCATAACTTCTACGCGTGATACATCGTTTTTCGGTTTGAATGATCCGTCGGGATATCCTTGAATTACCCCTTCGTTTTTTAGGAAACTTATTGCCTTAAAGTGTGGATGGACTTCGCTCACATCAAGAAACAATCCTTTTGCTATTATGGGGCTTTCTTTAATTACATTGTCTGTGTGAATTCTGAATTTAATTGGAGAAGCGCTTTTTGGTGAGATTTTTAAAGTGGCGACACCATTTTTAAAATTAGAGCGTGAAAGCCTTGTTGGATTTATCGTGGCTTTCCCTCGAATTAATTCAATTTTTATCGGTGATGATGGAACATAATCTGTAATTAAATCTCCGGTTCTGGTAACAGCTTCAATTTTAACTGTAAAATCTTTATTTTCTTCAAATGTGCTTTTTGTATCTATTTTAAAAGTAACGAATCCGGTTGTTGGAGTTTCTTCGAGATTAGTAGAAATATTTGTATGTGCAGGTTGAGTCTCCGATTCGGGCGTATTTACAGTGAATGGTTCTTCCGTATCTGTGGTTGTTGACGTAGGCACAGTAGGTTCCGGAGTTGTTTCTTCCGGTTTCTGTGGATTTGTAGGTAATGTGCTTTGTGTATTTGAAGCGTATTTTTGTATGTACAAAAGGGGATTAATAGTGTCTCTGATTGCAATATCTTGATTTAGTCCGGCATTAACGGCTTGAGTAAAAGTTAATCCGGCATTTGTAGCTTCTTTTGAAGTAAATGGCCAAAACGGATGCCATGGAGCTGAAGTATTGTCGATCTGAAAGTGAATATGAGGGGTTGTAGATGTCCCGGTACTGCCGGAATATCCTATAAGTTCTCCTTTTTTTACGATGGCTCCTTCATGTGCAACAATATCGCTTAAATGAGAGTAACTTGAGAAATAAGTCGCTTTCTGTGATGGAGAATTGTAAGATGGAAAATTCTTGTGTTTAATAACAATATGTTTCCCAAAACCATATAGTTGTTCGGAAGTTTTAATAACAATGCCGTTTCCGATTGCATAAATAGGTGTCCCGTATGGGATTTTTATGTCTACTGCCAAATGGCTTCCGGCATACTCTTTTCCGTCAAGAAGATAATTCCCCATGTATGGTACAGAAAACGTAATTTTTTCGTTTCTAATCGCATCATCGGATGGATTTCCCCATGTTAATGAGTCTGTTGACATTTTAAGATGGGACGGATTGTATTTTGGTAAAGGAATCAACTTCCCTCTTTGATTTAATTGAGAGTAAGTCATTTTCCATTCCGTATTGCTTAATGACATCCAGTCCGGAGATTTTTGTACCGGAGTTACAAGACCGTCAAAAGCCGGAGCCGTTGTTGTAGGAACAATACTTGCTTGAAAATTTGTAGCGTTAATTTCAACTAAAAAAATCGATATTAAGAGTGAAATAAAAGCTCCAAGCCATGCAAGAGGACTAACATGATGTTTTTGTTTTTTTCGGAACATAGTGAAATTTTTAGTTTATTTTTGTTTTTTATAGTATATTATATCAGAAGTTGACCTATTAATCAAATATGCTGATATGCAGTTACCATATGAAATAACCACGAAGACAAGCCAAGAAACAAAACAGTTAGCGAAAAATTTCGCAAGAGATTTTGGTTCTATTGAAGGTTCGATAATTTGTCTTGAAGGGAACTTGGGAAGCGGTAAAACAACTTTCGTTAAAGGGTTTTGTGAATATTTCTCTATAGAAGATGATAAAGTTAAAAGTCCTACATATACTTATTATCGTTTGTATGAAAATGGCGAGAAAGATATTTATCATTTTGACTATTATAGGCTTTCTAGAGCCGATGATCTTATTGAAAGTGAGCTTTTAGAGATACTTGAGAGAAGTAATATGATTGCTCTTATAGAATGGCCGGAAAAAATTAAACATTTGTTTCCAAGAGGGACTCTTGTTGTTAAATTCTCTTATGGAGAAGGGGATAATGATAGAATTATAAATTTTTCTAAAATATAATATGACTGAAAAAGAGGTAGAAAGGTTATATAAAAAATACAAGACTCCCGAACATATTATGAAACATTGTAAAAAAGTTGATTTTGTTGCGGACAGAATAGCTAAACGCTACCTTGAAAAAGGCGTTAAAGTTGATTATAAGAATCTTCATTTTGCTTGTCTTTTGCATGATGTTGTTAAAATTTTGGATTTTGATCCTCAAGAAAAGAGTGATCATTCAAAAATCGCTTATTTAATACTAATAAAGCTTGGGGAGCCTATTATTGCAAATATGATAAAAAAACATGCTTTTAGAGCGATTATAGAAAAAGAAAACTTACCTTTTACTTTAGAAGAAAAGATTATGACATATGCGGATAAAAGAGTGCTTCATACAAATATTGTTAGTCTTGAAGAGCGTTTTAAAGATGGTCAAAAAAGGTATAATCCTAATAACGATAATCAAAAAGAACAAAGTAAAATTTACGATGCTTATTTTAAGCTTGAGAAAGAACTTTTTAAACCTTTTCTAAGTAAGTTTATTTAGTTTTGCTCTTGTTTTTTTCCCGACATATCCAGCTTCCGGGTCATTTTTTGAAGTTATAATCCCTTGTTCCAATTGGAAGTTAATAACGGCATCGAGAGTTTTATTACCAAAATAATCCGTGGTAAGTGATCCGGAGAACAGTCCAAGTTTTGATAGGGAAGTTTGAAGCATTGCCACCTGTTTTCCTCTTACTCCAAATTTTAGGTCTTCCCGGAAAAGCTCCTCTACCGGTACTGGTTGAGTTTTCGGCTTAGCTATTTCTATATTCTTGTCGACCAATATCTTGCCGTTAAACTTAGCTGTTCGCATGGCAATTCTTTGTTTATTATTTGCTCTGTATCCGAGAATACCGTTTAGATGGTTTATTGTTTGGGGACCAAAAGTTCCGGCTCCGCTGTCTTCCATTGATGTTACAATGCCTTTTCTTTGTTGGAATTTAAATACCGCATTTTGTGTAATTTGTCCGTAGTAACCTGTTGGTTCTATGCGTAAAAGATTGAATTTTTTTAGTTCTTGTTGTAGTCGCATTACATCGTCGCCTTTATCTCCAAGCGAAAGAGTGTTGTTAAATGCGGTAAATTTGGCTTGTTGAGAATTATCAAGATCTTGACTTGTTGGATCCTCAAGTGAAGCTAAACGATCTGATAATACGGCGAATGTTTGAGTCCCAAAATATCCGGCACCAAGACTGTCTTCTTCATTAACGATATTGTTGTCCTTTTGGAAATCAAAAACCGCATCTATTGTTTTTTGATCGTAAACTCCTGTAATTTCAAGATTGTAGCCAAGCTTGATTAAGGCTTCTTGAAGTTTCTTAACTTCATCTCCGCTGTCATCACGACCAAGATTTTTTTTCGGTAATTTATCTTTGCGTTTTTTCTCTATAACCGCTTCAAGTTTTGCTCTTGTTTGGGGGCCGAGATATCCTGCTCCAAATTCTTCTTCGTTATTCACAATATCTTGATCTATTTGAAATGCGATAACGGCTTTATAGACTTCATTTCCGTAATAGTTATCTATCGTTCCCTTGTAGTATCCGAGGTTTTTTAGATATTTTTGTAATTTTCCGACTTCATCTCCGCTTTGGTTGTACCATAAATCTGTCTTAAAGATCTTTTGCTTTGTTACAATAGTTCTTATAAATTTTTCGGCTTCCGTAAATCCTTCCAAATAAACATTTTCTTTAATTTTAGGATCTACTCCGTAAACTGTAACATTAACATTTCTTTTTCCCCAGTTAAGAGCTCTTGAAAGACCTTTGTCTCCATATCCCATCCAAATGTCAAGACGGTCATATGATTGTCCTCTTTCTCCGGCATGGACTATTGCTCCACCTCTGTCATGTACGGCGACAACTCCAATGCCTGGGATATCCATTTTTGTTCCGAATGCGTAAGCACTTGGGGCAGCTATCATCCCTGGGTAAACAGGGGTTCCGTCGGCACTGTTTACACCACTTCCATTAAGACTTAAGTCTCCTTCGTAACTTTTTGTTACATATCTTTCTTGATTCGGAATCGGCGAATAATACGCACTTATGGTAAATGTCTTTTGGTATGTTGCTTCCGCCATTTCATAAAGTGCAAAATACGATAACAGTCCAAGTACGATGAGAAAAATATATCTTACATGAAGAAGATGATAATTTATATTCTTTGTATTCATAATTTTTTTGTTTTGATTTTTTATTTTTTAAATCTAAATATTATCCCATAAAATCAACAAGAATTCACGTATCCAATATGGACGCACGCTAAAAAATGTGGTTTAATAAAAGTACGTGTTTTTGGCGATTTTTTACATAATCGCTCCTATTCTTCTTAGAATTTCTCTATCTACAAAAGATTTATCTCTTCCGTAGGTTAGTCTCGAGAGTTGTTTTATGGCTTCGGCAACATCTTTATCGCCTTCCTCGAGATATGGGTTAACCGGAATTATACTAAATGGTCTTGAAGGTTGTGTGTCTATAGAAAGTTTTATAACGGCTCTAAATTTATCTAAGTTAATAAGATCTGATTCAGAGAATACGGGTCCAAATTCTTTTGCCATATATTCAGCATCTTGTGCGCCTATTTTGTATGACATCATGGTTCCGACATTACCGAATACCGCGTCTTTAACTTTTGATTTTCCATCTTCGCCTTCAAGCTGTTTTATATACTGATGCGCCATAATAAGCCCCAAACGATATTTCCTGGCCTCGGAAAGGATTGTTTCTATGCTGTCAGTAATATAATTTTGGAACTCGTCGATATATAAGAAAAAATCTTTTCTTCCGCCTTCCCCAAGATTTTGCCTTCTAAGTGCTGCCATCTGAATTTTCTGTACGATAATAAGCCCTAGGAGTTTTGAGTTTATGTCTCCGGTTGTACCTTTGGATAGGTTCATAAGCAAAATTTTGTTGTTATTCATGGCCTCTGCAAAGTCGAAACTTGATTTGCTTTGTCCAATAATATTGCGCATCATTGTGTTTGTAACAAATTGTCCGAATTTAGATGCGAAATACGGAATCATTTCTTGTTTTTCTCTTGCTCCGGTTTTTGCCATTTGATGCTCCCAAAACGATCGCACTATAGGGTTTTTTACTTTCTCAACTTTAAGTTTTTGATATTCATCGTCTGTAAATAAACGTACTATATCTGTTAGAGCTCCTCCTTCCGGATCTTCCATTAAAGTAAGGCAGCCGTTACGGAAATAATCTTGAATACGCGGACCGAATATTTCTTCATTAAAGAGCTTAATCATGATATTCATAGCATCAAGAGCTACAAGCTCTCTTTCTTCCGGAGTATTTGCTTCAAGTAAATTAATACCGATTGGACGCTCTAAATCAGCCGGATTAAAATAAATAACATCATCTGCCCGTTCTCGTGGGATAAAAGGCATAATGTCTTCTATAAGCTGTCCATGCGGGTCTACCACACAAAGTCCTTTGCCGTTTTGAAGATCTTGCCGGATCATTACTTGCATAACGGAACTCTTACCTGTACCGGTTTGTCCTATAACATAAAAATGTCTAAATCTGTCCTCATTTTTTATTCGTATTTCTTTTGTTTCTCCACGATAGTAATTATGCCCGATTAATATGCCCTCTGTTGGTATGTTAGCCGGTGCGGGAGCAAGTTTGAATCTTTGCCATGCAATATTTGTCGAGCGATTATATTTATTGTTCGGAATGTGATATAAACTTGCAAGCTCATTGCAACTGAGTATCGTTTTTTTTTGCCTTATTTTATAGTTGTGGGAACGTCTGAAAGCTCTAAAAATAAAATCTCTAACAAGTCTTTTGTTGGAATGCCATTTTGTAAAAGTAAAACCGTTCCCGTTTGTGCTTGTGTATTGAGAGAAAGCACTCTTCATATTTGTTAAATGCGATTTTGCTTCTCTTTTTGTATTTGAAGAAGAAATAAGCCTGATAATCGTTTCAAAACCGGGTTGTGAATTTTTTTCTTCGATGGCTTTTACTTCTTCCTCCGTTGCGGGAGTTGTTCTTGAATTATCAAGGCTTTGATTATCAGCAATATTTTCTCCGCGAACAAGCAATTCAAATAATCCGGAAATCCATGTTAACGGATTAAGAGGGGATTTTGCTTTGTTCTTCTTATTAAATAGCTCATCCGCTTTCGCACGCCCTTTTTTTTGCCAGCCGTCTTTTTTTGGTCGAATCATTATTTGAATGGCGGCTCCTTCATCCGGTTTAAACTTGGATAAAACATTTATAATGCTGTTTATAGGGTCGGAATTAAGTCTGTCATATGTTTTAAATGGGATTATGGATTCTTTTGTCACTCTTGCATAGGTTCCCAAAACATAATGTTTTTCTCTGAAAATATTGTAGTCTTGTACTTTTTCAACAAAAGAGTCCGGATAAAAACTTGTTAATTGTTTTTCTATTAAACTCTCAAGTTCACGCGGACAAACGATAAAAAAGTGTATCTCTCCATCTAAAACCGCATATTC
>JAGGUZ010000004.1 GCA_021158225.1 bacterium | reverse complement strand
CCTTTTAAATTCTTCCCCGGATTTTCAAAAGCCAGAATATCGGTCCAGATAATGGGAATGTTTTATTTGGCTCTTGCAGTAATGAGCGCAATCGGAGCGAAAGTTATTTTTGAGAAAAAAATCTCAAACCGAAAATTCAAAATAGGTATGCAAATTTTAATGATTGTAATAAGTTTCTTTGTTGTTTTTGATATTTTTTCTCACGGCTATAATAAAAGATTCTATTCAGAAAAAATCGGTTCTCCTCAATTTAAGCAAGCACCCTTGAACTCCCCATTTCGTATCTCCGATGAAAATCATTTTTTAGATAATCAATATGATTGGGAATATTTCAATATCGAGAATATATGGGGCAAAAGTGGAATTAGAATAAAAAAATACGATGATCTTTTTACAAAACTGGAAAACAATAACTGGAAACCGATAAACAATAAACTTTACGATTTTCTTAATGTAGGATTCATAATTACTTCAAAAAAACTTCCACCTCAAAATAAGAACTTTTTGCTAAGAGCTTATTTAGTGGAAAATTACAAAGTTGTTAACGACAAAGAAGCTTACAATCTAATAAAGCAAGGGGATGTAGATTTTAAAAACGAGGTTTTGCTAAACAAAGAACCGGAGTATCTAGGCATCAAGAAAGAAACCGCAAGTCCAATTTCTATTAAGATAGTAAAGCGGGATCCTTCATACATAAAGATAAACACGAATCTAAGCAAAAAAGCGATACTTGTTATGAGTGAAGTCGATTATAACGGATGGAACCTTTATGTAGATGGAAAACCTCAAAACTACATAACAGCTAATTACACATTTAGGGCTGTCGCATTAAATCCGGGGAATCACATAGTAGAGTTTAAATACAGACCGTTCGATGTTTATATCGGTGCTACTTTAAGTATTCTTTCAATTTGTATTTTAATTTTCGTAGCAATAAAAGCGGTGAAAAAATAATATTTTCAGCTAACACACTATTTCTGGTATAATCTTTCTCGGTCCGAACAAACAAATCATAACAATTTTAAAAATGAACATGCTCAAGCGACTTACTCCTCTGTTAATTATTACAATTTTTGTAAGCTTACCGCTTTCCGGATGCACCGATATAACAAAATCGAGCAAATATAAAACATATGATATTACATATTTGGCGAATACTACAAATATAGATACTGCAAATATAGATGGAAAACTTGAAGATCTTAAAACGACAATACTCGGCAGATTAAATAAATTTAATGTTACAAATGTATCAACCAATCTATCAAAAGAAAATAACTCTGATTATTTAAAACTGAAATTCGGAACAATCGACGATATAAACGATATAAAAAAAGCTTTGGATAAAAACACTTTACTAACTTTTAAAAAGCAATTCAAAGACGAAAGCGATTATGAAACCGACCTAACCATGCAAGCAAAAGCCACTTTGGAAAAATTAAAAAACAACGCTGATTTTGAAACAACAGCTCAAAACGAAGTGCTTAAAGATCCAGCCAGAATAGTATATATACACAGCGATTTCATGTACAGAGACGAAATTAAAGATGTTTTTGCGGATAAACTGTTTAACATGGAACCTGGAGATATGAGTGATAAACTTATTGAATATTCGGAACAAGCGTCACCTCTTGCGCCACCAGTTAAAATTAAAGCCATAGTAAAACTTTTCGATAAAAGAGATAAAGAAAAAGTAACAAAACATAATAAAACAGTCGATGTCAGCCATATTTTAATTGCATATAAAGGCGCAATGAGGGCATCAGACAGCATAAGCAGAACTCAAGATGAAGCAAAAGCACTCGCAAACGAACTGGTTGAGAAATTAAATAATGGAGAAGATTTTGCAAAACTTGCAAAGGAATATTCAGATGACGCATCTAACAGTAAAGACGGAGGAGTATTGGAAACCCCTGCCGGAAATAAAACTTATGTTGAGCAATTCGAGAATGCCGCTTTGGCTCTTAATGAAGAAAATCAAATATCACCGGTTACGGAAACACCCTTCGGATATCATATTATAAAGGCAAACAAAGTTACATCGGCATCCGAAGAATCAGATACCCAACCTCAAGTTAAATTCGGAATACTTTTTTATGCACTTGTACCTTCACAGTGGCAAAATATAGATTTTGACGAATCAACCCTTGCATCTGTTGAAACAAGATATGACGAATCATATAATCCATATCTAATATTACATTTTAATAACAAAGGGAAAGAGGAAATTCAGCAGATAACAAACGAAAACAACGGAAATGTTATAGGTATTTTTGTTGGGAATAAACTAATAACAAGCTTTACCGTAAAAGAGACAAATAGTACAGGCATAATAAAAATCCTTAAACCGGATAGCACAAAAGAAGCAGATGAGTTAAAAGAATTATTACTTACAAAGCCACTTCCTTTGCCATTAATTCTTCAAGACTCTCAGCAGGTATAATTAAAGTTGTTCCCGGCTGATTATTATTGGAATTTAAAGCAACAATCCCAACAAGTTCTCCGCCCAAATTAATTACCGGACTGCAATCAAATTTTTCCCCAACTTGGCGATCTATTCTGTGCATATTTTTCGAACCGATTTCCGAAAGTAGTGCACTGCTAATAGAGTCAGAATTTAACACAATCATCTTTTGCCCGAGCTTAAGATTATCTTTTGCTAAAGGAATGGTTTTATAGAACTCACCTTTATTTTTAATCTGCAAATATATAAGACCATTGTTACTATTTGTAGGAATAACATTCGCTTCAACAACATCTTGATCGCCAACTATAATGTTCCAAGTCTTTTGCTTTTGCAATTTTGGATCGCAAGATACCACAACTCCATCCGTAGTAAGAACAACCCCGTTAATTCCATCTTTTAATGTTTTTCCAGAGTATAAAGTGGCAACTACAGGTCTGGCTTTTACAATTGCGTCTGTAGTTAAAGATTCCTCTACATAAACCTTTTCTTCAATAACCTTTTTTACAATCGGAAGATCCTCTTCTTGCTTTTGAGTAAGTTGACCGAATAAATAAGAGATTAAATATTCGTTTGTCAGCGCACCTCCAATCATTCCAACAACAAGACTAACCGTAAAACAAAGCCCAACTATTTTTATCCAACCGTTTTTTTTCATAGCTTGATTTTAATTGTATTTCACATATATGGCAAGCAAGACTGTGATATAGTATAGTTGGTATTTATAAGATTTAAGTTAACACAATGCATAAGACCGAAGTTAAAACAAAAGAAGAATTACGAACCGAAATAAGCAAAAAAAAACATCAAATACCGGCAACAAAAAAAGAAAAGTTCGACAATCAAATATATAAAAATATAACCGGCCTACCGGAATGGAAGAAAGCAAAGAAGGTTTTTATTTATATTTCCATGAAAGATGAAGTTGATACACGAGCACTCATAAAAAATTATCTTGGTAAAAAAATAATTATAGTTCCAAAATCACATACAAAGTTTAATAAGCTTACATTACACGAGATAAAATCTTTTGATGATACAGAAAAAGGCAGTTATTCAATAATGGAACCTAAGTCTCACACAAGAATTATCACTCCCGAAGAAGTGGATCTTGTTATTATTCCCGGCATTGTTTTTGATAAAAATGGTCATAGAATAGGATATGGCAAAGGGTATTACGATAGACTGACCAAACATCTTACTTGCCATAAAATTGGGCTTGCATATAAAGTCCAAATTGTTAACAATATTCCTGCACAAAAACACGATGTTCCGGTTGACACTTTAGTCACCGAAGAAACGGTTTACCGCATTAATAAGTAACCTTTTTATATTATGTCTTCACTCCAAGAGTCAGATCCGAAAGTCGCCGATATTTTGAATCATGAAAAACATCGCCAAGCATATGGAATCGAGCTTATTCCCTCTGAAAATTATGCATCTCAAGCAGTTATGGAAGCATCGGGTTCTATTTTTACAAATAAATATTCAGAAGGTTATCCGGGGAAAAGGTATTACGGAGGTCAAGAATATGTAGATCAAGTGGAACAACTTGCAATAGACAGAGCCAAAGAACTTTTTGGCGTTGAACATGTAAATGTTCAACCATATTCCGGCAGTCCGGCAAATGCTGCTGTTTATTTTGGACTTCTTGAATACGGAGACACTATTATGGGTCTAAAATTGGATCACGGAGGTCATATTACTCACGGTCTCCCGATTAGTTTTTCCGGAAAATCGTTTAATTGCGTAGCATACGAAGTTGACAAAGAAACCGAACAATTAAATATGGATGCCATACGAGAGCTTGCAATTAAGAAAAGGCCAAAACTAATTATCGCAGGTTATACCGCATATCCACGAAAAATCAATTGGAAAGCTTTTAAGGAAATTGCAGACGAGGTTGGAGCAATTACAATGGCTGATATTGCCCATATTGCAGGACTTATTGCCGGAGGAGTTCATGAAAGTCCGGTTCCGTATTTTGATGTAATCACAACTACAACTCATAAAACTTTAAGAGGCCCGCGCGGGGCAATAATTATGAGTAAAAAAGAATTTGCAAAAGACATAGACAGAGCAGTATTCCCGGGTCTCCAAGGAGGACCTCACGACCATACTACAGCCGCAAAAGCTGTTGCTTTTGGAGAAGCTTTAAAGCCTGAATTTAAAGATTATGCCGAACAAATCGTTAAAAACGCAAAAAAACTGGCTGAAAATTTA
Organism: bacterium; assembly: GCA_021158225.1. Taxonomy (GTDB): domain Bacteria; phylum Patescibacteriota; class Gracilibacteria; order UBA1369; family PNNO01; genus PNNO01. The sequence goes on along the minus strand of JAGGUZ010000004.1, from coordinate 28,213 downwards.
ATAGAACACGGTTTTGACCTTGTTTCCGGAGGAACAGACAACCATTTAATTCTTACCGATCTTACCAACAAAAACATACCGGGAAAAGTTGCTCAAGAAGCTCTTGATAAAGCCGGGATAACACTTAATAAGAACACTGTTCCATTTGATCCTCGTTCGCCGTTCGATCCAAGCGGAATTAGGCTCGGAACTCCTGCAATGACAACAAGAGGAATGAAAGAGCCGGAAATGGAAAAAGTCGGAGATTTTATTTCCAACGCATTGGATAATTATACGGACAAAGACAAGCTCGCCAAAATTAAAGAAGAAGTTAAGGAACTTTGTAGCGGATTTCCCGTTCCGGGAATTAACCTGTAGCTCTTAAGAATTCCGCTTTATAACAATAAGCGTAATATCATCCATTTGTTTGTGACCTTCGGTAAAAGTTTTTACGTTTTGTAATATTGCATTTCGTATTGCGGTAGCAGATTCAAGATTTCCATATTGTTGAACAGTAGATTTAAATCTGTCCATACCATAGAGTTCCTTTTCATTCTTCCACGCTTCTGGGATACCGTCACTGTAAAGAACAATACTGTCCCCTATCTCAAGTGATATTACCTGTTCTTCAATCATTTTTGATATATCCGGAAACATTCCGAGTGCAATTCCCCCCGCCTTAAGCAATTTAACCTCTTTGGTTTTTCCGTTAAAATGAATTATTTGCTCATGCCCAGCATTTACATACGACATCTTTCTTTCAATTTTATTCCAATTTAAAAGACACAAAGTTATAAACATATTTGGAGGAGATTTTACTTTAAGAACCTTGTTTACATCCATAATCAGGTTCCTTAAATCAGGTTCCTCGGCATAACTGAAAAACATCGCGTTTGCAATTGATCCAAGAATTCCAGATGGAACCCCATGCCCGGTTACATCTCCTATATAAAAAAGCGTGTTATTGTCATCTTTCTTTAAGAAATCATATACATCTCCACCAATTTCTTCAGCCGGAACAATCCCCGCAGACACATCCAAACCTTCCATTTTGGGAATTTCCTTTGGAATATTTCCTTTTTGAATCTTTTGAGCAAGTTCAAGTTCTTTTGCCACACGTTCCTTGTAAACAAGAGCTTTTGTACTTTTATCCAAATCTTCCGCCATCTTGTTAAAAGCGTTACCTAGAATTTCAAGTTCATCATGTGTGGAAATATTAACTCTATGTTGAAAATCACCCTTTGCTATAATCCCCGAACTGACAGTTAGTTTTTTTAAAGGTTTTGTAATTTTATTGGCAAAGAAAATAGCAAGCAAAAGCCCTATTATCATCCCAACCACCGCCAGAAAAACTATTCTTAAAGTATCGGTACGAAGCAACACATCCAAATTGTCATAATTTACATAATAAATAACAGCAAAATGGTCATTAACCGGATAAACGATATAATAAAGTCTTTCCATTTCCCCAAGAGATTCAATGGGTTTTTCGTTTTCATCAACATAAGAAACGTGTCCTGATTCATCTTTTTTGAGATATATAATCCTACCCGATTGCGTAAATACCGATGAATTATGTGCTTGAATCTGAGTCTTGATATTTTCATCAGATATTACTCTTACCGGTCCGCTATATTGTGCCTCGCGTTCTTCTTTTGAGTCATAAAGCAGATGTCCGCTGTAATCAAAAATTTGAATCAAATCGACATCCTGAGTTCTATTAAAATCTTTAGTTATTTCCCTATTAAAATAAATAAAACCTTTCTGCGCCAAATAAAGATTGTAATTGTTAATAATATTCGGAGCAGTTAATTCTGCAAACGAACGAGTTTGAAAATATATATCATGAGTAAGTTGTTTTTGTTTCTCTCTAATAAGCAAAAAAGCCGCGGCACTAAACAGCCCTACAACAAGTAGTGTTATAACGGCAACTAATTTTGTTTTAATAGAGTACATAAAAAGAATTCTTATAATATTTCGGAGACAAGAATATAACCATCAAGTCGCGGACGGAAACCTATCCCAGCTCTAACGGCATAAATAGTATCTGTTTCAAATAAAGGGACACCAATTATTTTCTCGTCTAAAATTATTTTCATAATTTCCTGAAATTGTTCAAGCCGTTTCTTCTCATTTAGATTTTTAGTGCTGAGCGCTATAAGCTGATCAACCTTTTTATTGTTAAAATTTCCACCGTTAAATCGTCCTTTGGAATAAACAACATTTTCATAAAACCCGCTGGCATCACCTACTTCGCTACGCCAACCAAGGTAGTACATCTCTGATGTCTTATCAAAAATTTTCTTTTTCAATTCTTCAAAGGAAATGTAATTAATTTTTACGGACAAGCCTATTTCATTAAGTTGACTCTTTATATAATCCCCTACAGCTTGAGCTTCATTTGTCATATCAATTGTAACAGAAGGTTTTTTGAAAGGATCGTATTGCCTTATAAGATTTTTTGCCTCAGTTATATCTTGAGAAGAGCTCTTTATATTCGGATTAAATCCAAAAATACCATTACTAATAAATTGATTCGACGGACTTGCAAAACCATTTGAGATTTCAACAAAAACATCTCTATCAAAGGCAATTGAAATAGCTTTACGTATTCTATCATCCTTTAGAAGCTTTGATTTAAAATTAAATATAAGAAAATTAACCTCAAGACTCGGTAAAGATGTTATTGTAACATTCCTTTGCATCTTTAAATCATCCGTAAAAGATGGGGGCACATTGGCCAAAATATCAACTTCACCGTTTTTAATAGCATCCAATCTATCAAATTTATTTGGAATAGTTTTAAACACAACATCTTTATAATGAGATCGTTTCCCCCAATAATCGTCAAACCTTTTTATTGAAAATTCGGTTTTTGTATTTGAAACAAATTTATAAGGACCTGTCCCAACTGGCTTTTTAAAATCCGTTTTCTCCGAAGGAAATATAAATACCGTGGCTACACGACTAACCAAAATAGGATCGGGTTCTTTTGTAATAATATGCACGGTTAATTTATCTATTTTTTTTATTGAACTTATTGTGCTTAAAATATCTTTAAGCCCGGAAGATTTATAAGTTTTCGCTCGTTTAAAACTTGCAATAACATCATCAGCATCAAAATCCGTCCCATCATGAAAAATAACATTGGGTCTAAGCTTAAACTCCCATGTCGTATCGTCTATCTCCCCCCAAGAAAGAGCAAGACCGGGGATCTGTTCCAAATTTCTATCGGTTAAAACAAGCCCCTCGTATATATTAGATGTTCTTGATCTTGTTACAGAATCGTAGAATGTCGGCTCAAAAGAATCGGAGTTAAAAGAATAAGCTACTACAAGCTTCTTATTCTCAGATAAATTTACCTCATTTGAAGGATGAAAATGCGTAGTTTTTAACTTCTCAACTTCATCTTTAAAAAACAATTGCACCAATAGAAATCCAAGAATTACAAAAAGAATTAAATAAAACAGTATTTTTCCAATAATTTTCATATTTAAAATAGATTTTTGTTTTTCTTTTAATTTTAGCACAAAAAAGCCTTTATTTCAACCAAACAAGACTTTAGACACTTATTTATCGTCTCTTTTCAATATTGTTAAAAACGCCTCTTGCGGAATATCCACATTTCCAACTTTTTTCATACGTTTTTTCCCTTCTTTTTGTTTTTTTAAAAGCTTATCTTTTCTTGTCCTATCACCACCGTACAACTTAGCCGTAACATCTTTTCTTAAAGCTCTAATCGTTTCTCTCGCAATTATCTTCGCCCCTATCGCCGCTTGAATAGGAACTTCAAATTGAGTTCTTGGTATAAGCTCCTTAAGTTTTTTAGCCATTCTAACTCCAATATGGTATGAATCTTTTCTGTGAACAATAACGGACAGAGCCTCAACAAACTTTCCCCCGACCAAAATATCAAGTTTTACAAGATCGTCTTGTCTGTAATCTATAAACTCATAATTCATTGAAGCATAGCCGGAAGTAGCACTTTTAAGTGCATCATAAAAATCGATAACAATAGAAGCCAGCGGTATTTCGAAAGTTAAAATAACTCTGTCTTGATCGATATATTGCATATCTTTATTTATACCTCTTCTGTCCTGAATAAGTTTCATTACAGCTCCTATGTAATCTTTTGGTGTTAGTATCTCAAGTTTCATCCATGGCTCTTTAATAGCTGTTAAAGTAGCGGGAGGAGGCAATTGTGCCGGACTGGAGATAAACTTTTCTTCGCCATTTTGTGTAACTGCGATATAAGAAACGGATGGAGCCGTTGTAATTAAACTCAGATTGTATTCCCTTTCCAATCGCTCCTGTACAATTTCCAAATGAAGCATACCTAAAAACCCGCACCTAAAACCAAACCCCAAAGCTCCCGATTGCTCCGGAGTAAAAGAAAGTGCGGCATCGTTAATTTGCAATTTTTCAAGAGCATCACGCAAAAGAGGATAATCATCTCCATCCACGCAAAAAATTCCGGCAAACACGTAAGGCTTAACCTCCGTATATCCGCTTAACGGCTTTGCATCTTTAATTTGTAATTTTTCTTTACCACAAGCCCATATTGTATCTCCAACTCTTGCTTCCGCAACAGTTTTAAGACCAGTTACAATGTAGCCAACTTCTCCGGGATTAAGACCTTCTGAAGGGTTGTAACCCGGCCTAAAATAACCGCATTCCATTACATCAATCTGTTTTTTAGTATGAAGAAAATATACGGATTGCCCTTTTTTAACACCACCAGACATTACTCTTATATAAGCAACAACACCTTTGTAAGGATCGTAAACGGAATCAAATATTAAAGCTTTAAATTCATCATCTTGTGAAGATTCTTTTGGAGGTGGAACTTTTTCTACAATTCTTTTGAGAACTTCTTCCACGTTTGTGCCTTCTTTGGCAGATACGGTGATTATTTCTTCTTTTGGAATACCAAAAGCATTTTCAACTTCCTGAGAAACACGCTCAACATCGGAAGAAGGCAAATCTATTTTATTAAGTACTGGAATAAGCTCAAGATTATGGTCAATAGCCATATAACAATTGGCAAGTGTTTGAGCTTGAATACCCTGACTAGCATCAATAACCAAAATAGCCCCTTCACAAGCGGCAATACTTCTTGAGACCTCGTAACTAAAATCCACATGTCCCGGAGTATCAATAAGATTTAAAATATATTCATGTTCTTCATGCTTCCAATTCATTCTAACTGGTTGAAGCTTAATTGTGATTCCCCTTTCTTGCTCTATATCCATAGTATCTAAAAGCTGTCCATGCTTCATATCTCTTTTTTCGACAGTTTTTGTAATCTCTAAAAAACGATCGGCCAATGTTGATTTGCCGTGATCAATATGCGCTATAATGCAAAAATTTCTAATATTTTGAACACTATTTTTATTCATAAAATTACATTTATTGTTCTAATTATTTATTCAATTTTCGAGTTAATTTGATGTGTTTTTTCCCAAAGAATTCTATCAAACTAAACAGCATTAGCAAATAGAAATTGAAATAAACGGCTTTTTCATGGTATAATATTTTAATATTTAAAACACAAAAATAAAGATGCAGGCAAAAGTACCTCAAAATGTACAAATGGCAGACAAGATAGTTGGACCTCTTACCTTAAGACATATGATAATTATTGGTGCTGGCGGTGGTCTTGCGTATTTAATTTATGTAATACTCGCTCGCACTTATTATTGGGAAATTTGGTTTCCACCCGTGTTTATAATCTCACTAATAACTCTTGCGGCCGCATTTTTGCGTATATACAATGTGTCATTTGGAAAATTCTTAATCCTTCTTCTGGAAAGTTTTCTTATTCCAAGGAAAAGAGTATGGAGAAAAGCCGATGCAGAAGTTCTTATAACCGGAGTACTGGAACAAACAAAAAACAAGAAAAACAGAAGAAACAAAGATAAAGAGGAAAAAGCGGCTCAAACAATAAAGAAAATTAAAAATATTTCAGATATATTGGATAATTACGGAAAAGACCTTCCTAATCAATAATAAGTATGACTAAAACAGCAACCCCAAAACAAAAAACAGGAAGTGTGAAAAATGCAAAAAAAACATTTGCAAGTACTCAAATGTATTTAAAAATAGCTGAAATACGCGATGATAGTCTTGTTCTTAAAAATGGAGGAATAAGATCTATTCTTAAAGTTTCAAGCATTAATTTCAATTTAAAATCCGAAGATGAGCAAAATGCGATAATTTATTCATATCAAAGTTTTTTAAATTCAATCGAGTTCCCTATTCAAATTCTTATAAAGTCAAAAAAATTGGATATAGATAATTATATTGATCAATTGAACGATCTTGGGGAAAAACAAACCAACACACTCTTGCAAAGGCAAACATATGAATATTTGGATTATATCCAACGACTTGTAGAATATGCAGATATTATGCAAAAAGAATTTTATGTAATAGTTCCGTACGATCCGTTTAGATCTACAAAACCAAACTTTCTACAAAGATTTTTTCAAGGCTTATCATCAAAAGATTCTTTCTCGGAATTAAAAAGAAGACATAATGAATTCATTCAACTTAAGAAAAGCCTGAATCAAAGAGTAAACATTGTAAAAGGCGGACTCGAAAACACCGGACTTAGTACTAAACAATTAACAACAGCTCAACTTATAGAACTCTTTTACGAAACATATAATCCATTAACGTCTCGTAATCAAAAAGTTGAAAACCTTGAAGAAACAAATATAAAAACGGATACGGATCTTTTGGATGAATCGTCAAGAAACGAAGCTTCCAAAGAAGAAGAAAACGAAGAAATTTCCAAATAACTATAAAAACCCCTATCTTGGCAGCGCCCTACTCTTCCACCACTCAAGTGGCAGTACCATCGGCGAAGAGTGTCTTAACTTCTGTGTTCGGAATGGGAACAGGTGTACCACACTCTCTAGAGCTACCAAGATAGGAGCTTTTAATATTTTTTTATTTCACAAGTTATTCTTACAAATTGCTAGTCATCTAACGATGATATTAAAGTGTCAGTACTAAATCCCGCCAAGGCGGGACTTACGCACAAACACCTTAAATGTCATCATAGTATAAATAAGTTCAATGACCTATTAGTACTTCTCGGCTGAGTACATCGCTGCACTTACACCTGAAGCCTATCAACCAGGTAGTCTTCCTGGAGGTTCATGGGGAAATTTAATCTTAGGAGTGGCTTCCCACTTAGATGCTTTCAGCGGTTATCCACGCCGAACATAGCTACTCTGCAATGCCGCTAGACACGACAACAGATACACCAGAGGTTCGTCCACCCCGGTCCTCTCGTACTAGGGGCAGCTTCCTGCAAATTTCCAACGATTATGGAAGATAGGGACCGAACTGTCTCACGACGTTCTGAACCCAGCTCGCGTACCGCTTTAAATGGCGAACAGCCATACCCTTGGGACCTTCTCCAGCCCCAGGATGCGACGAGCCGACATCGAGGTGCCAAACAGATTCGTCGATGTGAACTCTTGGAATCTATAAGCCTGTTATCCCCGGCGTAACTTTTATCCGTTGAGCGGTAGCGCATCCACATGCCACTACCGGATCACTTTCGCCTGCTTTCGCACCTGCTCGACTTGTAGGTCTTGCAGTCAAGCTCCCTTCTGCGAATACACTATCACGCTGATTTCCATCCAGCGCTAGGGAACCTTTGCGCGCCTCCGTTACTCTTTAGGAGGCATCCGCCCCAGATAAACTACCCACCAAACAATGTCCTTAGCTTGGATTAACAAGACTAAGTTAGAGCCAAAATATATCAAGGGTGGTATCTCAAGGATGACTCCGACACCACTTACGTGATGCCATCACCGTCTCCCACCTATCCTGCACAAGATATATCTCAACTCAATGTCAAGCTATAGTAAAGCTGCACGGGGTCTTTCCGTCTTTCCATAATTAAACGGCATTTTTACCGTTTTTGCAATTTCACCGAGACCACGTTTGAGACAGTTTCCATACCATTACGCCATTCGTGCGGGTCAGAACTTACCTGACAAGGAATTTCGCTACCTTAGGACCGTTATAGTTACGGCCGCCGTTCACCAGGGCTTAGATTCAGAGCGTGAACCCCTCCTCGTAACCTTCTGGCACTGGGCAGGCGTCAGCCCCTATACATGCTCTTGCGAGTTTGCAGAGACCTGTGTTTTTGATAAACAGTTGCATGGACACTTTCGCTGCGACCAACAAACAAATTCGAAAATAAATTTGTTGGCAAGGATTATCCCGAAGTTACTCCTGCTTTTTTGCCGAGTTCCTTAAACGTGGTTTTCTCGATCACCTTAGTATACTCTACCTGTCCACCAGCGTTGGTTTGCGGTACGGAAACCCACATTTCTCGCTACCGAGGTTTTTCTTGTTGGTTGAATACTTGGAATCATCCAGGACAAGCCCGAACATTTTACATCGTTGCTCGCGAACTTTAACAGATTTACTTATTAAAGCATAAGCTTACAACTTATACGTGAATTCATTAACACGCTCCAATCCTCCAACCAAGTTACCCCTGAGCTAGCGCCACTTTCACTCTATAAAACCCGCAATTTCCAAGACCGAAGCCTCAAAAAAATTGAGAAATATATCATTCCAGTATTGCTCTGGCGAAATGTAAGTTGTACAGGAATATTAACCTGTTGTCCATCGACTACGCTCTTCAGCCTCGCCTTAGGACCGACTAACCCCAAGTCGATTAACGTTGCTTGGGAAACCTTGGACTTACGGTGGACCAATTTTTCATTGGTCTTACGTTACTCATGCCAACATTTTCGCTTCCTGACGCTCCACTGAACTTTACAATTCAGCTTCACAGCCGACAGGAACGCTCCTCTACCACGACACACAATAAAGTGTGCCATCTATATCTTCGGTTAAAGCTTTAGCCCCGTTATATTTTAGGCGCAAAACCACATAGACCAGTGAGCTATTACGCACTCTTTAAATGAATGGCTGCTTCTAAGCCAACATCCTGGTTGTATACGTAATTCTACATCCTTTACCACTTAAACTTTATTAGGGACCTTAGATGATAGTCTGGGCTGTTTCCCTTTTGACAATGGCACTTAGCTGTCACTGTCTGACTCCTGTGAAATTCACACGGGTATTCGAAGTTTATCTAGGTTTGGTAGACTTATTTCGTCCCCTAGCCTAAACAGAGCTCTACCCCCCATGCTATTAACACAAGGCTAGCCCTAAAGCTATTTCGAGGAGAACCAGCTATTGCCGAGTTCGATAGGAATTTCTCCGCTACCCACAGCTCATCCCACGCTTTTGCAACAACGTTGGGTTCGGTCCTTCTCCATCTGTTACGATAGATTCAACCTGGCCATGGGTGGCTCACTCGGTTTCGGGTTTAGTGCATGACACAAAGTCGGATTATTCATCCTCGCTTTCACTATGACTACGGGTATAACTCCCTTAATCAAGCGCCATACAGCTAACTCGTTGGCCCGTTCTACAAAAAGTACGCCGTCACCCATAAATGGGCTCCGACTCCTTGTAAGTATAGAGTTTCAGGTACTATTTCAACTCCCTAACAGGGATGCTTTTCACCTTTCCCTCACGGTACTAGTTCACTATCGAGCACCAAATCTATTTAGCCTTACGAGGTGGTCCTCGCAGATTCAAGCCGGATTACACGTGTCCGACCCTACTCAGGAACATCCTACCTCTTTTACTTGTTTTCACCTACGTGGCTATTACACGCTATGGCTGGCCTTTCCAGGCTCCTTCGGCTAACAAAATAAAAGAAGATATTGGAGTCCTACAACCCCACGCGTCGAAACGCATGGTTTGGGCTATTCCCTTTTCGCTCGCCACTACTAAGGGAATCACTATTTGTTTTCTTTTCCCTGGGTACTAAGATGTTTCAATTCTCCAGGTGATCCACCTAAATAAATAGGTTCCAAGGACATGACTCCCTGGGGGTTACCCCATTCGGAAATCTCCGGGTCAAAGCCTGCTTAGCGGCTCTCCGAAGCATATCGCTGCTAGCTACGTCCTTCATCGAAATTTGGTGTCTAGGCATCCACTCTATACTGTTGAGTAACTTATTATATACTAATATGATGACTAGCAATTTGTAATTACAAATTACTTGTGAACCTAATTTTCAATGAACATTTTCTCAAAAAAAAAGTGTGTATCTTATCTATACACACTCCTAAGACCTAAAAAACGATGTTTTCTACGTTTTTGACCTTAAGGGTATGTATAAGTTTTTGCGCATAAAAAAGCTAAATATGAGCTTTAAGTGCTCAGATTATATAGAATCAAAATATCAAAGTCAAGCAGATTTTGGCATAAGAAATAGCGGTCCAAAAACAGTTCTTAGAAATGACTGCAAAGTACCCGTTATATAGAACAAAGTAACTATAAAAAGTCCGACGCCTATTAGAAGTATTAACGTGTAAGTTCCACCCCTTCCAAGATATTTTTCGGCAAAACCCACGCTACCCGTAAATTCCTTTATTTTTTGCCTGTATATAACAATAAGGAACGAGGTCGGAAATCCGAAGAGTGCAAATAAGAATTTATCCATAAAAAAGTATTCATTACTGCTAACACAAAGATATTATATCACAGCACACTTTTTGAATGAATACAAACTAGTAATCAAGCTTTTCTTTTTTTTGTTTTTGCCCAAGAGCTTTGTTAGCACTATCTCCCGTGTCCACACAAGAACATCCCGCAACTTCGCTTCCTTTCCAAGTAGCGGAACAGTTACATCCGTCACACGATCCTCCAAATAAAGCTCCCATTAAGGTAGCGATTAATACTGCATAACGAGTACGTGCAACTCTTACTTTTAATGGCGACTCCTTGTCTTGAACAAGATTCGTTTTCGAGAGCCTAGATTCTGTATGCTCCTGTTTTTCTAAATTATTTTTTCTCATCATAGTAAATTGAATTAAAAAGGTTGTATTTATAACATTCTAGCAGTAATAGGTCAATTACTCTTCTTCCAAAACCTTGCTGTCACTTTCTTTAAGAGCTTTTGCTTTAGACAAAGTTACTTTTTCCGCAACTTCACACTCGTTACGTCTGGACCACTTCCTCACTCTTCTTAGTTCATCCCATTTTGTTCTTATAGCCATAATAGTCAAATCAAGTTCGTCTTTGTAAGCACCACAAGCATGTTCAGCATCTTTTCTAAGACCGATCATCTTTTTCCCATCATTAATATGGACATAATCATTAACTCTTTCGTGACAAACTTTTCTCATCCTACCCAATCGTCCTTCAATTTCGGTGGCACGATCTTTACCTAAACATTTTTCAAGTGAATTCGGTGCTTTTTGTTTACATCCGCCCAAAGTAGCCAATAATGCTAATGAAACGGCTGCAATCAATCCTCTTACACGCCAACCAACAAGAGAGTTTTCTTCTAAAACATTTTTTTCTTCCGATCTCATATTTTCCATAATTTTTAGAATTAATTTTTACAGCGAACTTCTTTATACAATATATCTAATTCTTTGTCAAGTCCTTTCGGCGACTTTATTGAAATATAAATCTATATTTTTCACGCATTGCATAATAAGACTTAATATAATAGTATGCTTTTTGAGAAACAATCATGTAATAAATGAAAAGATGATCCTATCAAAAAAAGCAGTTAAGTATGGAGCTATTGCTATAACTTTGGTGGTTATCGCCTACTTCTTTTTAAACAACGGTGAAAAACAAGAATACATTGTAGCTGAAGCAACGATGGGAAATATTACTCAAACCGTAAGCGCAACAGGATCTATTACGGCAGATCCGACAATAAATATGAATTTTCAAAAAAGCGGAACGATAAAAGATATACTTATTAATGAAGGTGACAGTGTTACAGAAAACGAAACTCTGGCAACACTCAAAAACGATTCTCTTGAACTCGAAATAGAAAGGAACAAGGCAAATGTTTCTTATGCTTATGCGCAATACAATCAAACAAGAGCCGGAGCAAAATATGAAGAAATTTCAATAGCGCAAGCAAGTGTGGATAGCGCAAAGGCAGCCTATAATGCAGCCCAAATTGAAGTAAAAAATACAAAAAATATTAGTAACTCAAACATTAAGCTCGCAAAAATAGCTTATAAACAAGCTGAAGCAAACAGAGATTCAGCGTTGGAAGAATTTAACACCACAAAATCACTTCTTGAAAATGAAATATCAAAACTCGATCTCGACGGAGACTCAAACACTCAAACAATCGCACTTAACAGCGCTTATTCGAAAACTCAAACAAACTTGGATACATTGATTACAGTAATGCACGATAGTATGTTCTTAGTCGAAGATACAATCGGTATCAGAGGTACGGGATTTATGCTACTTCCAACTCATACAAAAAACAGACTCAAGCTCGATTACTATAATCCCGCGAACGAAAAATACGAGACCACTCTTCTAGACTACACCAACCTTTCGACAAGCCCCACCCATGACGATCTCGATAAAGTCTTCGATTCTTCCATAGAGAGTGCAAACAGTATTCTCTTGCTACTTACGCAACTTGGAACAGAACTTGAAAACCTCCCTTATTCAAGAACCGATCTGCAAAATCTCATTCTTGAAGTTTCAACAAAAACAAATTCACTTTCAAACAGCCTTATAAGATTAAAAGACGCACAAGCAACCATACTGAATATTAAAACAGGATCCGCACAGGATATAGAAACTCTTAAATTAAATTATAAACTTCAGATTGATGCAGCCGAGAATAAATATAAAGATGCCAAAAACGCACTAAGCACATCCGCATTTAACTTGGAACAAGCAAAAACAAATGCTCAGACAGCCATAGAAAACGCCACTGCAATGGAGGCTTTAAAAAAAGCAGCTCTAGATTCTGCTACTGCAACTTTAGCTCTAAAAAAATCTCCTGCAAGAGATGTCGATTTAGCTCCACTTCTTGCAAACATCTCCAAAGCGGAAATTGCACTTAAAATAGCTGAAAACAATTACAAAGACAGCCAGCTTATAGCTCCAATCAATGGAATAGTCACTTTCATATATGGTAAAATTGGAGAGAATGTTTCACTTACGGGAAGTGCAATTTCTCCCTTTTTAGCTATTCAATCAGACAAATTAATAGTAGAAGCGAATGTTCCGGAAACAGATATAGTTAAAATAAAAAAAGGAGACAAAGTGGAAATGACAATTGACGCACTTGATTTTACAGAAAAATTACACGGGTCAGTTATTTACATAGATCCAGCCGAAACGGTAATACAAGGTGTTGTGTATTATCAAATTAAAACCGCATTCGACCTTAAAGATGATAGACTTAAATCCGGAATGACTGCCAACTTGGATATTATTACGGATGAGAAGAAAAATATACTTATTATTCCAACCCGCGCAATTAAATACGATAACGATACTCGTTATGTCGAAGTTCTTAAAAATGGGTCACCAAAAAAAGTGGTTATTACCACTGGGCTGGAAAGCGACCAATATGTAGAAATTACATCGGGATTAAAAGAAGGAGATAAAATAGTGACATTCGTAAAATAAGATTCACAAATTAAGATATGAAAAAAGAAACTCTCCTTAGTACGCACAATTTAAAAAAGACATACATAACCGGCACGGTTAAGACCGAGGTTCTTAAAGGTGTAGATTTGGAAATACACAAAGGTGAGTTTGTTGTGATTATGGGGCATTCCGGCAGTGGAAAGTCAACGCTTATGCATATATTGGGATTTTTGGATATTCCAACAAGCGGAACTTACATATTTGAAGACAAAGACACAAAAAATTTCAATGAGGACCAACTTGCCGAAATAAGAAACAAGAAAATAGGTTTTGTATTTCAAGCTTTTAATCTACTACCAAGAACTTCCGTTTTGGAAAATGTAAGACTGCCAATGATTTATGCCGGAGTAAAAGAAGATGAACAAATTAAAAGAGCCAAGGAACTTATAGATGGAGTCGGCTTGTCTCATAGAATAAACAATCTATCAAACGAGCTATCCGGAGGAGAGCAACAAAGAGTTGCAGTTGCAAGATCACTGGTTAATAATCCCCTATTAATATTGGCAGATGAACCGACCGGTAATTTGGACAGCAAATCTACGCATGAAATGATGATACTTTTTGACGAACTGCATAAGAAAGGACACACAATAGTTGTTGTTACTCACGAGGACAATGTTGCACATCACGCCCAGAGAATAATACATATTAAAGATGGACATATTTCTGACAATTAAGCTTGCTATTAGAGGACTTTTATCCAATAAAATGAGAGCTTTTTTAACGATTCTCGGCGTTATTATAGGTGTATCCGGAATTATAGTAATAGTATCCGTCGGAAACGGAGCGGAATCTTTAATAGTTAATCAAGTACAATCGATCGGCTCGAATTTAATAGGCGTTTTACCCGGAGGAACGGAAGAAGGAGAGCCACCGGTCGCACTTATGGGAGTGGTAATAACAACACTTAAAAACGACGATGTTGAAGCAATTGGCAAAATACCACATGTCCAAGCTGTTTCCGGCTACAACAAAACAGTGGGGCAGATCGTTTATAAGAACAGAAAAAGTGAATCAACAATAAACGGGGTTTATTCAAAGTATCCGGAAGTGGAAGATGCCATCGTCACAAACGGAAGATTCTTTAGTAAGGCGGAAGATTCCGGTTTGGCTCGAGTTGTTATTCTTGGAAGCACAATAAAAAAAGAGCTTTTTGATGAAGGGAATCCAATAGGAGAAAACATTAAAATACACAACCAAAATTTTAGAGTAATCGGAGTTTTCGAAAAACGCGGAGCAAGTGGTTTTACGAACAATGATTCACAAATTTTTATTCCGGCAAAAACTATGCAAAAACTTGTGCTTGGCATAAATCATATGAGTATAATTAAAATAAAAATAGACGACAGCCAATACATTAACCAAACAATCCCTGCAATTCAAAACGTACTAAGAACAAGGCATCATATAAGTAGTCCGAGTGAAGATGATTTTACGGTTGCAAGTATGGCTCAAAGACTGGCGACATTGCAGAAAATAACCGGAAGCATAAAACTATTTCTAACTGCGATAGCTTTTATAGCTCTTATCGTGGGAGGCATTGGAATTATGAATGTTATGTATATATCCGTTACGGAACGTACTCACGAAATAGGTCTTAGAAAAGCTTTGGGAGCACAAAGAAAAGACATTCTTAAACAGTTTCTTATTGAAGCTGTTGCAATTACGGGACTCGGCGGAATTATAGGCATTATTATAGGAGTAATTTTTTCATTTATTGTTGCCTTTGTTATACAATATCTCGGATATTCTTGGGATTTCATAGTAACATCGGATTCAATTATCTACGCATCTTTAGCAATAGGTATAATAGGCGTTACTTTTGGATATTCACCCGCAAAAAGAGCTTCATCTTATCGTGCCATAGAGGCACTTCGTTATGAATAATCATGATAACAAAAGAAAACTTAAAACTAGTCGTTCATCTTGCAATAGAAGGTCTTAAAACAAACAAAGGCCGTACATTTTTAACGACAATAGGCATTGTTATAGGAATCGCAACCATTATAGTTGTTATGTCCGCCGGAAGAGGTCTTGAGAATTTTATTCTTAATCAGATAGAATCTTTTGGAGCGGATACGATTGAAATTGAGATTAAAATCCCAAGCACGTCCGACCTGGAAATGACAGCATCCATGGTTGGAGGAGCGGAAATAACCACACTAAAAAGAGATGACTTTATAGCGCTTAAAAAAATCCCGAATGTCGATAACTACTATGCCGCGACTATGGGACAATTTAAAAGCGTTTATAAAAACAAAGCCATACGGTCAACTATTTTTGCGGTTACAGCGACTTTTCCGGAAATAGATAAAGATGCCATTATTCAGCAAGGTAGATTTTTTACGGAAAGAGAAGATAATTCACAAGCAAGAGTTGTTGTCCTTGGTTCAGAAATCAAAAATCAACTTTTTGATGGAGAAAATGCGATAGGGAAAAATATTAAAATAAATCAAACCACATTTAAGGTTATAGGCATAACAAGAGCTCGTGGAAACATTATGTATTTTAACTTCGATAAAATGATATATGTACCTCTTAAAACGGCGCAAAAGCAACTACTTGGAGTTAATCATGTTATGTATGGATTTGTAAGTATGCACGATACAAAAAAAACAAGCGAAACGGTTGAAGACATAAAAAGAACATTAAGAAAACAGCACAACATTCCTCCAAACGATACGGAAAAAGAAGATTTTAGAGTAACGAGTATGGAAGAGTCAATAAAGATGGTTGGAACCATTATGTTTGGCATGACATTGCTTGTTCTTGCGGTTGCCGGAATCTCACTTGTTGTAGGTGGCGTTGGAATTATGAATATTATGTATCTTTCTGTAATAGAGCGCACGCGTGAAATAGGTCTAAGAAAAGCAATCGGCGCTTCAAACTCAATTATAAAAGCTCAGTTTTTGGCGGAGTCTTTAATAATAACCGGTCTTGGCGGGACAATCGGAATTGTGCTCGGAGGTATTATTATTGTAATCACAAATATTGGAGCAAAACTTCAGGGTTACGATTTTGGAATGAGCATAACTTTAGATGCAGTACTTTTAGGCTTTGCCTCCGCCCTTTTGTTCGGAGTTTTATTCGGAATGTATCCAGCCAAAAAAGCCTCCAAATTATCCCCTGTTGAAGCTCTTAGATATGAATGATTCCAAAATGGTGGGCTTGCGTGGACTTGAACCACGGACCTCGTCGTTATCAGCGACGCGCTCTAACCAGCTGAGCTACAAGCCCTAGTTAATCACCAATTGCCGATTACTAATTACTAAATTGGTTAACTCGGATATTTTGCCAAAGAAAACACTCTTTTGCAAGATAAAGTTTAATATTTCAAGGCTAACTAAAATTAAGGTATGATAACAATTGACACTCCTAACGAAACAAACATGAAACTCTCTAAAAAATCTATTATCGGCAATAGAAACCTTATATTTATTATAGGGGCTATCTTGTTTTGGATACTGATCATTATATTAAAACAAGGCGGGCAAAGCCTTGTAATCCACTATGCTTGGCCATTTATCGTCGGAGGTACTTTCTTGCTCCTTTTCGATAGAAGTTGGATAAAAAACAAACCCGGAATAAGCGAACTTCTTATGTTACTCGCTCTTTCCATCTTCTTAATAACATTTATATTCAATTTATCCCCTTCAAACGGCTCACTTGAACTAATGAACATATCAGGAGGACTTCTTTTGGTATTAACAATACATCAAGCCAAATGGACAGAAGACGATTTAATGAAACTTTTTTTGGGAATTATTGCGGTTGTTGTTTTACTCGACATATGGGGAATTTTTATGTATGCCGGCGGACATCCGTTTGACAGACTAATAGGTCCGCTTGTTAAGCCAAACAAATCATTTGCCGGATTTCCAAATCTGC
Source organism: bacterium (assembly GCA_021158225.1). GTDB lineage: Bacteria > Patescibacteriota > Gracilibacteria > UBA1369 > PNNO01 > PNNO01. The sequence goes on along the minus strand of JAGGUZ010000004.1, from coordinate 10,804 downwards.
TTGCAAATTTAAATATATTGGCTATTATCCCAGCCGTATATTTACATCACATAGCAAAAACAAAAAAACAAACAGCCTACATGTGTATTACATGTTTTGTTTTGTTTACCGGTTTTCTTTTAACTTTTTCAAGAGCGGCATGGCTTAGCGCCATTTTTGGAATCGTTATCGTAGCAATAACAACATTTAAATTCAATCGTAAATCTTTAAGAGTTATATTGGCTTTTTTAATATCTCTAATTCTGGTTTCCGGAATAAATACAATAAGAAGTAATTCTCAACATATACAATCGTTGGAAGAAAAACTTATTTTCCAATCGGAAGACGAATCAAGCTCCATAACGGAAAGAATCGCATCTATGCAAAGAGGGTGGAACATGGCTATTTCGCATCCTTTAACCGGAGTGGGATCAGGAAGTTTTAATTATATCTCGCAGAGTTATGAAAAAAACTTTAAAACCCTATCCAGTTATCCGTATAGTTTGCCTGTAAAAATCATTGCCGAGAATGGAATTTTGTTTTTCTCCTTGCTACTTCTTTGGCTTGCAATTGTTTTAATCACATCTTTTTCAAACAAATCACAAATTTTTGTAATCGCGAGCATTACAATTCTTTCCTTACTGATACATCATTCAATAGACAACAATTTTGATTTTTTTGCAACAAGCTTTCCGTTCTTTATACTCATCGGAATAATATGGCCTCGTAAAAAAACAAGGAAAAAAGCAGTTATTAACAATAAATGGATATTAACGATTATATTGATAGCAACACTTGCCGGCATGGTTTTTGCCATACACGAAGCATGGTATGGCAGATATTACATACAAGGAAGAAATTTAGCCGGAGTCAATAACCATAAAGAAGCTTTTGAAGCCTACGGGAAAGCTAATAGACTGTTCTTCCCAAGAGACGCAAGCCTTGCGCAATCTTACAGCGCTTTTGAAGTTTACAAGAAAAATAAAGATTCGGTTTGGCTGATAAATTCAATTAACAAAGCTAAAGAATATCTTGAGTTTAATAATCCGTTGGATAGTCAAGGAGCACTTCAATTGACCACCCTTGCATATGAACAAAAAAATTATTCGAATTGCTTGAATTATGTGCAAAAAGCAAAAATACTTGGAGGAGAAAACAATTTTGAGAGTGATTATTATGAATTCATATGCCTTTACAACAAAGGCGATACGGAAATTCTGAACAATTTTATTATCCAAATAAAACCTGTTTTGAACAAATATTTAGAACTATTAAAAGTCAACGCTCATATGACGATTCTAACGGATAATCCAAGGTATGCAATCTATTTACTGGAAGAACTGTTAAAAGACGGATACAGTCAATTTAATCTACTATATAAAGATATGCTGAAAACAGCGAGAAGCGAATACAAAAAATTCCATGCAAGATATGGAATAAAAGCTGAAATAGATTTCCTTAATTAATTTTCTTTGGTGGAGCTAAAGGGAGTCGAACCCTTGACCTCCTCGGTGCAAACGAGGCGCTCTAGCCAACTGAGCTATAGCCCCAAGGCCACTTTAGCATTTTCAATAACATTCAGGGTGTAATAGAGAACCTTTCCCCATCCAAAAAGGATGAGGCTCGACACTGATCGACAACTACTAGTAAGTGAATTACTAATAATTACGATATATATCTCCTTAGAAAGGAGGTGATCCATCCGCAGGTTCTCCTACGGATACCTTGTTACGACTTCGTCCCAATCAATGGTTTCACCTTAGGCCCGCGCTCGAGAGCTAACGGAACTTCGGGCGCCCCCATCTTTCATGACGTGACGGGCGGTGAGTACAAGACCCAGGAACATATTCACCGCGCCATTGCTGATCCGCGGTTACTAGCGATTCCAACTTCATGAGGGCGAGTTGCAGCCCTCAATCCGAACTGAGACTGGTTTTAGGGATTGGCTCCCCCTTACGGGTTTGCTGCCCATTGTACCAGCCATTGTAGCACGTGTGTAGCCCTGGACATAAGGGCCATGCTGATTTGACGTCATCCTTACCTTCCTCCGACTTAAAGCCGGCAGTCTCCTGTGAAAATACAACACAGGACAAGGGTTGCGCTCGTTCACGGACTTAACCGAACACCTCAAGGCACGAGCTGACGACAACCATGCAGCACCTGTCACTGGGTTCCTTGCGGCACTTTTCCATTTCTGGAAAATTCCCAGGATGTCAAGTCCAGGTAAGGTTCCTCGCTTATCGTCGAATTAAACCACATGCTCCACCGCTTGTGTGGGTCCCCGTCTATTCCTTTGAGTTTTAATCTTGCGACCGTACTCCCCAGGCGGGATACTTAATGCGTTAGCTTTGACACTGAAGGGGTCGAGTCCTCCAACATCTAGTATCCATCGTTTACGGCGTGGACTACCGGGGTATCTAATCCCGTTCGCTCCCCACGCTTTCGTTCCTGAGCGTCAGTAACTGCCCAGTATGCTGCCTTCGCTTTTGGTGTTCCTCTGTGTATCTACGGATTTTACCCCTACACACAGAATTCCACATACCCCTGCAGTACTCTAGTTTGCCAGTTTTAGGTATAGTTTTACAGTTGAGCTGCAAAATTTAACACCTAACTTAACAAACCGCCTACGAACGCTTTACGCCCAATGATTCCGGATAACGCTTGCACCCTCCGTATTACCGCGGCTGCTGGCACGGAGTTAGCCGGTGCTTATTCCTAAGATACCGTCAGAATTCTTCTCTCAGAAAAGGTCTTTACACCCCTAAAGGCTTCATCGACCACGCGGTGTTGCTCCATCAGACTTTCGTCCATTGTGGAAGATTCCTTACTGCTGCCTCCCGTAGGAGTATGGGCCGTGTCTCAGTCCCATCGCGACTGATCATCCTCTCAGATCAGCTACCCGTCATAGCCTTGGTAAGCCATTACCTCACCAACAAGCTGATAGGCCGCAGGCCCCTCCCAAACCGAAAAATCTTTACCCTTGCGGGACTATCCGGTATTAGCACCTATTTCTAGATGTTATCCCTGAGTTTGGGGTAGGTTCCAACGTGTTACTCGCTCGTCCGCCGCTCATCTAAAAGATGCGCTCGACTTGCATGTATTATACACACCGCCAGCGTTAATCCTGAGCCAGGATCAAACTCTTCATAAAATATGAAGTAGCAATGGTTTTAAACCATTACTGCTGAAAATTGGTCAGTAATAATAAATTATTACCGCCAAAAAAAATTAAAATAAACAAGGTTTCTCTATTACACCCTAAATGTTAAAGGACACATCGGGAAAATCAAACTTTTTTATACCAATTCCGTCTGAAAATGCTGGTCTATTCTAATGTAACAAAAACAAAGAAGTCAAGAGATTTTAAAGGAAATCTTTTCGTTTTTTTGATATAATTATAAAAGAGCTTGAATAAAGCCTTATTTTACTTAAAACAAACCTCTATGCAAAACTCCAAATCATCTCCAAATAACAATCTCATTACAGATCAACTAGTTCCAACCGTAATTGAGAAAACAAATTTTGGAGAAAGAGCTTACGATATATACTCTCGCCTGCTTAAAGACAGAATTGTTTTTCTTGGATCCGCAATAAACGATGTTGTGGCCAACACGGTTATCGCTCAACTTCTGTTTCTCGAAAATCAAGATCCTAAGAAAGATATAACTCTTTATGTACACTCACCCGGAGGACATGTAACCGCGGGCTTGGCTATTTATGACACAATGCAATTTATAAAACCGGACGTATCAACGGTGTGTATTGGAATGGCAGCTTCAATGGGAGCTATACTTCTTACGGGAGGAGCAAAAGGAAAACGTTTTGCACTTCCTAACTCCGAAATCATGATTCATCAACCTCTCGGAGGGATAGAAGGTCAAGCGGCCGACATAAGAATTCATGCCGATCATATTATAAGAACAAAAGAACGCTTAAATAAAATCCTTGCAAAACATAGCGGTCAATCAATGACTGTTATAGAAAAAGACACAGATAGAGATAATTTTATGAGCGCCGAAACTGCGAAAAAATACGGATTAATTGACAAAATAATCAAACCTAGATCTTAAGCGACTTCTTATATTTAATCGCGTAATCAATAATCATCCCTGGCACATCAAGCCCGGATACTTCTGTTATACCCTCAAGACCCGGATTTGCATTAACTTCCATAATTACCGGACCTGTTTTTGAACGTAAAAGATCAACTCCAGCTACTTTTAGATTAAGCGTCTTGGCAGCCAGCAAAGATATTTCCTTTTCGGTTCCCGAAAGTTTTACAACTTTGCCTTCTCCTCCAAGTGCAAGATTCGATCTAAAATCACGCCCTTGAGAATCTCGCTCCATTGCGACAACAACCTTTCCATCAATAATAAAGACTCTTATATCTTTCCCTTCCGATTCGGCTACATATTCTTGAATTAAAAGAGAATTAAAATCCGGACTTGTTAAGAGCATATCAAAAGCACTGTGTAACGACCTTCTTGTTTCAACTATAGCAACTCCTTTTCCCAAAGAACCAAACGGCGTTTTTATAATGATTGGGAAACTACCTATTTTTCTAATTGCTTCATCCAGATATTCAAATCTGCTAACAACCATTGTTTTCGGAACAGGAATACTTTTTTCCGTTAACATCTGCAATGTTCTAAGCTTGTTTTTTGCCCTTACCAAAGACATGTAGCTCTGAATAATCGGGATATCCAACATCTCTATTTGATGAACGATTGTAGCCTTAAGCGCAACATTTTCAAGAGCACTGAAACGCGGAATAATGACATCAATTTTAGGAAAAGGCTTACCGGCATACAGTAATTTTGGCGTAGTCCTTGTGTAATAAAGCTGACACTTATCCACCCTTAAAACTTTGGGGATGTGTCCCCTTACCTTAATAGCATTTCTAAGCATTTTAATATCTTTCGGCAGTTTTCTGGATCTTACGGAAACCCCAGGTTTAAACTGCAATAAACCTATTTTCATATCTTTCATTGTTAAAGCTCGTATATAATATGTTTTTTTCAAGCGAAATCAAGGGAAGTAGTTTTTTATCGTAAAATATACCTTTTAAATACAAACAATTATCTGTACAATACGCTCGTATATTTTATGAGTAATTTGAGTATATGAGACGCACAATTTTAAGTTTAATAATATTAACTTCGGTTTTCACATTCACAGGCTGTTTTGACAGTAACGACAATGCAGATACTACAAACCGACTAAAGAACTTTATCGTTTATAAAGCTCCAACCTTTTCCATAAGCATACCGAATCAATGGCAAACAATAGAGCCAAAAGATTTTACATCGAACATTCCAAAGGAAACACAAATTATTTTTAGAGATAATATTCAAAACAGCACTTTTACGACCAATGCAAACGTAACAAAAAGAATCTTGAGCAGAGCTACAAATTCGTTAAATTACGGAAAAGAAATTATGGCGGAAAATAAACAGACATTACTTAATTTTAGAGAGATAAGTCGCGACGAGGATTTTAATATTGCCATAGGAGGACAAATGCAAAAATCTTTGTTCGTTTTGTTTGAAGGAAAAGAAAACGAAGTAGAACCAACAATTAGAATTGCGCAAACTTATGCGGTAAACAGTAGCGATGCCTACACCGTTACCGTGGCATATCTTCCAGACACATCCGATCTACAAGCTGAAACTTCAAAGAATATCGTAAAAAGCTTTAAGGTCGAATAAAGTCTAACTAATACAATTATGAATACGTCTAAAGATGAAAATCAAGACGGATCCGGCTGGGTATATTCGCAAAGAGTGAAAGAGCACTTTTTTAACCCGAAAAATCTTTTACAAGGAGATCCGAATGAATATAAGTCAGACGGAGTGGGATATGTTGGAAGTCCGGCTTGCGGAGATATGATGAAGATGTGGATAAAAGTAGACCATATTACAGATACTGTTGTTGAATGCAAATGGCGCACTTTTGGTTGTGCTTCAGCCATTGCTTCAACTTCAATTCTTTCCGAGATGGTAACGGAGAACGGAGGAATGAGTATTGATAAAGCCTTCAAAATCAAACCTCAAGATATTGTTGAAAGATTGGCCGGTCTTCCGGACAGAAAAATCCATTGTTCGGTACTCGGAGATAAGGCATTAAGAGCCGCAATAAATGATTATTTTAGAAAAAGTAAACAAGAAGGAAGAATAGTAAAAGACAAAGCAAAAGTTATATGCACCTGTTTAAATGTTACAAATCATGAAATTGAAGATGCCGTTTTAGAAGGAAAGCTTACATATGAAGAAGTACAAAAGAAAACAAAATGCGGAACAGGATGTGGATCTTGTAAATCACGCATTGAAGAATTAATAGAACAATATAAACTGCAATACTATGGAGAATAATATATATTTAGACCACGCCGCCACAACCCCTATGGACCCTCTTGTATATGAGGTTATGAAGCCTTATTTTATTGATAAATTCGGAAATCCGTCTTCAATTTATCAAACCGGACAAATTGCAAAAAACGCGATAGAAAAATCTCGTCTTCAAGTTGCGGAAATATTAAATGCAAAACCGGAAGAAATAATTTTTACATCCGGAGGAACGGAAAGTGATAATTTGGCGATTCTTGGAGTGGCAAGAGCAAATAAACACAAAGGAAAACATATAATCACATCAAACATAGAACATCACGCCGTCTTGCATGCGTGTGAAGCGCTTGAGAAAGAAGGTTTTGAAGTTACATATATTCCCGTTGAGAAAAATGGGATAGTTAGTCCCGATAAAGTTAAAAAAGCCATGCGAGACGACACTGTCTTGGTATCTATAATGTATGCAAATAACGAGATAGGAACAATTCAGCCGATAGCCAAAATAGGTCGGACCTGTAAGAAAAGAGGTATTCCCTTCCATACCGATGCTTGCCAGACAACCGGAGCCCTAATGCTTGACGTAGACAAGCTACATCTTGATTTAATGACAATAAACGGAAGTAAAATGTATGGCCCAAAAGGAGTTGGCGTTTTATACATACGAAAAGGGATTGCTTTATCACAAATAATGTATGGCGGAGGTCAAGAAAAGAAAATTCGACCGGGAACAGAAAATGTTCCGGCGATAATTGGTTTCGCAAAAGCATTGGAAATAGCGGAAAAAGAAAGAGAAAAAGAAAGCAAAAGATTAACCAAATTGCGCGACTATATGATTAAAGAAATTCTTAATAAAATTCCAAAAACACAATTAAACGGCGATGCGATTAACAGGCTACCGAATAATGTAAATATATCAATTCTTGAAATAGAAGGAGAATCACTACTTTTAAGATTGGATATGAAAGGAATAAGCGCTTCATCCGGTTCAGCTTGCACTTCCGGCAGTTTGGATCCTTCTCATGTAATACTCGCTCTTGGAAAGCCAAGTTTTGTAGCACATGGAAGTTTAAGATTCACACTTGGGAGAAGCACTACAAAAAAAGACATCGATTATGTCCTCGAAGTCCTTCCCAAGATTGCAGAAGATTTAAGAGCTATAAGTCCTATAAGCCTCTAAAAAAATTTTCTTACGCTCATATACCGACTCGTAATAAAGTTTCGCTCGCAAACTCAACTCTTGGTGGTGCCGCGGGAGGGAATCGAACCCTCACATGGTGTGATCCATACAGGATTTTAAGTCCTGCGCGTCTACCAATTCCGCCACCGCGGCATAAAAGAAAACAACATCACCTGTTTTTTACAAAACCTATTTTTACAGGTAGATTGATTTGACGCAATAGAATTTATTCCTCATTTTCATAAGTATTAAAGTTAAATATTTGTGTTTTTAATAGTACAATAAATTTATATTTTTTAAAAGGTATATACATTTTCTCCGGCCAATTTTCCTGTAGCCCAAGCATTCTGAAGATTATATCCACCGGTAAGACCATCCACATCAAGAATTTCTCCGGCGAAATAAAGCCCGGGAGTAATTAAAGATTCCATTGTTTTTTTATTTACTTCTTTTAAAGATACTCCGCCGGCGGTTACAATCTCACTTCCAGGGATTCTACCAACAATATTTATTTTGAAATTTTTAAGATTTTCTATAGTGGAAGCAATCTCTTTTTTGTTAATCTCGTTCACTTTTTTTGTTCTATCTATTCTAAACACTTCCGCAAGTGATTTAGTAGTGTATTTCGAGACTTTGCGTATAAAATAATTATTCAAGTTCTCCGAAAGTTTAGTTCTCAATTCTTCGTGATTCAAATATGGAACAAAATCTATATACAACCTTGCCCCATTATTAAAATTCTCATAAGCCGAAAATGCCGATAAAGCAAAGATAGCAGGTCCACTCACTCCTTTGTGAGTAAAAAGAAAAGGTCCTGTAAAATTATATGTTTTTTGAACAATTAATTTGATCTTTACATTCTTAACACTTACTCCAGCAAGTTCTTTTATAAATACATCATTTGAAGAAAACGATGTTAAAGTTGGAACAATTCCAGTAATCGTATGCCCCAAAGATTCTGCAAATTTATATCCATCCCCTTTTGAGCCTGTCGCAGAATAAGCACTTCCACCAGTAGTTATAATTACTTTATCCGATTCCAACACGAATCCGTCTTCTAATTTAACTTTAAATATATCTCCATCTTTCTTTATACCCTGTACAACTTTTTTATACAGAACTTTAACGCCATTTTTCTTGAAAATCCCTAAAAACATATTAACAATATCCTTACCGCTTTCTGATTTTGGGAAAACTCGATTGCCTTCAGTTTTTAATTTAACGCCATGTGCTTCAAAAAATGCATAACAATCTTTTGGACTAAATTCATACATAGCAAATTTGAGCCACCTATTTCCTCGTGGATAGTTTTTCATCAATTCATTAATATCCGTCGTTCCGGTTGTTAAATTACATCTTCCTCCTCCGGAAACAACAACTTTACGCCCAATCTTGTCATTACGTTCAATTATTTGAATATTCGCTGAAGGATTGCAAGAAGATGCGGATGCCGCAGCCATCATTCCAGCCGCCCCTCCTCCTATAATTGTTATTTTCATAAAATATGTGCTTAGAACTTAAACAACTTTTTAAGTAAATCAACATCAAGAAGTTTATCCAAGATATCGTCTGGAAGTATATGCCATTTATCTATACCCCCTCTGAATTTTGTCCGTGATGTAGATGTAGATAGAGAATCCATATCCAATTGCGATTTTATATCCATTCTTTCAAACGCCCGCTTTTTAAATAATGGATGTGAGTCCTTAAATCTGAGATCAACAGCTTTTCTTGCCCAATCACTAACAGTCCTACGAATAAAATCCGAACTTACATCCAAATTATCAAATGAATCTTTGGTAAGTTTATAGTACGACCTATCTTTGCCATCTAATGAAATTAATAAGACCGGTGGCAATTTTGTAGTATTAAAGACATATTCGGCAATAATCCCCTCCCTAAATTCTCTTTTCATGGCATTAAGAGTTTCTTCAAAACCATCTTCCCCACGAGCAAACAAGCCTATGAGCAACCTGACCTTCGCAAAAAGGATTATACTTTCATCTGAATCTTCTTCCTCCTCATGCAAATCAATCAGTTTACTAAGATCTTCTAACACCAAACCTGTGGACAAAAAATCATTTTCAATCTGCTCATTGAATAGAAACAAGGCAAGTAAGGGTAATCTGATACGTTTATACTCGGGCAAGTCCTCAAGCTTATGCGCATCAGTAGAAGCAAGATATAGTATAATAGAGTCCTTAGAAAATTCTTGACTAGCCTTGGAAAGCATTTCGATAATGATTTCGGTTTTATCCAATTTATCAATAGCCCGCTCGCTTTCGTCCTCAGAAGTATCCATAGAAAAAATTGCAAAAAGTATAAAAATAATCTGGTGGGGGCATATCGGATTTGAACCGATGACCACTTGCATACTATGCAAGCGCTCTAGCCAACTGAGCTAATGCCCTATGATATTTTCGCATGCAAAAATGTATCATGTTTACATACCATTTTTCAAGATGATAAAATTAACGCATAGCAAATTTAAGCCATTTCCTTCCATTTGTATTTAATCCACACTTAATTAATTTGACAATTATTGCTTATTAATGTGTAGGTTACCCTTTGCGCTATTTGTGCATTAACAAACAAAGAAATATATGAAATTCAAACAGTATTATATTAGATGTTGGAATTCATAACCAAGTTTATTAGCATTGGTGTGGTATAATACGAGATGATTTAATCCCCTACCTTTGCTTACCCTCTCCAAAACCGACTACACCCGATACCTTCAGTGTCCTAAGTTGCTTTGGCTAAGCAAGTTCCGTAAAGAACTCGCACCGCCTGTAACCGAAACAACGCAAGCTGTGTTCGACCAAGGGTACGAAGTTGAGGATTATGCGCACAAGCTCCCGCAGTTCACAAGTGGCAAAGAGGTTAAAGGTTGGTACGCAAAAGGACGAGAAGAAACGCAAACACTCATTCAAGAAGGCAACAAAACTATTTTTCAGGCCAACGCGCTACCGTCAAAACAAAATCTCTATTGCAAAGCAGACATCCTTCATTTTAACGACGAAACAAAAAAGTGGGATATTTACGAAGTTAAATCCGCTACACAAGTAAAAGACGAGCACATCCCCGATCTGGCTTTCCAAAAAATTGCCTTCGAAAAAGACGGCATTCCAATCGACAAGACATATCTCATTCACATAAACAAAGAGTACGTAAGAAAAGGTGAAATTGATCCGAATCAGCTACTTACAATCGAAGATCTAACCGAGGAAGTTGAAAACATAAAACAAATTACCGAAAAGCAAATCCCCAAAGCGCTGGAAATCATCACGCTTAAAGAAGAGGT
>JAGGUZ010000020.1 GCA_021158225.1 bacterium | reverse complement strand
TCCGGGGCATTTTACCGGTTGTAGGCTTGCATCTGACGGAACTACATATGAATGGGTGCAACTTGATAATTAGTGTATTTTCTTGAAACTTATATAAGCTCAATAATCAGATGAATCATTTTAAAAAAATATTTGGATTGGTGGTGTTCGTATTTGCTTTCACTGTTTTTGCCGGGACTGTTTTGGCATCATCTACAAATGGTGTTATAGACCCTGTTTATAAATATGCATGGTCGGAAAACAGCGGCTGGATTACTTTTGGCGAATCTGGTGGAAATGTTCATGTAACCGATACGGTTTTAACAGGTATGGCTTGGAGTGCAAATCATGGATGGTTAAATTTAAATCCGGCTACGGCAGGGGTGGTAAATGATGGAGATGGGAATTTATCCGGTCAAGCTTGGGGAGCAAATCTTGGTTGGGTTGATTTTGCCGGAGTTACAATTGATTCAAACGGATATTTTCATGGGTATGCAAACGGAACTGTGACCGGAAAAATAAGTTTTAATTGTGCGAATACTTCAAGTTGTGGGGCCTCTGATTTTAAGGTTAGAACGGATTGGAAACCAAGAAGCAGTAGGCCGGCTTGTAATAACGGATTAGATGATGATGGAGATGGAAAGATTGATTATCCAAGTGATCCGGGATGTCAGTTTATAACTGATAATGATGAAACCGATCCGGTTGCCGGGGGCAGACCACCAAACTATAGTCATGGAGGAGATAATGGTAGTGGAGAAGAATTATGTGTTGTTCCATTTGATGATACCGAAGGGCATTGGGCTAAGCGCTACATAGATGAGCTTTTTTGTGCAGGGATTGTTTCCGGAAGGAGCAAGTATAAATTTGTTCCGAACGGTGGTGCTACAAGAGCTGAGGTTACAAAAATAGCCTTACTTATGAATGAATTTAATATTGATGAATCGTTAAAACCGGATTTTTCTGATGTTGGTATCGATCATTGGGCATACAATATAATTGCAAACGGCGAAGATTCAAAAATTATAGAGGGGTATGAAGATGGTTATTTCAGACCGAACCAAAAGGTTACAAGGGCTGAACTTGCAAAAATTTTCTTGCTCGCCTCCGGATTTACGATTCCCGATAAAGTTTCGTACAGCTTCCCGGATGTTCCTGATTATGCTTGGTATTATAAAGTTGTGAGTTATGCATTTAGTTTGGACATTGTTTCTGGGTATGCCGATGGATTGTTTAAGCCTGACCAAGAAATTACAAGAGCGGAAGTTGCCAAGATAGCTGTGTATGTGATGCATATGAAGCAGTAGGTTTTTTAAGGATGCATTTGAATAATTAAAAGCATTGTGGTAATCCCGGTTATCATAAGTAACACCTGAATTATTCCACTTTCACCTTTAAATCTTCTGTGTAGTTCAGGGGATATATCAACCAGTGCTATATATAGGAAACTTGCTGCAGAGATAGCCATAACATATGGAATTGCCATCTTGACTTCTGCGAGGGCATAGTATGACACTATTGCTACCGGAATTGTCGTAAGTCCGGATAAGGTATTCCAGAATAGAGCTTTACTTCTTGAATATCCGCTATGGAGAAGTATTGCAAAGTCTCCAACTTCTTGAGGGATTTCATGTGCTATTACAGATATTCCAATAGCTATTCCAAGTGGAACCGAAACCAAAAAGCTTGCAGCAATTACAAGTCCATCGGTTGAATTGTGAAATGCATCTCCAATAAGTATTAGAGGTGCTGTAGTGTGATGATGTTCTATGCACTCTGAATCATGGCAGTGTCTCCATATAAGTACCTTTTCCAGTATAAAAAATAAAATTATTCCAATTAAAACCGTTCCAAGTGTTTGTTGTGGAGAAATCTGCTTGAGTGCATGTGGAATTAAACCAAGTAATGCTGCAGTTAGAAGCGTTCCTGTGGCATAGGCTACTAAGTATGGAACAAGTAACTTGCGGGTTGGTTCCCTAAGCAAAAGGAATAAAGCTGCAGTTAGAATTGCTCCAACGCTACCTAAAATACTGAACAAAAGAATCCAAGCTAATAACATTTTTTATATGGTTAAGATTTTTTATTACATATATCTGAATATGGACAATCGCTACATGGATTTTCTCTAGTAAACTGATTTTTTATGTATAAAATTATCCCTGTTGTGCAGGCTATTAAAATGCTTCCAAGAATTATAATTTCAGTTATTGTCATATGTTTAATCTATTGAAATCCAAGTATAAGTCCTCCTTGATAAACTATAAACGCCAAAATCCATGCAATTGTTGTTGTATAGAAAATCATGAATAACGGCCATTTCCAAGAGTTGGTTTCTCTTTTTACAACTGCTATAACTGCAATACATGGGATATACAGAAGTGTGAATACCATAAAAGAATATGCGGATAGAGGTGTAAAATTATTTTGCAAAGCTGTATTAAAAGAAATTCCGTCTCCAACGTTATATATTGTTCCAAATGTACTGACTATAACTTCCTTTGCCGCAAATCCAAACATTAATGCGACCGAGGATTGCCAATTTCCAAATCCGAGAGGTTCAAATACCGGCGAGATAGTCTCACCGATTTGCCCGGCATAACTTGCTTGAGTACCATAATCTACGCCAACTGGGAAGCTGGCAAGGGCCCATATAATAATAGAAAATGCTAAAATAATTGTTCCGGCTTTTTTAATAAAAAGCCATACTCTTTCCCAAACATGTATTAGTAACCCGGTTATACTTGGCCATCTGTAAGGTGGTAACTCTATTACAAACGGAGATGAGAGACCATGAGAAAATAATTTTTTGAATATAAGACCCATAATTACAGCTATAAAAACGCCGAGTAAGTAAAGTGAGAATATAACTAGTCCTTGATGAGCGGAAAAGAATGCTCCGGCGAATAGAGCATAAACCGGTAATCTTGCCCCGCATGACATAAATGGATTAATTAAAATCGTTAGCAATCTGTCTTTTTTTGTTTCTAGAGTTCTGGTTGCCATAATTCCCGGAACGTTACAACCAAAGCCAAGAATGAGAGGGATAAATGCTTTTCCATGTAATCCTATTCTATGCATTAATTTATCCATAACATATGCAACTCTTGCCATATAACCCGAATCTTCAAGTATGGATATGACAAGAAATAAAATTCCTATTATTGGTACAAATGCCAATACTCCACCGACTCCTCCTATAACTCCGTCGACAATTAATGAATTAATCCAGCTGGGAGTTTGTATTGATTCTAAAAAAATAGATATGTGGTTCCCGATAAACTCAAAAAGATTTTCTATCCATACAATTAAAGGTCCGGATAATACAAACGTTGCCTGAAACATTATCCAAACAACAATCAAGAAAATTGGAACTCCTAAAAATTTATTTGTTAACAGGCAATCTGCTTTGCAGGAAATATCATTATTTTTTGATTTTTTATTATTTTTTACAATTTGCGTGCTTAAACCTTTAATAAAACCATATCTTGTTTCGGCTAGAATGTTATGGATATCTCTGGAAAAAATTGTTTCCAAATGTGAAATGCTTTTTTCCACTAATGATTTTAACTCGATACAATAAGGCTTCTTGGTTAGTTTTTGTTCTATCCGAATATCTCCTTCAAGCAATTTAATTACCATCCAGTTTAGCTCGTTATCATTAATTCTTTTGTCATTTTTTTTAATAAATTCTTTTATTTTTTTTAATTCATCGTTTACTTCTGTTCCGTATGTAAGTTTAACTTTTGATCTGTGTTTATTTGTTGATTTTTTGATTATAGCTTCCATAAGCTCATTAATGCCTTTCTCATGTCTTGCGTTAACAACTACAATTGGCACATTTAATAGGATTGAAAGCTCTTTTATGTTCATTTCAATTCCACCTTTTTTAGCGAGATCAAGCATATTAACTGCAAGAATCAAAGGAGCTTGAAGTTCTATCAGCTGAATTGTCATAAACAAATTTCTTTCCAAGTTTTCTGCGTCTATAATTTGGACTACTACATCAGGTTTTTCATCCAATATAAAACTTGTCGTTACGGTTTCTTCTTCGGTAAAAGCAGTTAGACTGTATGATCCGGGAAGATCAACAAAGTGAATTTTTTTATCTTTGTAACTTGCATATCCATCCTTTTTTTCTACTGTTTTTCCGGGCCAATTTCCAACATGTTGTTTTGATTTCGTAAGAGCGTTAAAAAGTGTAGATTTCCCCACATTCGGATTTCCTGTTAAACCAACTTTTATATTATATTTTTTCTCCATAAATTTTTATTGCTTCACCGCGTCCAAGTGCGATTTTAGAATTTAGAATTTTTACAATTATAGGCCCAAAATCATCATTCTTTATTATTTCGATTTCGGTTTCCTCAAAAAGACCCAAGTCAGATAATCTGCGCGATAGTGTTCTCCCGCAATTTACAGAAAGTACTCTAACTTTGTCTCCTTTTTTAAACTGAGATAGCGATTTCTTTTCTTCCATTTCTTAATTGATGTTAGGAATTTCGTAACCACACGGACAGGATTTTGGATTTTTTAAAAATTTAGATAATCTTTTTGCGATATCATCAGACATGGCGTGTTCCAATTTATGTGCTTCCAATTTCATTTTTTTCTTATCTAAATTTAGAATCTTTTTTAAAAAAAATTCTACGACTCTGTGTTTGTAGACTATTTTCTTGGCTTCTTCTAGCCCCTTTTTTGTAAGGAAAATATTGGAGTACGGTGATTTTTTGATATATTTTTTCTTGCTTAATTTCTCAAGCATTTCGGACACAGCCGGTTTGGAAATATTTAGAAAACTGACTATATCTTTAGATTTTACTTCTTCGCCGTTTTTTTCAATAAGTTGAAAGATGGCGCGAAGATAGTCTTCCTGATTCTTTGTAATCACAAATCTTAAAGTTAAGCATGCCTAACTTTACATTAACATAGTTGTGTTAGTCAAGTTTTCTTATTCGTCCGGTAATACTCCAAGAGAATCGTTAAACCTGTTAATAAAGTTAAACAGACCAATCACACTTGTAATTTCCACTATTTGATCATCTGTGAAATCTTCTTTCATCTTTCCGAATAATGTTTGATCTATGTTATAAGCATGGCATGTTGATGCCATTGTGTACTTTATAGCTGTTTTTTCTCGTGGATCTTCGACGATAGTTATTTTTGCTATTTCGTCGTCGGATAAACCAAAAGTTTTTAGTTGCATTTTTGCAACGCTTACACAGTAGTCGCATTTGTTTAAGTCTGAAATTTGGTAAGCGACTTTCCATTTCAATAATTGATCGACTGATCCTTCTCCCATAGTTGCTTGAAAGAGACTAAAAAATCCGACCATAATATCTTCTCTGTTTGCCATTACTCGCATCCATTTAGGAATATTCCCGGTTGTTTTTTTTACCTGTTCAAAAATTTCCTTCGCTTTTCCTTTGACTTCGTCTTCGGTGGTAAGATGTACAAGTGGTTTTGTAGACATTTTAGATTATGGTTAAAATTATTGTAATGAACTTGATAAAGCATCTTGAATTGATCCTTCAAATTCCTTATGTTTAACATTCCTATCATCTAACGCTCCTGCCATGTTTCCCCCAAACTTAGGGGCAATAACAATATCTGCGTTCATGTCAGCGAGCATTTTGGCAACTGAAAAACCGGCTCCTCCACCCCCAACACTAAATGGATTTTTCACTGTGTCTATGAGTTTTTTGTTTTCATCAAAGATAAGGTAGTAAGTGGCCCTTCCGGCTCTATCACTTACTTGTCCATTTACATCTTCTGTTTCTGAGGCAATTGCGATTTTCATTATTTTTGGGTTATTAATATTTTATCTATAATTAATCCGTTTATTACGGAAGCTACTATCATAAGGCAACTCAGAATAATTACATACGGAGTTCCAAAATAGTATATCATCATTGGAAGGAGTGGTATTTTTACGGCTCGGTTATATAAAAAGATTGCTATAAGACTGTCGTGAACTCCGTGTTCTTTCATATCTGCAAGTAGCGGATACCACATATATATTGGACCTGCCGATAAAATTCCAAGAAGAATGGCCAAAATATAATTTTTAATACCCGCTTTATGTTCAAGTTCTTTCGTGAATTTTTTTGCGTTTACAAACATATTCGTAATGAACATCAGAAAGAACACAATTAACAGTACCGGAATGACTCCCCATGATATCTTTAGAAAAGTATTAAAAGCTTTTGTAATCGCCGGTGGGTTTAATATGCCAAAAATTAGGTAGATAAGCGCTACTATGATAAATAATTTTACACTTCCACTTGTTTTTTTGATTAAATCTTTCATTAAAAAAGTTGCAAAATTAATACTGTTAAAATCGAGACCACAATTGCTGTGATAAAGCTAAGTATGTTTCTATAAATAGCAAATTTTTTTCCTAGCATAAGAGATTCTGCGGGCAACTGAACAATTCCAACCGTCACCCATGTTAAAATAAATGCTGTCACCGCTATAAGTCCTATTCCCTGGCTTAGGAGTTCACCTCCGACAATGTAGCTGTTTATTGGGTTTCCTGCAGATATGCTTCCTATAATTGCTCCTATTAACGAATCGATCAGATTATTACCGGTGAAAATTTTCGAATAAAATTCCTTTGGAATCGCGCTTATCATAAAAGAAACCAAAAGAAGCACGGAGATGAGTATTAATATACTTCTCTTTAGCGAATTCAGTGTTTGTAGAGCTGATTTTTTTACTGCTTTAAAATTCATATTTTAGTATTCGAGCGTTACTTCCAGTGTTCCGGAACCACCTCTGTCAAATCTACCTTCGTAAACTCTTTTTACCTCCGGCTTTGTTTGCAAATATTTTTTTACAAGCGGTTTTATTACCGGCATACCCTTTTTGGAGTGTAACCCTTTTCCTGTGATAAATAAAATTTTTGTTAAATTTTTATCTATGGATTTTTGTATAAAAACGTCAACTAATTCTTTGATGTCTTCCGGATACAAAACTCCTCTGTTGTGAAAATCAAGTTCAGCTTGTGGTTTGCTTAAATTGTCGAACTTGTTGATTTTTTGTTTCTGATTTCTTTTATATTTCTTTTTCATTTGAATTTTACATTATTGGCGCAGGTCTTATTATATTATGTAACACATATAAAGCAAATTCTTGACATTTAGCCTGTATAGTACATATAGTTCTTCTGCTTTGATAATTAACGCTTTTTAAATATGAACAAGAAAAATGAAAGAAGTTTTGTAAGGGGAGAAGTTGAAAGGGTATTGGCAAATTATGCTTCTCTTGCCGAGATACCCGAAATTACGCATGATGATATCTTAAGGATCTGTATTAATGTTTATAATGGCTAGTTTGTTTGGCGGATGTACTATGGAATGTTGATTACATTACTGATTTTCTAAATGAATATGATCTTAAGATGTATTGGTATAAAGATGCGAGTAATTTCTTTAATTTCCTTTCAAAAGGGGAGCTACTTGTAATTCAGTATCCTTACGGCGTTGGGAATGATAGATATATTGGTCATTTGGTTGTCGTATATTCATTTGATAAAACCGGAGTTTGGGCTACGGATTCAATTAGTGGGGAAAATATTCATATTAATTACGACCTTGTCTTTAATAAAACGGGTAAATATACTCGTTATGGTTTTGCTACTGTTTGGTTGGATGATTAAGCTCTTGTGTATAGAAGAAAATCATAGTTTATACCATTATCTTGAGCATCTCCCAGTTTTTTCACCTTGGGAAAATGTTTTGGAATTTCAGGGTAGAACGTATCGCAATCAAAGACCTCGTTTAATCTTGTGATATATAATCCGGTTATTTCCGGCAAGTTTATTGTATGTTTATAAATGCTTGCACCTCCGATTATATAAATTGTTTCAATTGAATTATCTGCCAGTTTAAAGGCTTTATCTATGTCGTTTACTACAGTGGCTCCATCCGTTTTATAATCTGTGTTTCGACTAAGTACGATATTTAGCCTGCCGGATAATGGTCTGTGCTTTTTGGGGATAGATTCCCATGTTGTTCTTCCCATAATCACCATATTTTTTTTGGTCGGATTTTTGGTGTGTGTTGTTGTTTTTTGAAAAAATTTCATGTCTCCGGGAAGATTCCATGGTATTTTACCGTTTTTCCCTATTCCATGCTGATCATCAGTGGCCACTATTTGATAAACTTTATGTTTCATTAAACTGCGATATCAAATTTTATAAAGTCGTCGTGCTTGTATCCAATTAGTTCAAAATCTTCCAGGGTAATCTCATCAAAAGGTTTTCTTGCCAATTTAAGTTGAGGGAGTTTGTGTGGAGTTCTTGTAAGTTGTTTCTTCAATCCCTCTATATGGTTTTTGTAGATGTGGGCATCTCCGAGTGTGTGCACAAAAATACCGGGTTTAAGGTTGCACTCTTGAGCCATCATTATCATTAAGGCTGAATAACTTGCGATGTTGTAGGGGACGCCAAGTGCTATGTCGGCGCTTCGTTGATATAGCTGACAGTCAAGCCGACCGTTAACTACATAAAACTGAAAAAACGCATGACATGGGGGTAGAGCCATTCTTGGTAAATCTGCCGGATTCCATGCTGAGACAATTATCCTGCGAGAAGTTGGATTGTTTTTAATAAGGTCAATTGCTTGCGCTATTTGATCTACATGTGTCATTTTATATTTACCGGTTTTCGGGTCTTTTTCGTATCGCTCCCATTTCCGCCATTGATATCCATAGATTGGTCCAAGTTCACCATTTTCATCTGCCCACGGATTCCAAATTCTAGTATGAGGAAGAAGTCCATCATTAATATTTGTGGCACCCTTTAAAAACCACAAAAGCTCACGAATAATATTTTTAATACTGACTTTTTTTGTTGTAACAAGTGGAAAACCTTCTCTTAAATCGTACTTTGTTTGTGTTCCAAAAACAGATAGAATGCCGGTTCCGGTTCTATCCGGTTTGTCTTCGCCGTTTTCCAGTACGAACTTAACTAGATTTAGATATTGCTTCATGTTGGTGGTGTTACATTCCTGTTAGAATACTACCCGACTGCCGGAGTTATTTGCAAGACTTACCAGGTAACTCTGCTACAATGGCTTAAATAAAGACTTTAATGTTAGTCCCCAGATAACTTATGCTATACTTCTAGCATGAAATACAGACGAAAAACTCGGCAAGTAATGGTTGGTGATATTGGTATCGGTGGCGATAACCCGGTGCGAGTTCAAACTATGACTAACACGGATACGCTTGATATTGATGCAACTGTTAAACAAGTTAATGAATGTGCTAAAGCCGGTTCGGAGCTAGTGAGAATTACAACTCCAACCGTTAAACATGTTGATGCTTTGGCAGAAATTAAAAAGCAGGTAAATGTACCTTTGGTTGCAGATATTCATTTTATTCCCGATGTTGCTTTTGCCACTTTAAAAGTTGCGGATAAAATTAGGCTGAATCCGGGAAATACATTCAATAATCATGACGAATTGGTACGATTTATCAATGAGGCAAAAGAGGCCGGTGTGCCGGTTAGAATCGGGGCAAATCATGGGTCTCTTTCAAAAAGGATTTTGGAGAAATATGGGAATACGCCTGAGGGAATGGTTGAGTCTGTCATGGAATATGCGAGAATTTTTCACGAAAATAATTTTGACGATCTTATTATTGCGGTTAAGGCATCAGATCCGCTTATAATGATTGAAGCAAACAGGCTTCTTGTTCAAAAACTTGACGAAGAGAGGATGGACTATCCCATCCATCTTGGAGTTACGGAGGCCGGGAATGCAAGTGAAGGAAGGGTGAAATCGGCTATTGGGATCGGGACTTTGCTAATGGAAGGTATTGGTGACACTATACGGGTTTCGTTAACTGAAGATCCGGTAAAGGAGGTTCCTGTTTGTTACGATATTTTACAAGCAACCGGTAGGCGAATGAGCCGTGCAGAATTTATCTCATGTCCTTCTTGCGGGAGAACCCTTTTTGATATTGAGAAAGTCACAAATATTATCAAGAAAAGGCTTGGGCATCTAAAAGGGCTTCGTATAGCGATTATGGGCTGTATCGTTAATGGTATAGGCGAAATGGGTGAGGCGGATTTTGGATATGTTGGAGCTGGCCCTGGTAAAGTTAATCTTTATAAGGGGCATATTTTAGCCAAAAAAAATATTCCGGAAGCGGAGGCTGTTGAGGAACTTATTAAGTTGATTAAAGAAGAGGGGAAGTGGTTAGATTAAGAACTAAGCTGGTAAGCTGGTATGTAAATTATATTGTAAGCAGAATGTTGGAGCCTCTGATTCCATCGAAGGGGCGAAGGCGAAGGATAAAATCACATCATCGCAAATTCCCTTACTTCGGGCACATAAACATACTCCTCATTGCTCAAAATAATGTTTTCAACTCTGTTCACTATGCTG
>JAGGUZ010000029.1 GCA_021158225.1 bacterium | reverse complement strand
TTCTTCAGTAGGTGTCTCCTCGGCAGGTTCTTCAGTAGGTGTCTCCTCGGCAGGTTCTTCAGTAGGTGTCTCCTCGGTTGTAGTTTCGGCGGGAGCTTCTGTGACCCGAGTTTCTTTGACTTTAGAATCGGTTTCCTCGTGGCTACTATGTGCGGGGTTTTCTTCCGGAATATAATCTTCATCTTCTCCATCCGGTCGTTTTTCAAGCATTATCATGTCTTGAGCTACAACTTCGGTCCTAAATTTCTTAACGCCTTCCGGAGTATCCCAACTTCTTGTTTTTAAATATCCTTCAACATAAACAAGTTTTCCTTTTTTTAGATATTTACTGCAAATTTCTGCGAGTCTGGCCCAAGCCACAATATCGTGATATTCAGCTAGACTGTGCTTACTTGAATCTTTTGTAATCCATTCTCTGTTTGTTGCAATACAAAATGTTGTAACCATTTGTCCGTTAGATGTCTGTCTCATTTCCGGATCTCTAGTTAGATTCCCGATCAGAATAACTTTGTTTACACTTCTCATTGCTCTTTTTGGTTAGTTAAGTAAAAAGTGTTTTAAATAATTGTTTATTTATTGTTGGCAATATCTGCCTCTGTCTCGGCTTCAGCAAGTTCAACGGATGCCGTGGCTGTTAATTTAACATCTTTATCCAAATTCTCTTCGTCTTTATCTTCAACTATCTCTTTACTCATTTCTTTTGCCACTTCAGGGCTAACTTCTTCACGCGTTTCCGTATCTTCATTAAGAGTTTGCGTTTCTTCTTGTTCTTTCTCTGCGAGAGAGTAAGTCTCGTCCGTTTCGTCATTAATTTCAATAGACTTGTCGGAAGCAAGATCTACGCTTAAGCATAAACTTTGAAGCTCTTTAACAAGCACATTAAAGCTTTCCGGAGTTCGGGGTTTTCTAATAGATTCTCCTTTAACAATCGATTCGTATGCTTTTGCTCGTCCGTATACATCATCGGATTTGATTGTAAGCATTTCTTGAAGTGTATGGGATGCTCCATATGCCTCAAGAGCCCATACTTCCATTTCTCCAAAACGCTGTCCTCCATGTTGAGCTTTGCCTCCAAGAGGTTGCTGAGTAACAAGAGAGTAAGGTCCAACGCTACGTGCATGCATCTTGTCTTCAATCAAGTGGCTGAGTTTCATTATATAAGTTGTCCCAACCGTTGATCTGTGATCAAACGGTTCACCTGTTCTTCCATCATATAACTGAATTTTTCCATCTCTCGGCAATCCGGCTTTTTTTAGTGTCTCTGTAATTTGGTCGGTAGTAATACCGTTTAGAGCTGGAGTTGCTACTTTTATTCCAAGTTTGGAAGCTGCCCATCCAAGATGAGTCTCCAAAATTTGTCCGATATTCATACGACTTGATACACCAAGAGGGTTTAAAATTATATCAATAGGTGTCCCATCCGGAAGAAATGGCATGTCTTCCTGTGGTACGATATTGGAGATAACACCTTTATTCCCATGTCGTCCGGCAATTTTATCACCGACCGAGATTTTTCTTGTTTGAGCAACACTAACTTTTATTTGCTTGTTAACTCCGGTTGCAAGTTCATCTCCGTTTTTTCTTGTAAATAATTGCACTCCTACAACTTTTCCACCTTCACCTCCCGGCAAACGAAGAGAGGTGTCTTTAACATCACGTGCCTTGTCGCCAAAGATCGCTCTTAAGAGTCTTTCTTCTGCGGTAAGTTCGGTTTCACCTTTTGGGGTTATTTTCCCCACAAGAATGTCTCCCTCTCTAACATGTGCTCCTATTCTAACAATGCCATCCGCGTCAAGATCTTTAAGCCTGTTTTCTCCAACATTCGGGATATCGCGAGTAACGATCTCAGGACCAAGTTTAGTATCTCTAACGTCCATTGTGAAAGTTTCGATATGAATTGAGTCGTAAACACTGTCTCTAACCAAACGTTCAGACATAATAACGGCATCTTCATAGTTATAACCTTGCCAAGTCATGTAAGCGACAAGAAGGTTTTGCCCGAGTGCCAGTTCCCCTTCTTGAGTTGACGATCCATCCGCCAGAATATCTCCACGTTTAACTTTATCTCCATTATTAATAACCGCTCTTTGATGAAGCGAGGTTCCCTGATTTGATCTTTGATAAACATTTAAATTATATGTAGACTTTTTCCCATTTTTATATATTACCGTAATTTCATTTGCATCTACATAAGAAACTATTCCATCATCTTCGGCCATAATTACTTGTCCGGAACTTTTTGCAGTAACTTCTTCCATACCTGTCCCAACAACAGGGGCATGAGGACTTACAAGAGCAACCGCTTGACGTTGCATGTTTGATCCCATTGAAGCACGAGTATTATCATCGTGTTCCAAGAATGGAATCAAAGATGTTGTTATTGAGATAATTTGTTTTGGAGATACATCAATGTGAGTCAAATCATCTGCATTTGCGAGAATAGGTTCTCCATTGTGTCTTGACGGAGTTCGGTCATCAATAATTTCATTTGTAGTTTCATCTATTTCCGTATTCGCTTGAGCTATGATGTTCGGTTTTTCCTCATCTGCATCCATGTAAGTAATTTTATTGCTTACATAAGGTTTTACTGAGATTTCTTTGTCTTTAAGTTTAGTAATTTCTTTGGCAACTTTCTCCGTAATTTTCTCTCCGGCCTTTACGAGTACTTTATTCCTAGGGGTTTTTATATCTTCCGATGCAGTTCGTCCAACGATGGATTTAATATTATTTGGAACAGTATGCCTGACTTCTTTAAAAGGTGTTTGTAAAAATCCGTATTCATTAACACGAGCATAAGAAGCAAGATGGACAACAAGTCCGATATTTGGTCCTTCCGGAGTTGCAATTGGGCAGATTCTTCCATAATGAGAAGTATGTACATCGCGAACATCAAACGAAGCACGTTCACGAGAAAGTCCTCCGGGACCCATTGCGGAAAGTCTTCTTTTATGAGCCAGTTCAGCCAGTGGGTTTGTTTGATCCATAAACTGGGAAAGCTGAGAACTCGCAAAGAATTCACGCAATGCCGCAGTTATCGGTCTTGAATTTATAAGTTGAGTAGGAGTAACGGTTTCCAGATCCATTACAGTCATACGATCTTTTGCTATTCTGTCTGTTCTAAGCAATCCTACTCTAAATTTATTTTGGACAAGTTCCCCAACAGCTCTAACACGTCTATTGCTTAAATGATCAATATCATCTGGTTTAAGCTCTTTATTGTTAAGTCTGATTAAATATTTAAGAATAAGAATAAGATCTTTTACTTGAAAAGTATGGAATTCGTTCGTATTTGGCGTGTTTAATTTAAACCTTTTATTTAATTTATAACGAGCTACGGGGCCCATATCATATTTTCTATAATCGAAGAACATAGATTTAATAAGCGCCTTTGCATTTTCGGGTGTTGCAAGATCTCCGGGACGAATTTTTTTATAGATACTTTGATAAGCTTCATCAAGTGTTTTTGCGGGATCTTTCTCTAAGGTGTTTAAAATATAATCATGCTCGATGTCAGGGATTACATCTTTAAACAAATTAAGGATATCTTTATCTTTCTCATATCCGAATACTCGAAGCAAAGCGGTTATAGGGATTTTTCGTTTTCTATCAATTTTTACAGTAATAATTCCTTTTTTGTCTGTCTCGATTTCAAGCCATGCTCCTCGTTTTGGAATGATTTTTGCGCTGTTCATTCCCGGAGCCGCACTGTTTGCGGAAAAGAAGACACCCGGTGACCTTACTATTTGGCTTACTACCACACGCTCGATTCCGTTTATAATAAATGTTCCACGTCCGGTCATTAAAGGGATGCTACCTAAAAATACATCCTGTTCTTTAATTTCACCGGTTTCTTTGTTTACAAGTTGTACATGCACTTTTAAAGGGGCTTCAAATGTGAGATTTTTAGATTTGGCTTCTCTTGGTTGATATTTCGGTTCCCCAATTGAATGGTTTAAAAAATGAAGTTCCAATTTTTTCCCGGAAAAATCCGAAATAGGGGATACTTCATCCAATAGATTTTTTAACCCTTCTTCCAAAAACCACTTATAAGACATAAGTTGAACTTCTATAAGCGGTGGAAGTGGCACATTACTATCATGTTGCGGGCTAAAAAACTTTCTTTTTGATGTTTTCACAATAGGTTGTGTCATCTGCTCTATATATTGCGTCATACTAAAAGAATCTTCTTGCAAAGATATTTTTTTCTTTCTTTTCTTAACCTCTTTTTTTACTTTTTTTACGGCGGGCTTTGTAGCTTTAATCTTTTCAACTACCTCTACAGATTTTTTTGATTTCACTTTTTTAGGTCCGGCTTTTGGAGTTTGTTTAATAACACCTTTGGTTACTTTTTTTGGCTTGACCTTTGTGTCAATTTGTTTTCGGGTAAGCTTTTTAGTAGCCTTTTTAGTGTCTTTAGGTTTACTAGGCATAATTAAAAGTAAGATAACAGAATATGGCTTAAAATAATACTGCTACTCATAACGCATTCATGTACTTTCCAGGAAAAACAAAACGGAAAGCTTTCCAACAGCAACCGTATTCTATTCATTTTGCTTTTGTTGTCAAGCAAAAAACTTTAAACTTCCACGTTGGCAAAATATTTATTGTAATACTCTTTCATATCCCTTAAATGCTTCATCATTTTCTCGTCGTTTCCGGCATTTAGATATTTTGGATTTATTTTCATGGAAATGGAACCGGGGAAATTGTCTTGTTTTAGTTTCGTAAGAAAACTTTCAAGAGGAAGAATTCCATCATCGGGAAGATAGTATTTCTTAGATCCTTTTACATTTGATAAATGAACATGAACAAGATATTTGGATAAGGTTTTATATATTCTTATAAGGTCTTGTCTTTTTGAGGCTACGCGCGTTGTATCTATACATGCGTGTTTGAATTTTTTCATTTCCACAACATTATTCATTGCATGTTTTGGGATAAAACCAAGAATCATATCGGATGGAGCGTTCTCAAGGGCAATTGATATATTTTCTTTAGCTCTTATTTTTGGAACTTGTGTTTTAAGCCATGAAGTTTGTCTTACACTAAAAATTTTAGGTGGTTGAACAACAATTACTTTACAGTTTACGGCTTTGGCGATTTCTATAGCTTTTTCGAGTCTTTTTGGAGTTGGGTCTGGAAGTTGCATCGCAACAATTGGGATTTTGTACTCGGCTGTTAAGTTTTTTATGTACTCTGCGTTTTGAGTATCATAAAGTTTTTGGGAAATATACAAATCTAAGCCTTCATAGCCTGCTTCTTTTGCAAAGGCAAAGATTCTGTTTAATCCATATCCGTTTAATGAGTCTGTAGAAAGTGCCAACATACTTATTTTCGTTAAGTAACTCATGCTATTTTAACATAAAAATGCATACTATGACAATGCTAGAGATGTTTACATATATAATTACTCTTGTGCTGTTATTTTGTCTCAATAGTTCTTTGTCCTCCCATATAAGGTCTAAGTACTTTCGGTATAGTAACACTACCATCCTTGTTTTGATTGTTTTCCAAGATTGCCACGAACATTCTTGGCATTGCCATGCCTGTTCCGTTTAATGTGTAAACATATCTTTTCTTCCCATTTGAATCTTTAAATCTAATTTTGCTTCTTCTTGCTTGAAAATCTGTTGTATTTGAACAACTTGTGATTTCTCTGTATTTTTCTTGAGTTGGGATCCAAGCCTCAATATCATATTTTTGAGCTGCAGGAGCTCCAAGATCACCTCCACATACATTAACTTTTTGATATGGAATCTTAAGTCCTTGGATGATTTCTTCTTCAATATCTACAATCAATTGATGTTCTTCTTTTGCCATGTCCGGATGGGCAAAAGTAAACATCTCTATTTTATCGAACTGATGAACTCTAATGATTCCTGCTGTATCTTTGCCGTAACTTCCTGCCTCTCGTCTAAAACACGGAGAAAACCCGACATAGCGCAAAGGTAATTTTTTCTCATCCAGAATTTCGTTGTAATGAAGCATACATAAAGGTACTTCCGCGGTTCCTATTAGATAAAGATCGTCTTCACCGGGATTCACTGAATATATTTCGTTTTTATCAGCTGGGAAAAATCCTGTTCCAACCATAGCTTGTTTACGCACTAAAGCAGGTGGCAAAATTGGGCTGAATCCTTTTGGCAAAATTTTACTTAGCGCATATTGAATAAGTGCGAATTCAAGAAGAACTAGATCGTTTTTTATGTAATAGAATCTTGTTCCGGAGGTTTCGGCCGCTTTCTCAAGCTCAAGCAAATCAAGGTTTTTACCGAGTTCAATATGATCTTTCGGTTTAAAATCGAATTTTGTAGGTTCTAAATAAGTATCTACAACAATGTTATCTTCCTCTCCTTTCCCGTCTGGGACTTCGTCGAAAGGAGGATTTGGAATTTGCAATAAAAGCTTGTCCAAAATCTCTTGTAAATCTTCAAGAGATTGTTCTTTAATTTTTAATTCATCTTTTAACAATTTCATTTTAGTTAAAAGCTTGTTTTTTTCTTCTCCTTGTTTTTGCGGAATTTCTTTCGAGACTGCATTTTGTTTTGCACGAAATGTTTCAACATCGGTTAAAATTAATCTTCTTTCGCTATCGAGCGAAATTATCTTATCGATATCAACTTTTATATTTTTCTTTTCAGCTCCACGTTTTACGAGTGCGATATTTTCGGCGATAAATTTAATATCAAGCATTTTAATAAAGAGTTAGATAATTTATTTATACAACTTATTTCTTCTCTGTTACAATAATAAAATCAAACATTGTTATAAAAAGTACTACTATGATTGGTCCGTATATAATACCTATTGATCCGAATACGGAGACGCCTCCAACTAAAGAGAGAAATATAAGTATCGGATGAATTTTTATTTTTTCATCGATTAATTTTGGTTTTATAAAGCTTTGTATGAGACCGATTTCAACAAATAAATAATATAGCAGGGGAGCAAGCATCCATGGGAATGGTGAGCCGAACGATAATATCAACGATCCTATTCCGTAAACGACTAAAGTTCCTATTGTTGGTACAAGTGACAGTATGCCGGCTAGAATTCCCCATATTAAAGCGGCTTGTAATCCGAAGATTGAAAATCCTATCATTGCTGCCAAACCGGAAAGAACTGCGGCAAGCAAATTTCCTTGAAAAACCGTTCTTGCGACATTCTCGAATTTCTTAAAAAAAATATCGTTTTGTTTTTTTGTAAAAGGTGAAATTCTCTTTGAATAATTAACAAAATCTTCGCCGTCCAATAACAAAAAAAGATATAAGAATAAAAAGACAAAAAATTGAAAGGATATCCCCACGAATTTGCCAAAAGCTTCTGAACCCAAGAAAGCTACAATTTGCCCGATATTTCCTATTGCACCTATAAGTGAGGTTTTTATTGTTTCCAAACTTAAAGTGTAACCAAAAATATCAATCGACTTAAGTTTACTTATAAAATGAATTAGTGCTTGTAAATCTGGGCCGGTTGCAAAGGCAATTGCTTCCTTTGTTATGAGTCCGATTAATATAGCTATCGGACCTATAATAAACAGAATTGTTAGGATAAAAATTATAACGGTCGAAATGATTTTATTTATTTTAAGTTTTTTCCTGAAAAATTTTAGAATCGGAAAGAATGCTATTGCAAAAACAAGGGCAAGAATTATTGCAGGCAAAAAGGGGCGAATAATAAGGAAAAATAAATAAGTAAGTAGAATAAAAAAGAAATATTTTATACTTGTTTGCACTGAAGGTATATATGGCATGTAAAATAACGGTTAAGAAAAAATAGAGTGGATGAAATCTCCTGCAAAGTTGGTTGAAATTATTACAAGTACAGCTATTATTGTATGCTCAAGTATTGCTCTCCAGGGGCTTTCGCCTTTTTGTACCGCAATATAGTAACTAAATATAGATAAAAGTAGTAGTCCCCAAATAATGCTTACTATTACGGCTGTATTTAACTCCAATAGAACTACGGGTATAATAAAACTTAACGCAAATACAAGTTTGGTTGAAAAAGTTGCAATAGTTGACATCCATATTTCCTTTATCGATTTTTTTGGATCGGATTCCTGTGATATATGAATTCCAAGGGCATCGCTTGCAGAATCTGCTATAGCGATAGTTAAAATTCCCCCAACTACTACCATTTCCGAAGATGTTCCAGCATTAAGTCCGACTATAAGTCCAAGTGTTGTAACTATTCCGGAAGTAAGCCCAAAGCTTATTCCAATTTTTATAGATTGTTCCATTTTTTAAAGATTATCTGCCTATTCTGGATAATGATAACAGGTCTAAAATGATTGCTATGATAAGTATGAAAATCGGGACTCCACTCCATGTCCCTCCAAACCAATGGTGAATAACGCTGTACCAAAGCAAAGTGTATGGCATAATTAAAAAACCAAGTATAGGCCATACAAAAGTATCAAATATTCCATTAAACCATCCTGTAAGTATCCACAGAAGCAGAACCGCCAGTCTTGGGAAAAAAAGGCTTATTAAACTTATTAAGATTGGCATGCAGGAGAATTATTAAAAATCTCCTGCAGTTTACCATATTAGATTATTTTTTTTCATCTTTTTTTTCATCTACAACCTCGCCTTCAACAACATCATCTTCTTTCCCATCTTTTTTCTCTTTAACTTTTATGCCGTCTTGTTCATCTTTTTTTGCTTGTTCGGCTTGGTTTGTGGCTTGATACATTTGAGCTCCCACTTTTTGGATTTCATCGGAAAGTGCATCGTAAGCGGTTTTAATTTCGTCATTTTTCGCTTCTTTATTTTCAAGGATTTTCTTTAATGTATCAATTTTTTCTTGTATAGGTTTTTTAACTTCGTCAGTTACTTTATCGCCGGCATCTTTAATTGTTTTCTCACTTTGCAACACAAGACTTTCGGCTTTGTTTCTAGTTTCGATTGATTCTTGTTTTTCTTTATCTTCAGCCGCATGAGCCTCTGCCTCTTTTTTCATTCGTTCTATTTCGTCATCGGATATGTTTGATGATCCGCTTATGGTTATGTGTTGTTCCTTGTTTGTGGCTTTGTCAGTGGCTTTAACATTTAAGATTCCATTTGCATCAATGTCAAAAGTTACTTCAATTTGTGGGACACCACGTGGTGCAGGTGGAAGCCCATCCAGTACAAATTTTCCAAGAGATTTATTGTCGCTTGCCATTGGTCTTTCACCTTGTAATACATGTATTTCTACAGATGTTTGATTATCGGCAGCAGTAGAGAACACTTGCGATTTAGATGTTGGAATGGTTGTATTTCTTTCTATAAGTTTGGTTGAGACACTACCAAGGGTTTCAAGCCCTAAAGAAAGAGGTGTTACATCAAGAAGCAGAATATCTTTTACATCTCCTTGTAAAACTCCACCTTGAATTGCGGCTCCCATAGCTACAACTTCATCCGGATTTAATCCTCTATGAGATTCTTTCCCGAAAATTTCTTCAACTTTCGCTTGTACGCTTGGCATACGAGTCATGCCACCAACCAAAATGACTTCATCAATATCGCTTTGATAAACTTTTGCATCTTTCATTGCTTTTCTGCAAGGATCAACTGTTGCATGGATAAGATCAGTTACAAGATCTTCGAGTTTTGCTCTGCTTAATTTGATATTTAAATGTTTTGGACCGGAGCTATCTGAAGTAATAAACGGTATGTTTACTTCTGTTTCATGTTGAGAAGAAAGCTCTATTTTTGTTTTTTCCGCGGCATCTTTAAGACGTTGCAGAGCTATTTTGTCTTTTGAAAGATCAACTCCTTGATCCTTTTTGAACTCTTTAACGAGCCAGTCGATAATTGCTTGATCGAAGTCATCTCCTCCAAGTTGAGTATTTCCGTTTGTAGAAAGAACTTCAAATTGTTTTTCACCGTCAACATTGGCAATCTCCAAAATTGAGATATCAAATGTACCTCCGCCAAGATCATAAACGGCAATTTTTTTATCCGCCCCTTTTTTATCTATTCCGTAAGCCAGCGCGGCTGCTGTTGGTTCATTAATAATTCTTTTTACTTCAAGTCCGGCGATTTTGCCGGCATCTTTTGTTGCTTGACGCTGTGCGTCATTAAAATAAGCCGGTACTGTAATTACCGCTTCTTTAATCTCTTCTCCAAGATATTTTTCCGCATCTGCTTTTAATTTTTGAAGGATCATGGCAGCGATTTCTGCAGGTCTTCTGGCTTTCCCATCAAGCATTAACTCGATTTCCCCGTTTTTTCCTTTCGTGCATTTAAAAGGCATCCTTTCTATATCCTTTTTTGACTCATTAAATAAATGTCCGATAAAACGTTTAGAAGAAAAAATAGTATCTTGCGCATTTGTCATTGCTTGTCTTTTTGCGGCTATTCCAACAAGGCGTTCACCGTCTTTAATAGCAACCATTGAAGGAGTTGTTCGTCCTCCTTCGGCATTTGGAATTACAGTGGCTTCGCCACCTTCCATAACAGCCATACAGCAGTTTGTTGTTCCGAGGTCGATTCCTAAAATTTTTGACATAATATAAAAAGTTATTGAATTTAGCACTCTTCATTATAGAGTGCTAGATATTGCGGGTCAAGTAAAAATTATTTTTTGTTTGTTCCGTCTCCAACTTGTACTTTCGCAGCTCTTAAAGTATGTCCGTCCATTTCGTATCCGGCTTCAAGTTCGTTTATTATAATATCTTTTTCTCCAGCTCCCTGCGCCACTGCTTCGTGTTTATTCGGATCAAATTTTTTTCCTACGGTTTTCATTTTCTCGATTTGGAATTTAATTATTATTTGCTCAAATTGTTTGATAATATTTTGAATTCCTTGTACCCAGTTATTATCTTTTAAATCTTTCGGCAAATGTTCCTGAGCTCGCTCTAAACTGTCGAAAATTGGTAGAATTTCCATAAATACATTTACTGATGCAAATTTTGCGAATTCTCTCTTTTCTTCTTCAACCCGTCTTCTATAATTTTGCAAGTCCGCCATAGATCTTTTAGCTGCTTGTGTTAAATCTTCTATTTTTTCTTGAGCTTGCTTTAGTTCTTTATTCCCAGTTTTTTTCTTATTTTTATTAGTCATTTCATTAGATAAGTTAAATTAATAATTTATAATTAATTTTTTTACTTCTTCAAGAATTGTTTTGTTAAACGGATAATTCATTCTGGTTGGACCAAGTATCCCCATGTAACCTTTAAATCCATTACTTTCATAAGAAGTTACCATAAGACTGCAACTTTGAATTTGTTCAAAGAGATTCTCTTTTCCTATAAATGTTTTTACGGTGTTATCAAGGTTTAGGTTTTCAAGTGTATTTCTAAAATTATCATCATTTTCAAACACTTCAACAACTTGGCTTGCTCTAATATTGTTTGTAGCAAATTCAGGTTGTTTTAAAACATTTGAAAGCCCAATATAGAATGTGCGCTTATTGTCGGGCAGGGTTGCAAAACTTACATTATCCGTAGCTCTTGAAAGTAGTGAGACAGAATCATAAATATGTTCTCTTACTTTTTCGGTTTTATATTCTTTTTGTACCGCATTTAATTTTGCCAGCGCCTTCTTTTTTGCCGTTGCATAATCAGCTATTTCATCTACATAAAGCCTATATCCATTATCTGTTGGAACTCTCCCGGATGAAGTATATGGTTGATAAATCAGACCCTGTTTTTCCAATGTGACCATATCATTCCTAATTGTTGCAGGGCTTATATGAAATTTATAGCTTACCAATATGGTCTTAGAGCCAACAGGTTCAGCGGTTTTAATAAAGTGTTTTACTATTGCTCTAAGTATTTCTTGTTTTCTGTCTTCAGGCATAATTTAGTAATTACTTAGCACTTTCTATTATACAGTGCTAACAAAATTTGACAAGATTTGCATAAGCGCTAGTATATCTGCGCTTTAAATAAAATTGAATTTATGGTAAAATTATAAGATTTATAACTTGCATAGCAAATATGAATTTATTACCAAAAGACAGTGAGCTGTATAGAATATTTGAAGAAGAGGCTAGGGAGATTCTGCCCCCTGAGCTTATGAAGCCTTTTGAAGACGATATATACGATTTGGTAAACGGACTTAAAGACCTTGTAAATTATATTGTTTCTAACACCCCTGACGCACGTGTTGATATTCATGGGCAAGTTGCAAAAAAACTTGCAGTCTGGTGCAACGAGAAAGAGAAAACATTGGTATATAACGCTTACACCAAATTTATAAGAGAAAACGGGGTTTCGAATAAAACATTGCCGTTTAGAGATTTTGTGGGGAAAGGCTATTTTAGAAAATTTGAAAAGATATTAAAACTTGGTATTAGAAAAGGTTTAAGAATAAGGGTAAAAGGTTACGGTGATATCTTTACGATAAGAGGAGTTTCAACATATCTAAGTGTTGCAGTTGAAGAACTTTCGGACAAATATTTTAATCCGGAGGAGATTATTGAAGTGATTGCTTAAAGCCAAAGCTTTATATGTTTTTATAGCTTGCTCCCGATCTTTTTGGCTAAATCAACTACCCTTTCGGAATATCCCCATTCGTTATCGTACCAAGCAATTACTTTAACCATATTTCCTACAACCATTGTTGACAGCCCATCTACTACAGATGAAAAATGAGTTCCTTTATAGTCGATAGAAACAAGAGGTTCGTTAGAAAAGTCCATAATTCCTTTAAGCTTATTATCTGAAGCTTTTTTAAGAACATCGTTTACTTCTTCTGCTGTAACCTCTTTTTCTACATTACAAACAAAATCTACAACAGAAACTGTTGGGAGAGGTACTCTTATTGCCATCCCGTTTAATTTTCCTTTGAGCTCCGGAATTACCAATGTTACGGCTTTTGCTGCGCCGGTAGTTGTTGGAATCATTGATGTAAGTGCGCTTCTTCCCCGTCTCATATCTTTGTGAGGGGCATCAAGAATATTTTGAGAAGTTGTAACCGCGTGAATTGTGGTTAAAAGTCCTTCTTTAATTCCAAATGCATCGTTTAATGTTTTTGCAACCGGGGCAATACAGTTTGTTGTGCAGGAAGCGTTTGAGATAATAAGGTCTTTTTCCGCATGGAGCTCGTTGTCGTTTACGCCAAGTACAATTGTTCTATCAACATCTTTTCCGGGAGCTGTTATTAGCACTCTTTTGGCTCCGGCTTGCAGATGTTTTGAAGCTCCTTCTCTGTCTCTAAAAGCACCCGTAGATTCTATTACAACATCTATATCGTTTTTTCTGTGAGGGAGTTCAAGGGGCTCTCTTGTGTGATAAACTTTTATCGGTTTTCCGTTAACGATGATTTCGTCTTCACCTTTGGTTTCCACTTCCGCGTTTAATCGTCCATAGGTTGAATCGTACTTTAACAGGTGAACCATCTTCTCTGTCGAGTTTGGATCGTTTATAGAAACTACATCAAATAAGTCTCGTTCTAGGTTAATACGAAAAACAAGTCGTCCTATACGACCGAATCCGTTTATTGCTACTCTGGTTTTCATAATGGAAGAGGTTAGATGATTGCAGGCATAGTAATAGCGTAGTAGAATGCCCGCGGTCAAATTAATTTAATATTATTTCATATGAAACGGTTGACAGTTGAGGATGAAAATTGGGGGAGTAATATCGAAAAAGAGATGGTAAATGTTCTAAAACAAGGAGGGATTGTTTTGCATCCTACAGAAACATGTTATGGACTTGCCGTTGATATTTTTAATGAAGATGCACTTAGAAAACTTTATATGTTGAAGGAAATGCCGGAATTTAAGCCTGTTAGTATTATTGTCACAGATAAAGAGGATGCTGAGAGGTGGGCTGATGTGCCCGATAGGGGCAAGGAACTGTTTGATAAATTTTGGCCGGGACCATATACATTTTTGTTAAACAGAGATGGATCCCTGCCCCAGTTTTTCTGTAAGGGGATAAATAAAGTTGGTTTACGCAATCCGGCTTATAAGAGTGTTTTAAATGTGGTTAAAGATATGGGTCATCCAATTACAACAACAAGTGCTAATTTGTTTGGGAAACCTGAGACATACGATATTAATGATTTCTTGACTCAGTTAAAGAGCGTTAGCAGTAAGCTTCAGCCGGATTTGATTATTAATGGGGGATTCTTAGGCATTCAAGAACCTTCTGCTATATACGACGTAGTGGAAGATGTTGTTGTTAGAGGGGATATAAAGATAAATGAATAAACAAATTAGCTTTTTGAATTCTAAAATAATCCTACCGCTCCGTTTATTCCCACGGTGATTATTAATGCCGCCATGGTTAATCCTATTGTAATATATCCCATGGCTTTCCAATATTTAAATCCGAATAGGAATGCGAGCAAGCTACCAGTCCATCCTCCGCTACCAGGGAGTGGAATTGCCACGAATATTATTAGAAAGACAGCTCCATATTTAATAATGGCTTCTTCGTGCTTATTTTTTGTTTTATTAAAGAGCTTTGTAAAGAATTTATTAAAAAACTTTGAATAACGCATTAAAAATTTAGAAATTGGGTTAAGTGTCCATAAAATAAAAAAACACGGTAAAATGTTGCCTAAAAGTGCCCAGAAAAATGTACTTTCGGCGGATAATCCCATTGCAAAGCCAAGGGGAATAGCCCCACGCAATTCTGTTATTGGGAGCATTGAAGAAAAAAATACAATAAGTTCAGGAGGTATGTTCAAAAGTTTTATACTTATTATTGATTTAATAACTATATTTGTTTTAACACAGTCAAATATAAAAACCAAGAGTTTGTTGTGTATACAAAAATTATGCAACAACTTGCAAATCAAACAATGTAAATATAGATCTAATGTTTTTGTTTATTCTATAGGGAAAAACAAGCATTTTAACGCTCCTAAGAACAAAAAACTTACCCTAAAAAGTAGAATATTGTTGACATTAATCTTGTATATCCTTAATTTAGAGATGTATTTGAGTGATCAAAAAAGTTATACACATTTTGTGCACAAGTTTTGAACAATTGATGAGTAAAAAATCGAGAAATGCCCTTAAAACAAAGCGAACATGGTCATGATCCGGTGTTGATTGCAACTGTTGAAAAGTATTCTAAGCTTAAAAAAGGAGACACGGTTGTAGATTGTACACTTGGTTTGGGAGGTCATAGTGAAATGTTCTTAAAAAAAATAGGTCCAAAGGGAACTTTAATAGCGTTTGAGCAAGATGAAGATAATTATAAATATGCAATTAATCGGCTGAAAGGAAACAAAAACAAACACATAATTTTAAAGAACTTTGTTCATTTACATAGCGAGATAGAAAAAAGAGGTATAAATGGGGTTCGATTGGTTTTTTTTGATCTTGGACTTGCTTCAACGCAGGTTGACGATTCTAAAAGGGGTTTTTCCTTTCTACAAGATGGTCCTCTTGATATGAGATTTGATAAAAGATCTCCCGTTACGGCGGAAATGGTGCTTGATAGATTATCGGAGAGAAATCTTACAAAGATTTTTAGAGATTACGGAGAAGAGCGTTATAGCAAAAAATATGCTCGAATAATAAAGAGAAACCTGCCTATTAAAACAACGCGTCAGCTGGCCAAATTAATTGAACATTATGCTCCCAGAGATAATAAGAAGAAAAAAAAACGGATTCATCCGGCGACAAAAGTGTTTCAGGCACTGCGCATAGAAGTTAATCAAGAGTTGGAAGTATTAAAAGATGCATTGGAGCAGGCAATATCAATATTGGAATCTGGAGGAAGACTAATTGTTATCTCTTATCACTCGCTGGAAGATAGAATAGTAAAAAACATTATAAGAAACGCTACAAAAGATTGTATTTGTCCGCCTGAAATTCTTGTATGCTCATGTAATCATAAGGCGGAAATGAAAATAATAACCAAGAAGCCGATTGTCCCGACAGATGAAGAGATAGAAGAAAACCCTCGTAGCAGAAGCGCAAAAATGAGGGTAGCCGAGAAATTATAATCAAAAATATCCCCTATATATATTGTTAATATTTAAATGCTATGTCACAAGTTGTTGTTAATAGGAATACCCTTGCTAATAGAAACAGGCGTAGAGGTGTTAGAACATTTGAAATAAAAACCTTTGCTATGCTTATGTCGGTGGCTTTGGTTATTAGTTTTTTAAGTGTGATGACACTTGTGAACTTTAATCATATTTCAACAAAGGGATATACCATTAAGTATTTGGAAGTACAGCAACAACAGCTTTGGGAACAGAATGAGCGAATAAAAAAAGATCTTTTGGAGAATAAGTCTCTTTCAGCTCTTACTTTAAGTGAGAAGGCAAATAGAATGGTAAAACCGGGTGACGCAATTTATGTATCTAAATATACAGTACTTGCACAAAAATAAGATTGCTAAGGCTTTAATGATAAATTGATCTTCCTGCAAGAGAGTGCTTTCTTTGGGAGGATCTTTTTACAAATTAAGATTTAAGGTTTCCTTGATTGTACAGCTTGTTTTCGCTATAGTGCGCATGGTACTTTTTAGTTATTTCTAACCAATTTTTGAATGTCTGATGTTCTTTCTTTCTCAAAAGATGTTAATCCCAATGCTCGCGTGCTTTCCGGAGGATATGTCTTAAGTAATTTAAAACAACTCTTATCTGTTGCGGATGCGAATAATTTTGGAGTTCCGGCTTGCAATGCGAGGTCAAAATGGATAGCTGAGGCTATTTTAGATGCAGCGTGGGAAGCAAAATCTCCGGTAATTATAGAAATTGCCGAGAGTGAAACCGATTATTGCAACATGCCACCTTCAAAATTATCGGATATCGTCCATGAAGGAATTGATGAACGAATTAAAAAATATGGGTACAGCGTACCGGTTTGTCTACATCACGATCATATTCAGAAAGATGTTGATGGATGTGTTCAGAGGTCGATTGATGCCGGATTTTCTTCTTTGGAAGTTGATCTTTCAAAAAAACCGATGAATGAGAATATAAAAAAATCTTACGAAGTGGCTGAAAAAATTCATCCTCTTGGAATTTCGTTAGAGGTTGAAGAAGGAGAAATCGGCGCTGCTGGTGCGCTTGCAGATCCGGATGTGGAAAATAATATCGCAGATTATTATACGAAAACAGAAGAGGCGGTTGAGCTTGTTGCAGCTGTAAAACCGGAAGCTTGTGCATTTTTCGTAGGGAACGGACATGGAGTTTATTTAAAGAAGCCTCATCTTGGTTTTGATAGGATAAAAGAGATTTGTGATGCAATTAGACCTCTGGATGTTTATGGTGTTTTGCATGGAGGAAGTGGAATTAGTCCGGATATGTTTAGAAAAGCTGTGGAAAGCGGAGCGCGTAAATTTAACTACGCTACTGCGCTTCAAAATATTTGGTTTAAATATTTCCCTGATGCTCTTACAAAAGCTATGGAGGAGAAGGCTCGTGAACTAAACAAACCTTTTAGAAAAGTTTTTTATTTGTTTGAAGATGAAGTTGCAAAGCTTGATCACACTCAAGCAATGGACAAAATAAAAGAGCATCTTATAATGATGTTCAAAAACGCTTTTTTGTGTGATGGGAGAGCTGATCTTTACAAATAATATTTAACTTAAAATAAGATGCACATTTCACTTGATAAACATTTAAGAGATAGCAAAATAAATCATGATTTAAGACATTTGATAGTGAAAATAGCAACTACAGCTAAATATATTCATAATGCAATGCAAACTGGCGATTTGGGGCTTGCGGGGACAAGTAATATGTATGGAGAGGCTCAGCTTGCACTTGATGTTCTTTCAAATCAGATATTTGTAAACGAGCTTGAAGATTCATATTATACGACTTGTTTGGCCTCTGAAGAGATGGAAGAAGAATTTAAAATTCCACCTGAAAAACAGGGTAAATATGCTGTTGTTTTTGATCCTCTGGATGGATCTTCGCTTGTTAATGCAAATCTTGCAATCGGTAGTATTTTTGGGATTTATGAGTCGGATAAAATAATCGGACTTAAAGGAGATTTACAGGTAGCTTCATTGATGGTTGTTTACGGACCTCGAGTTACACTTATTTATACCGCTAAAAATGGGGTTCATGAATTTGTTCTTAATGCGGTTGGAGATTTTATTTTAAGTAAAGAGAATATAAAGGTGGAAAAAGTTGCTAAACATTTTGCTCCCGGGAATCTTCGTGCTACTGCTACGGAGGGAAAATACGCCAAGCTTGTGGATTATTGGATGAAAGAGAAATATACGCTTAGATATTCCGGTGGAATGGTTCCGGATATAAATCATATATTTATGAAGGGGGAGGGGATATTTACCTATCCGTCGTATAAAAATGCCCCACATGGAAAACTTAGGCTTCTTTATGAATGTGCTCCGATTGCGCTTTTAATGGAACAGGCGGGAGGAAGAGCAACAGATGGGAAAAAGCGGATTTTAGATATTATGGTTGAAGCACTTGACCAACGTACGCCGATTTATATAGGTAGCGAAGATGAAGTGAGAAATGCGGAAAAATTCATAGCTTAAGCTATGAATTTGTAAGAGCAGTTCCATTTGAAGGTTAAAACAATATGAAATCGAATAATTAATGTATGGATTTGTCGGATAAAGAAATAGAGGCTCTTGTTGTAAAAAGTCAGAATGGAGATAAGGAGGCTTTTGCAAAAATTTACGATATATATGTTACTCCCATATATCAATATATTTTTTATAAAGTAAATCCTAATGAGGTTGAAGATCTTACCGAAGCGCTTTTTCTGAAATTATGGAAAAATATAGGTAAATATAAAAAACGCAAAAATATAACTTTTAAGTCTTGGCTTTTTAGGATTGCACACAACTTGGTAGTTGATCATTACAGATTGTACAGAGAACACTCTTCTTTGGAACTGTGTATTCCGGATACAAAAAAAGAGGCTGATCCAATTAAACTTGCCCAAGATTCATTGAATATAAATAGGCTTAAATCGGCTATATCAAAATTAAAGCCCAATTATCAACAAGTTTTGATTTTAAAATTTATTAACGATCTTTCAAATACGGAAATAAGCAAGATTGTTAAAAAAAGTGAAGGAAGTATTAGGATTTTACAGTTTAGAGCATTAAAGGCGTTAAAAACTGAACTTGAACATATGGGAATTAATACTTACGAGTAACAAAAACATATTAATTGCGTTAATATAAACGCTAAGGTAAAGGCTGATTATGGAAAAAAAATTAATACAACTGGAAAAGGCTTTGAGGTCTGTAAAGAAGCTCAGTTTAAGTGCCAAAACAAAGGAGTCTATGCGCCGTAATCTTTTAATGCATATGGAAACTCCAATTTCTTCGGATATAAAATATACTTCTCTTGAACGAGTCTCTGTTTATATTAAGAAATTGGCTAAAATAACGGAGCCTTCAAATATATTCAAGGCGAAAATAAAAGAAAATATTTTATCAACTATTAGTAAACACAGGTTTGGTTATAATTTCTTTATGGGTTTTGGTAGAAACTGGCAAAAAGTTTTCTCTGTATTTATGATTGCCGTTCTTTCATTTAGCTCTATGGTTGTTTATTTTGTAGATATTCCAATTACAATGGCCGCCAAGAAAACTTCGTTTCAAAATCTTTACGGTGATGTTGAAGTTGCCAGAGACGGTCAAACTATAAATGCGTTCAAAACAATGCAACTGGAGGAAGGAGATGTAATTATAACCGGCGCAGGAGGGGTTGCTGTAATTAGATATTTTGATGATAGTATAAGCAGACTCTATCCTCTTACTGAGCTTAAAATACAACGTCTTTATCAAGATAAAGATGTAATGTCTAAGACAAAAGTTGAAGTTGAGTTAACTCATGGGCATGTTTGGAGTCAAGTTGTTAATCTTGTTGGAGATCAATCTTCTTTCGAGATAATGGCAAACGATGTTAAGACAAAAACATCACATAAGGCTTCTTTTGATATGAATTATGTGAAATCGAGAAAGAAGCTCTCGGTTTCCGTATTTGAAAATAAAGTTGAAGTAAGTGTCCCGCAAAAGAAAGAAAGGAACAAGGAAATTGTTGTTGAAGGCTATGTCCTTAACGTTGATAAGAATAAATCGAAACAAGATAAAATTAAATTAAAAACCGAAGATAAATTATGGGTTAATGTTAATAAAAATGAAGATAAACAATATAAAAATAAAGTTGATGAAGAAAAAACGGCGGAATCTAAGAAAAAGGCAGGCGTGCTTCCAGGAGATCCTTTGTATCCGGCAAAAAAACTTAATGAATCAACCAAACTATTGGTAACAATGGATGATAAGGATAAAAATAAGCTTAAAGTTGATATTGCTGTAAAGCGTTTAACTGAGGCAATAACTCTTTTGTCTGACAAGGATAAAGATTCGGCTCAAGCTGTTTTAGATGAATTTTCGCAAGTTGTTGATGATCTTGCCATCGAAGTTAAAGATAATGATGAATTAATGGCGTATGCAAAATCGTCTTTTCAGGATGAAGAAAAAGATCTTTCTATTGTGCTTCCAGATGATGATAAATATGTGGCAAAAGAGGCTCTTAGAGATGCCGAATTAAAACTTGCCATAACACCTGAAGATAAAAAACGAACATCGCTTAAATTGGCTACGGAAAAAGTTATTGAATCTAAAGAGTTATTTCAAGATGACAAATCAAATAGCGGGAATCAAACTTTACTTAACGCCACTACCGAGATAGTTAATGTTTCAGCCGATGATAGCGGGATTGAAGATCCGAAAATTATTGAACAGAAGGAGGATACGCTTTCCACGATTGAAGTTTTGAAAGAAGTTGTTAATGATGGTACTGATGAAAATCCTACAGTTAAAAAAGTTATAGGAATAACGGAAGATACTCTAAAAGAGAGTATGGATAATACGGAAAGCGATCAAGCGATTGTGCTTACAATTAATGATGAATCTAGAGCCCCATTGAAAGAAGTGCAAGAATAAGCCCGAACATTGCACAAATTCCACCAACGATCCAAAAACGCATTACAACTTTTGTTTCAGGCCATCCGATATACTCGAAATGATGATGTAAAGGTGCAATTTTAAATACCTTCCTTTTAAAGAATTTCTTTGATGTAAGCTGGATGATAACCGAGAGTGCTTCTATAACAAAAATAAAGCCTATTAAAATAAGCGGGATAAATGAATCTGTCATCATTGCTATTACGCCCAGCGTTGCTCCAAGAGAAAGAGAGCCCGTATCTCCCATATAAAACTGGGCAGGAGGGATATTTTGCCAAAGAAACGCAAGATTTGCCCCTGTTATAACTGCGCAGAGAGCGGCCAGAATAAAAAGTCCTTGTGCAAAAGCTATAATTCCGAAAGAACCAAACGCAATTACAAGAAGACCTCCCGCGAGT
This sequence comes from bacterium, assembly GCA_021158225.1. Classification (GTDB taxonomy): domain Bacteria; phylum Patescibacteriota; class Gracilibacteria; order UBA1369; family PNNO01; genus PNNO01. The sequence continues at coordinate 21,248 of JAGGUZ010000029.1, read as the reverse complement.
CCATCGAGTCCGTCTGTAAAATTAACGGCATTGGCTGTCGATATAATTACAAGCATAAATAGTGGAATGTACCATAATCCAAGAAAAATATTGCCAACCCCGGGAAGGTGAAATTGATCGTAGCCAAGTTTATAGTAAAACCAGAGCCCTCCAAGTAGTGCGAAAAAAGTAAGCCACAAAAATTTAGGTTTAATATTTAGGCCTTTTGATTTTCCAAGACCGCGAATATTAAAGTAATCATCAATTGCTCCAAGAACGGCGACGGATAAAAGAGTTGCAAGAGGTAGCCATGTTTCTTTTCTATTTAAAAGAGATCTGTCTATAAACCCCATAGCGGATACTATTCGCGAACCGATTACAATTAGAAATACAGTTCCCCATATAAGTATTCCTCCCATAGTTGGAGTTCCGGCTTTATTCTTATGTATTTCATAATAACGAGATGCTTTTTCACCGCTTGAAGCTACTTCGCGGATTTGCTTGCGTATTTTGTATTTTTTTAATAAGGCTAGAAATGGTTTTGTTAAAATTACGGCTAATGTAAAAGAAGCCGTAAAAGAAAGGAAAATTATCATTAAATGTTTAAGTATTATTGCAAAATCAAATTCAATTATCATCAAGAAATAGTATTACCAAATATATGAACGAAATGCCCAAGATGCCAATTTTTTTGTTTCCTCAAATCGCGCAGGGCTATCAAGAACGATTGTTATTATTTTATTGCCTTTTCCATTTTCTATTATCGAAATAAAGCATAATCCCGCTCCTTCGGTATGTCCAGTTTTTAGGCCAAGAACATTTAGAGAGCTATCTAACAGTTTGTCAGTGGTTGTAACGTCATGGGTTATTTTCCCGTCAATGGAAGCTATTGTTTTTGACTTTATTTTAGCCGTATCTTTCACGAATTTTTTTCGATATACGTAACGGGCAAGCAGAGACAAATCTTTAACAGTCGAATAATTTTGAATTGAATCAAAGCCGATAGGGTTTTCGTAATGTGTTGAATATAGTCCCAATTTTTTTGCTTTTTCATTCATCATATTAACAAATGTTTTAGTATCTCCGCTTATATGCTCGGCTATTGCTATCGCTGCATCATTTCCGGAGTGGATAAGAGTTCCTTGTATTAAATTTCCCAGTGAGATTTTTTCTCCTTTTAAGAGCCAGATTTTTGATCCTTCAGTAACAGCCGCTTTATTACTAACTGTTACGGTGTCGTTAAGATTTCCATTTTCAAGTGCCAGTATAACTGTCATTAATTTTGTAATACTTGCTATTTGTAGTTTTGCATTACCGTTTTTCTCAAACAAAACAGCACCACTATCGAAATCTGTTATTATTGCTGCCTTTGCATCTATTATAGGGGCTACAGCATATTCTTGTTTAAGCGGGATCTCTGATGCTGGGAGCATATTTGAGTATGAAACGGTCGGGAAGCTTGAAGTTCCAAGAGATAAAATTGCATATAAATTTAGGAAAGCTGATATCATCTTTATTTTTTTAGCGCTTTTTGAGCGATTGATTTAGTTATAATCTTATATGTCCCTTCTTTTATTCCGGGAAGGGTAAGATTCCCAATTCTAATTCGTTTTAAGTATATAACGCGGTTTCCGATTATTCCAAACATCCTTTTTATTTGTCTTTTTTTCCCTTCATGAATAATTATATGGCATTTCGTAAAACTTTCTTTATTTTCAATGTTAAACAGACTGCATGGAGATGTTTTGGCGCCATCTATAATTACGCCTTTCTCCAATTTTTTTTTATCATTTGCTGTTATTATATTTTTTAAATGTACTATATATTCTTTTTCATGTTCGAATTTAGGATGAGTAACTTCATGGGCAAAGTTACCGTCGTTTGTAAACAGCAACAGACCTTTTGTATCTTTATCCAGTCTTCCAATCGGATAAACATTTTTATTCGGAATTAAGTCCATAACCGTTTTACGATTGTGATTGTCCGATTTTGTAGAGATATACCCAGTGGGTTTATTTAGGAGAATATAAACGGTTTCTTTTTGCGGAGTTAATTTTTTATTATTTAGTTCCACGATATCCTCTGACGGATCAAGCGTTATTCCTTGTATTTTTATCGATTTTCCATTTAATTTAACATGTCCGTCTTTAATAAGTTCTTCTGCTTTACGACGAGAATAGTTCGTACAGCTTGCTATATACTTTTGTAAACGTATTTTAGCTTTCATCGGTTGGGGTTGGCGTTGAACTTTCGGTATCTGAATCCAAGTCCTTTGTTTCCGCAGGTTTTGCTGTTGGATAGTATTGGTAGAAAATATCTTCAGGTTTGTTTCTTGCATAATCATCTCCCAGCTCGATGATTATATTGGCATCACTTGCGTATTGTGGCTCCGAATAAACCGGAGGAACTTCTGTACTTATTTCACTCGGGATTAGTTGCTTTAAAAAGTAAAGCGCTTCAGGAGTCGCTTTATCCATTTCTTGAGTTTTATAAAAGAGTGTTGTTTTTTTGATTTCTTGATTTTGTGCGTTTCCGAATCTTGTTACATTAAAACAAAGTCTATTTAAGATAGCTTTTGCATCACCTGCAAGACCATGAGTTTTTGTGCCGTTTAGTATTTGAAATTTAAGTTTATTCTTGGTTGCATCCGGATAATGAAAAATTAAATCTGCATATTGATGAATGAAATTGTAGTTATTTCCAATAGGGACAAGTACATATGCTCCTCCAAAAAGATCTTTTTCCGGAACATATAAAAATCCTCCACATGAAGTTGGGTCGTCGGTTATTACATGCGCTACGATATTATCTCTATTGAAATCTTGTGAGATTTTAGCCAATTCTATTATTTGTCGAATAGAAAAATTTGTCTCTATATTGTTACTAACAGAATTATAAAGACTTTTTATTTTGTCCGGGTTAAGAAGGATTTTCTTTGACATGGCTTTTTCTTTAATGGCGAACAACAATTTTTGTTGTCGTTTTGATCTGTCAAAATCACTTGTTGTTTTTCTACTCCTTACATATTTAAGAGCTGTATCTCCATCTAAATGTTGCATACCTGCCGGGAGTGAGAATGTTTGATATTTAATTGTTTCTCCAAGAGGATAATATGGATCGTAAATAGCGTTTTCCACATTTAAGTCCACTCCGTCCAAACTATCTACAATATCCTTGAATCCGGAAAAGTTTATAAACACATAATAATGAATATTTATACCGGTTATATCTTCGATTGTTTTCTTCATTAATTCTATTCCTTCTTCTGTCCCATATTTCTTTTTACCAAGTTCATATACTCTATTTATTCTTACTCCTCCACCTATTTCATCAATATTTACGTAAAAGTCTCGTGGAATAGAAAGCATTGGTATAAGTTTGTTGTTTTTATCTATACTTGCCAATATTATTGTGTCGGTTAAATCCGCTCCGTCATGTCCTTCTCCGCCGGCTCCGATTAAAAGAACATTTGTATTTCCATACGAGTCCGTTTTTAATTGTTCTCCGAAAATACCTATTATATTTATGAGGCCGATTTTCGATACAACTGCGCTACATCCGTAAAAGAAAAGGACTACGATTGCCAGAATGGCTACAATAAAACCGACTTGCTGTTTTCTATTTGAAGAATTATTTTTTTTATGCTTGATTTGTCGAACTTTAAAATTCATACGGGAAGCTTATATTATTTAAATATAACTGTTAGATATAGAGTGCTCCAAAGATCTTGTGTTAATCCGAACCCGACACGAGACCATTGATTTCTCATTATATCGCTTTTTTCCAATAGTTCTTGTGATAGAGATTCTATTGAGCCTTCTTTAAGGATATATGCTCTTCCTTCTCTGTCTAGGCCATTATCTTGTACCATATCGGTTAAATTTTTGCCAGTTGGGGAAATAAAAGAAAAATAATTTTGATTTATCATGTCGGTAGACCAGTTACGTGCTACTATTTGAAAATTTGTATCGATTTGCAAAGGGGTGTTTCTTTGTTCGTTAATATTATCCAGGATGTAATATTCAAAGTCTTGCATATCTTGCTTAGTCCATGGTTCGTGTGAGAATTCCTCTGCTATAAGTAAATCTCCATCATTGTTCACGGTTATTCCTATGCCAATCGTATCCCAATAGGATGTAAGAATATTTTTTCTGTGAATTGCACTTCTCATTAATGCTTCGTGCGCAAAATAAACTGTAGGAGCCAGTGCCAAGTTTTCTCCTACATCGGTGTAAATGGAAAGTTTTATTCGTCTGTCATTCGGGGTTTCTCCTTGCAGATTTACATGGGCAAAAAAATTATTCCTAGACATATCATCCGTATGGTTTTGAGCTAGAGTATCTAATTTGGGAACGAGCTTGACCGGGTTTAACCCGTATTTTTGCCGACTCGTATTTATATAATCAAGGAGTTCCAATCTTGATTTATCCAAATCCAAACTTGATGTTTTTTCAAGCGGATCTTGCAAATCGAAAAAGTCCGGTATAAGAGGTATAGAATTCCCGATGTAAATAGGGATGTTCACAAGCGCAGATCCGGCAGTATTATTTATTTCAAGAATGTAAGTCCCGGTTTCGTGTGGATTGTAAATAAATGAAAAATTTGATCCGGATTGGATGACTTCATGACCGTAATGAATTGATGTTTGAGAATCTGTCGTTATATCAAAAGTCTCAATGTCTCCGGATGGGGTTATTACTGCTCCCTTGTCAAAAATATCTTCGTAAGTTGTTCCTGAAACATAAATTTTCTGTATTGAATCAATTATTTCTGGGAGAGTTGAATAAGTTATGGAATCATCGTAACTAAGTTTGAATTTATGAGTAATTGCGTTAAAGGTAAAATCTACGCTACTTGCCCATTTTGAATTAAGAACGGTGGGGTACAGTGATTTTGCTTGTGCCCCATAAACTCTTACATTAATTTTACCTTCATTAAAAAATTTAAAGTCTTTAAAAATAGTTGTTAAGGTTTTTCTATCTCGAACTAGGTACGACTGCAGTTTGTCTCCTTGCATAAAATATACTCTAAATATGTTGTTTTTCGGGCTGTCCCAATCAACAGTAGTTTTGTCATTTTTAAACGATAAATCTATTGATCTTGGAATGTCATCATTTGTTTCGGTCCCGCTTTCCGGAATTCCATCAAGAACAGTAATGTCTATAATTTTGCTTTCTCCTGATAGGCTAGGTACTATGCCGAGTCTAAAAGTGCCGGATTTTCTAAATACTATCGGAATTGAGAAAGATTTGTTATGCAAGGTTCCTATGAAATTTGTGTAATTTATTGTCCCATTATTGTCTTGTGAAAGAAAAGCAAGTATGCCGTCATCGTTTGTAGTTTTAGTAAGAGTTCCTTTAATTAAATATATTTCATTTTTATACATTACATTTGGGATGTTGCTTTCAAGAGTTAATCCGTCAAAATAATTTTTATCGATCATTTTAAATTTCGAAGGTGTTTCTGCTGTTTTTTCTTCGATAATTTTTTCTTCAACCGTTTTATCCGCTTCATAATTAATTACATTGTTTGTCGTTGTTCGATATACAAGTTCCGCCATGTAACCTCTGTTTATTTTTTGGTCCGGGTAAAAATAATCGGTTTCTTTGAAAAGTAGATTGTTTTCTTTTGCAAAATAGATATACGGTGAATACCAAACAAATCTATAAGTGTCTTTAAAAGATGCGTATGGGACTTCGGGAGGGGTTAGTCTATTCCAGTTTTGTATTTCTCCAAGTATTTTTAAAGCTTCAACTTTATTTATTGCTTGACCGGGTTTAAATGTCCCATCCGGATAACCTTTGACCCATCCTTCGGCTTTCGCTTTCCTTAAATAAGGGCTGTACCATGCGGATTCATCTGTGTCTGTAAAACCTGTGGGGGTGGATTCGTCAAGTTTAACGTTTGTTGCATTTAGAGCTATTTTTAAAAATTCGGCTCTGTTAATTTGTGCGTCAGGTTTAAATGTGCCGTCAGGATATCCGTCTATTACTCCCGATGATTTCAAAAAGGAGATTGATGCACTGTATGGATAGCCGTAAGGAACATCCGAAAATGTTGAAGCAAAAACGGTTACGGAAGCAAGTATCGCTATTATAAGCGAGAAGCTTAAATATAAAATTCTAATATGTATTTTTGTCTTCATGTTTGTATTAATAAAGATTCTTAAAATTACGCTTTGATATAGTACAGCTTTAAATATGAATAGGAAAGTTAAGAACTTTGACTTTAAACAATGTTTTGATTACAATTTGCTCGACTTTCAATTTTTAACCAACAAACGAGTATGAAAGCACTTTCAAAAATTGCTCTTCTGGGACTTGTAGCCGGGTTACTTGTAACAGCTACAGGATGCGGAGAAGAGGGACTACCTGCAGGTAAGTCACCTGAAGACATTATTACGGAGGCTCTTCTAAACGGACAGAATGTCACTCAGTCTGTTTACGAAATGAATGCTAAAGCTGATCTCAAAGGTGAGGTTGATGGAAAGAAAAATGACCTTAAAGGAACTTTTAATGTTTCCGGGACACAAGGTAAAGATAAAATGGCTATGAAAGTTGTTGTTGACGGAACAATGAACGATGATAGCGTTAAAGGAAATGCTGAAATGAGAGTAAATAGTGATGGTGTGTTTGCCAAGGTTGAAGGATTAAAACTTTCCGATGCGGATTCTCAAGCAATGATAGATACAATGCTTAAAGAATACATGAATAAATGGGTTAAACTTTCTTTTGTAGATCCGGCTGATGTCAATCAAGATGAACAAATGATGAAGATTGATTTTAAAAAGGGTGACCCGTTGCCGTTTACAAACATTCAATATGAAGGAAATACAGATATTCTTGGTATAAAAAGTTATCATTTTACAGCCGATATAGATGAAGAACAAATGTTAAGTTTGGTTGATTCTGCGGAATTGGCTAACACAAAAAAGTTTTTTGATGCATCTGAAATGCATGGAGATGTTTATGTTGCAATAAATGAAAAGCTTATTACTGGATTTGGTGGAACTATGAAACTTAATGATCCGGAAATGAACGGAACTGTTGAATTAAACATAAAACTTAATCCAATAAAAGCCGACGATGTTAAAACTCCTAAATTTGAGAAGGAATTAACAGAGAACGATATGGCTATGCTTATGTTTGGTGGTGCAATGACGACTATGCCTGAAGGAGCAGGTTTGGACGGAGCTATGATGCAAGACGGAAATGGTACCGGGTTAATTAATCCTGAGGATGCTCCAACATTTCAAGGTGTGCCTGGAGAAACAGGACTTCCTGGTGGGGTTCCCGAGATGCCAAAAATGCCGGTAACTACAAAATAGTAATCGTAATTTTAAAAAGACCTTTTGCTTTGAATTTATGGTAAGAGGTCTTTTTTTATATTCCAAAGATAATGAAATTGTTTTTGGTGGGTTTCTATAATATGGCTTTGTCTTATCTCAATACCGTAATGGTCTTGTCTGTCGAGAATAAACAGTTTGTTTTTCCCTATTAATTCAAGAGGGATGCAGTTTGGAATGTTTTCTAGTCCTTTTTGGTTTGTTATTTTTATATTTTGATTGTTGATAATTGCCAGATGAATTGTTTTTTTCTCATTTAAAAATATAGGAGCGTATTGAGTAAAGAACTTATCTTGTCTTTCATTTTTTTGTGCATTTATTAGAAGGAATGGTTCATCTAAAGCTTCATTGTGCAGTTTTTTTATTCCCGCAGTTCCGGAATATGATTTTATTGTTGGAAGTACTTGATTTGGGTGTCTTAAAGAATTGAATTGTGTAATTTTCGAAGATACTTCGTTTTTGTAAAAAGCGATATCTCGTTCTTTTTCTTCAAGATATAACATCAGTTGTCTTGGTCCTACAGATGTGAAATATTTTGTTGTGTCTTTTTTTATTTGATTCATAAGACCTTTTTTCATTAATGATTCTAATACTGAATAAGTTGTGCATCTGTTTAGTCCGGAATATTTAGCGATTATGCTTGCAGGATTTGTTCCTACTTTCAACGAAGTTAAGTATGTTTGCGCTTCTTTTTCAGTGAGTCCGATTTTCAATAACAGTTGTATTAGGCTGTACATATTAGAAGATGTCAGATTGATTGAGAGCATATAAAACAACATTCTTGACAAAATGTAAAGTAGATAGTGTTGTCAGTATTTCCCAACAAGTGCGAGAAAAGATTTTAATAATTGTTTAATAAAAGCTTTATTTTATGTTGTTATATTGCCAACATGAGAAGCGTGAACATTATATTAGCCTGTATTTCTTTCCTTATCGGAATTTTTTTCGCTTCTTTTCTAAGCCCGAATTTTTTTTTAATCGTAGGGATGATTTTGTGGGGAGTGATATTTATACGTAGTTTTAAAAAGGTCTCAATTTGTATTTTATTTATTGCTCTTGGTTTTTTTAGATATTGGGTTTACTTACCGAATATAGATGAAAATTCAATTCATTATTATAGAAACGAGAAATCAAATGTTAAAGTGCAAGGAACTATAATTCTTGACCCAGACAGGCGCAAGAGTAAAGTTAATTACACGGTTTCGGTCGATAAAATATTTATTGACGGTTTGTGGGAAAATGTTAAAGGTAGAATCCTTGCATCTTATCCTCTTTATCCGGAATTTGATTATATGGATTGCATTGAAATTAACGGAAGATTAATAGAGCCTCCGGAATTTGATGGTTTTTCTTATAAAAATTATTTATCTTTGTCTTCGGTTTATTCGATTATGCAAAGACCTTATATCTCTAGAGTGAGATTCGCGAGGTTTAGCATTAAAGGTTTCTTGTTTTCTTTTAAAAACTTATTTGAATTTAGATTAAATCAAATGTTTCCCGAGCCTTCCGCAAGTTTTGAAGCGGGACTTTTAACCGGTTCAAGAAAGGGAATTCCGGACGGACTATTACAGGCTTTTAATATTACGGGACTTACTCATATTATAGCGATTTCAGGGTACAATATATCGCTTGTTATTGTATTGATATCATCACTGTTTAAATCTGCTTCCAGGAAAATTAAAGTTCCTTTTATTATTATATTTATTGTTGTATTTACGATTTTTGTGGGGTCGTCAGCCGCGGTTGTTCGTGCTTCGATTATGGGGATTGTTTCTGTTATGGCTCTTTGGTTTGGAAGGCAATCGCAAGTTGTTAACGCCCTATTTATTTCGGCTTTTATTATGATTTTGTGGAATCCGATGACTCTTCTTTATGATGTTGGTTTTCAGCTGTCTTTCCTTGCTACACTTGGACTTATTCTTATGGGCAACAACATTATTTCTTGGGTGAAATTTCTGCCCGAGCGTTTTGGTATTAAAGAGGCGTTTGCTATGACAATCAGCGCGCAGATATTTGCGCTTCCGATTATTTTGGTTAACTTCGGGAGATTTTCTCTAATTTCTCCGGTTGCAAATATTCTTATTGTTCCTTTAATTCCGTTTGCTATGTTTTTTGGTTTTGCTTCCGTAGTTGTAAGTACATTTTCTTTTAATCTGGGTTTTGTTTTTGCGATGCCGGCGTGGCTTGTCTTGGAAGTTGCAAGTGAAATTACGAAATTGCTTTCTAAATTACCGATGGCTTCATATGAAGTGCCTTGGTTTAATTATTTTTATGTAAGTGGTTATTACATCTTAATTTTGTTTGCCTATTTCGTATACCCATATTTTAGAACGATTTTCTTTCGCAGACGAGGGCTCAACATGAACAGGTTTCCAATCTCCAATGTTAAAGGCGTAGGAGACGATTCTTGATCCATTTTTTAATTCTTTTTCGAATTTAGGAATGAATTTTTTCAATGTGTCAGGAAGCATGTATGTGACAATGCAATCCGTGCTTGATAAATTATGCATTCTAAAATCACCGAATTTTATTTTAGCTTTTGATCACCAAAAAAGTTGTCTTATTTTTGCAATTGCGTAAACGATAGGGGAAAGTTCGTAACCTGTTGCTTTTGCGCCTATTTCATTTGCTGCCATATATACGAGTCTCCCATCTCCGCATCCTATATCTACCATGTTTTCTCCTTTTTCTACTTTTCCAAGTTTGAGCATTTTCCTTCCGATGTGCATTGGAGTAGGGACAAAAGGCGCGCCGTTATATTTTGTAGAAGTAGAGTGTTGGGATTTTTGTTTTTTCATTTTTCGGTATTGTTTTTATTGGTTTTAAACCTTGGATATGGAATGTATTGCTAATTACACGCGTGCCTTTTTTACATTCTTTTTTGATTTTTTTTGCAAGTTTTGCAAGTTCGGCCGGCATTAAATAACAAAAAATAACATCTGCTTTTCCAAGATCTTCTTTAAAAAAATTTTTAAATTTAATTTTAGCTTTAGACCGGCTTAGAAGCTTTCTTATAATTGCGGATAAATATACAAGAGGAGCTATTTCATAGCCGATTGGGTTAACTTGCTTTGATTTTTCGGCTTCTATTAGCATTCTTCCATCTCCGCATCCAAGATCAAAGAACATCTGCCCTTTTTTGAGATCAGATTGTTTTATAATTTCTTGTATTACGCGTTTTTTTGTCGGGACATATGGGACTTTTAAAAAAAGGCTTACAAATGCTGTTACTACAAATAGAAGTATAAAAATTAATGCGAGAGCAAGTATTATTTCCATTGGAGACAAATGTTAATTAGGTCCGTTCGCAAATCCACAAGTTTCGTACAATTCTAACATGAAATATGGTTAATTTACAGTAGGGTCACTTGACGAATACACTTTTTGCATCTTGAACTTTTATTGTATCAATTTGTGATTTGTCGGAATAACATTTGATAAATATATTTTTCATGTTTTGAGGTTCCAAAAAGGCAATGGTGTTTTTTGGCTTTTTGGAGGTGAATATTTTACGTTGATGCATGAATTCCCCGAGAAAAGTTTGTTTAGTATGAATTTTTCACGGGAATGGTTGAGGTTTACCTTACCTAAGTTGCAAGCCGCTCGTCTAACGAGAATGTTTCATCATCTGAAACCTTTTTTGCTAGTCCTTTTTCTCGCTTCTGAAGTCTGTGTTTAGCTTCTTTTATTGTAGAAACTTTTCCGGCATCGTTATCAACAAGTTGGATGTTCTCCAAATTGTCTCTGTCGGATAAATTCTTAAGATCTTTTTCAATTTGTATAGTGTCGCCCGATTGAGTTCCAAGTTTCCCTAGGTCAATTTTCTGCACTTTCTTAACTCTTCCTTGTCTATCAATAACTTTTTCTCCACCTGTTTGTCTAACTAGTTCTTCGTGAACAGCTCTATCAAAGGTGCTTTCTCCAAGATGTGCATTTTGCTTAGCAAGGTCTTCATTCCCGTGAGCCCTTGTAACTACTTCTTCTTTATCTTCCAGAATTTGCTGAGCAAGTTTTATGTGCTTTAATTCTTCTTGAGCTGAAGCACTTCGTAGTTGGTTATCAACAGCTTCCAAAACAGTTTCGTCTGATGCTGTCTCAATGGCGTTAAGTTCCATACTTAATTGATCTATCTTGTTTTTGCTGTGCTTGTTTTCCGGATATATAGCAAGAACAGCTTCGTGTAGGCCTAAAGCTTTCTCTAGATTTCCAAGTTGTTCACTCGCAGCTGCTTGTTTTTGGAGTTTTTCAACTATTTGCTTAACATCATTTTGTTCTAATGATTCCGGTTCCTCAGTTTTTTGTTCGGCAGTTTTTTCTATATTGTTCTCAGTTTCGTGAGTCTTTGCTTTTTTGTAGATTTCAAGTCTTGCTTTGTGGCCTCTATTATAAAAATCACTAAATTGTTTTTGAGTTTCTGAATTTAGTTTTTCAAAATCTTTCAGCAAAGCTCTTCGTGGAGCAAGTGCTGCCATAATACTTCTTACAGCCATTCTTCTGCTATTTAAGTTGCCGTTGTCATACATATTCATGTATCTGTCTTTTGTTTTTTTACTAATCACTTTGTCGTCTACAGACTTGGTCATAATAGATGTGAATGTATCAAGTAGGATAATTTCAGCTTCCATACTTTTAAGCATTTTTTCTTTATCTTCAAATTCAGATCTTTCCCATTTCTTTTTAGAATAATCCGGCATTTGTTTAATCTCTTTGAACTTTGGACTTTTATATTCTTTAGCAAGTTTTTCTTCCTCTTTAATGGCGCTCGGAAGAAATTTGAGCCATTGAGCCTTTTTACTAACAGAATCTAGTCTCATAAAGTCATCAATAGCGAATTTTTTAGATTCATCAGACCAAATTTCGGTTGGGATTTTATTGATTTGAGAAGTATATTCTTTCTCGATTTTAGTTTCTGTTGTGTCAAGATATTCCTGCTTCTTTCTACTTGGCATCTTTAAGAAATTCGAACTTTGGAACTTTTTTGGGAGTCCTTCATGCGTTTTAACTAGTTCTCTCCTCGGCTTAGCTATCTCGTCTTCATATCTTCTCATCCAATCCTTTTGTTCTTGAGGGGTTAGATCCTCAAAAGCTTCAATATACAAATTTATATCGTGAAATAATTTAGCATCTTTTTGGAGCATTGATTTATAACGCGCAGAATTTGCTTCTACAACTTCAAGCTCTTTTAGTTTGTCTTGCATTTCGCTTCTGCGCATTTTCACAACTTCTTTTTTGTCTAATCCTTTTCTTATTAGGCTTTCTCGTTTTGCAATTCTATCTTTAATATCTGGGTCTAAAGCTCGTATTGCTTTTTCTTTATTTCCATCTACGAACGATTGTTCTTTAATAAACCACTTTTCATAATCTTTTATTGTTCTTATTCCACGTTTATCATCTCTAGCAAATGCGGCCTCTTCATTATCTAAAAGCTTTTTAGTATAGGTATTAACCATACTTTTAATAATTCCTTGGTCGCGATTAAATTCTTCCTGCAATTTTCTTATTTCACTTGCAGATAAATTGCTTTGTGCATTTCTCAACTTTCTATCCCATGCTTGCTTGTCATTTTCAGTTAAAAGATCACTAGAGGCAATTCTATTACGTAGATCGTTCTGTTTCCCCATTATATTCTGAGTCTCTTTGATGTCCTTTGCTCTTCCTTCATCTAACATTCCAGCGCTTTTTTGCGCTTCATTTTCATGTCCGGATTCCAGAGATTTATACCAAAAGATTAATTTAGTTTCTTTAAACATTATTCTTTTATAAAGTTATTAAACTGTGCAAGCCGAGAATCCACATCCAAGACACAGCATACACCCTTCAGCAATTTGTAAAGGGGCTCCGCATTCCGGACAAACTTTTCTATCCATAATCTCGTGTTTTGTAAGTATCTTAGGTTGAGTTATTACGCTTGTTGCGCCAACAGATTTTAGTTCTCCTTGTGGTTGTACCGGTGGGAGTGTGAATTCTTCTACCATAGAATTATATTCCGCCGATGTTTGTGATTGAGATGAATTCTTATCATCGCTAACAAGGGGGAGGGTGACTTCTTGTGCTTTAGTCTCAACTTTTACATGTTTTCTTTCTTCAAAATTTTCTTGTGTAAGAGGTTGCGCTTGAGTAGGGGGTTTAACAGGTTCGTAATTTTTTGTAACGCTGTTTTCTTCTTTCTTCTTGTTAACTTTTCCTATGTTAAGCACTTGAGATTCACGACTTTTATCACGATAAATAGTTACTCCTTTACAACCGAGTTTATATGCTAGTTTGTATGAATCTTCTATATCTTTAATTTCTGCATCTGTTGGGAAATTAATTGTTTTCGAAACAGATGAATCCACATGTTTTTGAAATGCTGCTTGCATTCTAACGTGCCATTCCGGAGTAATATCTTGTGCTGTAACAAATATATTCCTGATTCCTTCCGGAATTTCTTCAAAATTTTGGATAGATCCGACTTTTGCGATTTCTCTCATTAATTCCTTAGAAAAGAAACCTTCTTTTTGAGCTACCTCTTCAAAATATTTATTTGTGTACACAAGTTCTGTTCCATCCATAACATTCTTAATAAAGGAGATTGCAAAATTAGGTTCAAGCCCTCCGGAAGCTTCGGCAAGCATACCAATTGTGCCTGTTGGAGCTACGGTAGTTACACATGTGTTTCTCATTTTAACTCCGTTCTTTTCATGCAAAGATCCTTCGTAGGCAGGGAATACACCTCTTGTTTCCGCAAGAAGCATGGATTGTTTTTGCGCTTCGGAATTAATGAATTGCATAAGTTTTTCGGCAAAATTAATACCTTCTTCGCTGTTATATTTAATGCGTAATCTATAAAGAATATCTGCAAAACCCATTATTCCAAGTCCGACTTTTCTTGTGCTTTTTGTTCTCTGTGCAATCTTCTCTATAGGGAAGTGGTTTATGTCTATAATATTGTCCAAAAAATGTATAGCCAAGTGCACTTTTTCTCGAAGTTTATCCCAATCTATATCGCTTGAATCTTCATTTATGAACTTATTTAGATTTATTGACCCCAAATTACAGCTTTCATATGCAAGAAGTGGTTGTTCCCCACAAGGATTTGTTGCTTCAATTTTTCCAAGATGAGGACATATGTTGTGTCTATTAATCTCATCTATAAAAATAAGCCCGGGATCTCCGTTTCTCCATGCATTTGAAAGTATAATATCCCATACCATTCTGGCGCGCATTTTCTTCACAGGCTCTCCGTCACGCGGATTAATAAGATCGTATTCCGCATCATTTTCGAGTGCTTGCATAAATCCATCGGTTATAGCAACCGAAATGTTGAAATTCTGTAAAGTTTTCATATCGGATTTCATTTGTATAAAATCAAGAATATCCGGATGATCAATGCGTAAAATTCCCATATTTGCTCCACGTCTTTTTCCTCCTTGTTTAATTACATCGGTTGCAGCATCAAAAACTTTCATAAAAGATATCGGTCCGGATGAAACGCCGGTGGTTGAATGCACAAGATCGTTTGACGGTCTTAATTTTGTAAACGAGAATCCGGTTCCACCTCCGCTTTTATGAATGAGAGCTGCATCTTTTAAACTTTCGAAAATTCCCTCCATGGAATCTTCTACCGGTAATACAAAACAAGCCGATAATTGTCCTATTCCCGTTCCGGCATTCATTAATGTTGGAGAATTAGGCATAAATTCAAGTTCTTTCATCATATCAAAAAATTTCTCTTCCATCTCTTGTTCATTTCCGTTGTAATTTGCTTCCGAAGATGCAACAGCTCTGGCAACACGTCTTAACATATCTTCCGGCGTTTCAACCGTATTTCCTTGATCATCTTTAAGCAGGTATCTTTTTTCGAGGACCTTAAGTGCGTTCGTGGAAAAGTTTAACGATGTGTCGCTCTTTCCAATTCCAAGAATTGCTTCTTTTTGATCACGTTCTTCTGCTCGTTTTTGTCTATATATAATATATGCTTTTGCTGTTTTTGCATGTCCTCCCTCAATAAGGATTTTTTCAACAAGATCTTGGATTTGTTCAACTGTTGGAATTTCATCTTCACTCTTAAAAAACACTTCAAGAACTGCGGCGACTTGATTTGAAATTTTCTCGGCTTCTGATGGATCTGTTCCACCAACAGCTTGAGCTGCTTTCCATATGGCTTGCATAATTCTTTCCTGATCAAAATCAACAATTCGACCATCACGTTTTTGAATTTTTTTGATTTGAGACATGCTTATTTTTTAATGGTTAAGAGATATACATACAGAGGGGTGCAAAAAGAGAGACGTAAGTCTTACTTCCATCCAATACAGGCTTGCCCTATTTTAGAAAGCCTTGCCTTGAGCGCGGAATGAATAATGCACTTACGACTATAATTTCAGGTAGGTCTAAATGCAATACGAAAAATCAAACTTAAGTTGCAAAAACTACATATATGTAGCGTATATTCCTTTAGTCAAACACAATATGTGGTACTTGATGGAAAAATCTTTACGGTGAAAAGTAGTAAAAACAATTTCCCAAAATATATGTAGGTATATGCTTGAATATGTGTATTTATTGAACAAAAATAGTATGCAAAAAATGGTTACAGGTTTAGCTGTAGAGTTTTACTTAAATTGTTTACAGTAAAGCAAAATAGGTTGTAATATATTAATACGGTTTAATAATATTTTCTAAACAAAAAAATTATGAACAATGTTTTTGAAAAATCAAAACTGCCAAAGAATAAAATGTCGGAACAAAAGGTTTGCGTGAAAAATGTGAACGCCTAGCAGAAACAAAGAAATTCAAGACTCTATGCATAGATTATCATCATCGAAATTCAAGTGACTTGAGCGAGGCTATTACAGCTTTGGAGGGTTCTCTTACATTGCTTATTCAAACTTAGGCTTTTTCAAGTGCGTCGGCAATGTTTTCTCCGAATTCACAGGCCGCTTTTGGGCCGTTTGCGGTTATTATTTTTCCGTCAACTGTTACATCGTTTCCTGTGAACTCAGCTCCAAAAGTACTTAATTCATCTCGTGCTCCATCCCAACAAGTTGCTTGTTTGTCTTGCAATAGTTTTGCGTGTGCCAAAATTAAGGGAGCAATGCAAATTGCCGCGACTATCTTTCCGTTTTCGTAATAATTCTTTGCCAAAGAAAGTGCATCTTCGTTGTCGAAATAAACTTTTGCCCCGGCTCCTCCAATAAAGACAATTGCATCGTAATCTTCATTCACTTCATTTAGAAGCTTATCGACTTCAACCTTCGTATGATCAATTGCGCTCACGGCTGTTTTTTGCAGGCTTGTAACTTCCACATTTACTCCTCTTTTCTCTAGTGATTCACGTGTGTGAAAATATTCTTCATCGCGGAAATCTTCCGGGGCGATAATCATAATTACTTTTTTTGATGATAAATCCATAGCTTTTTGATTAATAAAATACTTCGTTACCACTATAAAATTTGCTATACTATAAAGCAACCAATGAATTATGACAAAGAAACACAAACAAAATCCAAAAAGAAAGCATTACGAGATTAAATTTCCAAGGAATTTTTATTGGGGAACTTCTATGTCCGCACACCAAGTTGAAGGCCAAAATATTTTTAACGATTGGTGGGAGTGGGAACAAAAAGGGAAAATCTTAAATAGACAGGTGTCCGGAGATGCTTGTAATCATTATAATCTTTATAAAAAAGATTTTGCAATGATGAAGAATATGCATCATTCAATGCACAGGCTCTCAATTGAGTGGAGCAGGATAGAGCAAACCGAGGGGCAGTTTAACAAAAGGGAGATAGCTCATTACAGGAAAGTCCTTCTTGAATTAAAGAAAGATGGAATTAAGCCGATGGTAACACTCTTCCATTTTACTTTGCCGTATTGGTTTTTAGAACAAGGAGGTTTTTTAAATCCAAACGGTAGAAAAATTTTTAACAGATATGTAAGAAGAATTGTTACCGAGCTTGGGGATTTGGTTGAATATTGGATAACCATAAATGAACCGTATGTTTATACAAACTTTAGTTACTGGGAAGGGCTTTGGCCTCCCGGGGAACATAGTATTATAAAATTTATTAAAGTTTTAAAAGAACTTTTACACGTCCATATAGATGCTTATCAGATTATAAAAGAGGTTTATCGTAATAATGGTTGGAGAAATTCTCAGGTTGGTTTTGCGAAAAGTTTTGTCTGGTTTGATCCGCAGAACAAGCGAAGTATAATGGGTAGAGCCGTAGCGAGAATGTATCAATATCTTTATAACAAACTGTATTTTAAGCCGTTTTATACCGGCAGATATTCACTTCTATTCGGTTACGGGAAAATTCATAATGCTAAAGAAAGTTTGGATTTTGTCGGTGTTAATTATTATTTTAGATGTGCTTGTAAATTTTCCGTTTTTAAGTCACCTCTCCATATGAGGCTTCATACGGACAAAACTATGGAACGCACACTATTTAATTGGGAAGTTTTTCCAGATGGACTTTATTATCTTCTAAAACTTACTTACAGAAAAGTTAAGAAACCTATATTTATTACTGAAAACGGAATATCAACACTTGACGATACTCAGCGAATTTCTTACATAGTAAGACATTTGGATGCTATAAACAGAGCAATGCGTGATGGAGTTGATATTAGAGGATATCTGTATTGGTCTTTTATAGATAATTTTGAATGGGCGGAAGGTTACACTCAACCTTTTGGGCTTGTAGCAATGAACCATAGAACATTCGAGAGAATTCCAAAATCAAGCAGTCAGGTTTATTCGGAAATTTGTAAAACCGGAAAGGTAACGGATCATATGATAAGTAAATATGCGAAACGGATCAAAGACCGTATACTTCGTTAATTATTATTTAAACATTTCTGTATATCATTTTCCCGTTTCTTTTATCGATATTCCAGTGCCATGTTTCATGGAAATAGTTTGTTCCAAGAAAGTAAGATGCTTTTAATTCTCTGTTCATATAAAGCACGGTTTCCAATGCTTTTTTGTTGTTGCCGGTAACTCCGGTGGATATAGTCTCTGTTCTCATTGCGAGTTGGTAATTTCTTCTAGAGCCTCTATATTTCCGCATAGTCAAGCCGGATATTCTCATATCTATTGCTCCGCCGGTATTATGATGAGACCTTCCCGGAGGGGCTATAAATCTTCTGTTTTCAGCTATGGCCATTCTTCCAATTTCTCTTGAAGATTTATTCGGATAGCGCAAGTGATATTTTCGCATTCTTTTAGCAAGACCTCTATACCATAATTTGGCTTGTAATTTTGCGCTTCTGTATGAGGATGTTAATGAAACTCTGTGGCCTTTGATTTCGGCATATCTCTTAAACAGTGCGTATCTTAACGCTGCTCCGTATCGAAGACGCATTCCTCTTCTTTCGCCTGGAATTGCAACTATCGGATCGTCAGGAAGAAGGGGAATTTGATCACGCATATCAATTAATTGTTGCAAGCTGTTTATCTGTATGATTTCCCGCCATTTTGAGATGAATTGTTTTCCCCTTTCGTTTTTTGGAATATATTCTGTTGCGCTAACAACACGCCTTTTTTTGTTGGATTGAGAGTAATCGGTTCCGTTAATTCTTCTCCAGTATTCTCGGTTTTGGTTTATATCTCGGGTGGTTGAAGGTGGGGCAATTCCATAGTATTTTGAATATTGTTCTGCTTCAGAACTTGGAAGATATCTGGTTTTCCCACCTATATTATATTTAACACTGTTTTTTTTGTATTCATTGAGTTGCGCTTTTGAAAATATTTGCACCACTTCAATTTGTGTCCCAGTAAAAATCGGTGCATACGAGCCGTCATCAAAATAAAAATTTCCATCCAGAGATCTTCTTGTTGCAATTCCTTCACGTCCTTTACCACGAGCGGTTGTTTGTTTAATGCGAACTTGTCTTATTTCCGGTTGTTTTTTAAAAAGATGTCTCATCCCGTAATTATCTTCTGCAACCTCGTTATTTCTGAAATGAACGGTTATTTTGTCGTTTTTCTTAAACTTATAGCCAAGAGAAACGGATTCTTTCTTGTTTGCTCTCTCAAGTATTGTAAAAAGCCTTGCTCCAGTACCAGCTTCAATTGTTTCCGCTTTTTCAAGCTCTTCCACTGTTAACATTTTTATCCGATACGCTAGAGTTTTTTTGTTAAGTCCGGTTAGATGAAGATGAAGAGCTTTTTCTATTCTTTGCAATTCCTTTGAGGAAAAAGATAAAGACTCTGATGATTTTGGTTCTACCCCCAAATTTTCTCTAAGTGTTGCTAGGGATCTTTCTGATGAAGCTATTATTGCCTTCTCTTTGCCTCGTTTCTTTACTTGTTCAGCCAGTCTTTTTGCACGAGTGCTATCCATATTTTCTGTGCTTGCAGTAGACTCTTTAGCTTCTTTTGGGTTTTGTTTGGCTTTATCGCTCATTATGTGCGAGTAAGTATATCTTTACATTATATCATGTATTATTCTTTAATTAAAGGCTAACATATAGGCTAAAAGCCTTTTGTTTTTGCATAATCCATGATATAATTAAACGAATTTAAAAAACAACAATTAAAGATGGGCATTAAAAAGAAATTTGCAATTCTTATTGTGTTACTGGTATCTCTTAACGGATATTTACCTGTTTTTGCGCAAGGTACAACTATTATAAATAGTAATATAAGTGATGAAATTGATAATACTTTTGTATTGGATGCGGATGATATTGGTGGAGATGTAAAACTGCAGTTTGGGGGGACTATAGATAAATATATGCTGTGGGATACAACAAATTCTTGGTTTTCTTTTAACGCAGATATAAATCTTGGTGGAAATGAAATAAAGGATTTCAAAGTGGAGAATTTGGCCAGTGCTCCAACTTGTAATGCAACTTATTCCGGTCGGATGTATCACAACACGGCAAATACTAAAACTTACGTGTGTAACGGAACTAATTGGACCGATATTACAGCGATTAATAGTACTTCAACCAAAGTTGTTACTGTTGGATCTTCGGGGTCGGATTATTCAGATATAGCAAGTGCATCCGCTTATCTCAATACTCTTTCTGGTGGAATTATGCTTCTTTCTGCCGAAACTCATCAAATTACAACTCAGGTTAATTTAAAAAATATTATTTTAATAGGAAAAGGAGAACCCAGTACAACAATTCAGGTTTCTGGTAGTGGGCAGATTGATGCTTTTGATACAACTTTTAACAGTTTAAAGTTTGATATAAATTCTATCACCGATTCCATGGCAATTGATGTAAGCTCCGGATCAAGTTCCTTATTGTTTGAGTGGGTTGATTTTGATATTCAAGATAGTGGGGATTCTCTTATAGATAGTAATGCCGGGTCTCCTCCGGTAGTAACAATGAAATTTGTAAAATGTGATGAATCTGGTGGCAATGGAGAGATTCTTAAAGATAAATTGCCCGAAAATATTCATGGGACTTCAACAATATTTATTGATGTAACCAGTTCGGATAATCCACTTCAAATGTCGGATTGGGATGTTAGTTTAATGGTTGGTGGGCGAGTTTATACAAGTGGTACGGTGTATTCTATACCAGCAAATTCAATTGTTGTTTCTCCAGATATGAATTTAAGAGGTGCTATTGCAAGTCTTGAGTCTACCGGAAGTGGAGGGCTCATTACTCTTTTGCCTGGAGTGCATAATATAGGCAAAACTTTAACAATAACGGGAGATAGTATTCAGATAATGGGATATGGTGATTCTTCCATAATACGTGCTTCTGGTTTCCCTGTTTCTACGGACGAGGTAGCGGCGATTCAAGTTGGAGCTCCCGATGGAACGAATCCGGCTAACGATGTTGTGTTAAGAGATTTTAAAGTTGAGGTAGCTTCTGAAATACATGGGATTAGAGTTGCTGGTGGTGATGATGATCAATTATATAATATTACTGTACAAAAAACATCTGGAGCTTCCGGTACAGGGGCTAATGCAAAAGT
>JAGGUZ010000006.1 GCA_021158225.1 bacterium | reverse complement strand
TTGCAAATGCAGGTGGTGTTACCGTTAGTTATTTTGAACTTGTTCAGAATGAAGCTCAGTATTATTGGGATGTTGAAAAAGTTCAAAGAAGATTAAAACCTATAATGGTTAGAGCATGGCAACGAGTATATGAAATAAGCAAAAAATACAGTTGTACTTTAAGGCAAGCAGCATTCATTTCTGCAATGACTCGTCTAAAAGCAATTATGGAGGCAAGGGGATTTGAGTAGGAGAAATTTATTGCACAAAGACCACAAGAATCGCCTATTCGGATTCAGTTTCGCCAAAGTGTTTCATCAGTTTTCGTACACGAGTGCGAATGTCCTGCGTTTGGAATTCTTCGAACGGAATAAGTTCTTGTATTTCCTGTGTGGTTACCCCGTATTCTTCTGCGTAATATTTTAGCCACCCTTTATAGAAATCTGTTGGTCCGTTCTGAGGCTTAATTTCTATTTCGAAAGTTTCTTCTATAAATCGAAATAATTGTTTGTAACTTTCTTTTGGATAATTTTGTATTTTTTTGCAAATGGTTTGTATAAAGGCTTTCTTATTGGTTTCTTGTCTGACTTCTTTCACGGCAGACAGAATAATTTCAATAAAACTATTTAATTGATCTCTTTCGTCCTTATTCCTATAATAGGATTCTGGATAATTCCCGTTTTCATCAGGGGTTTGTGCATAAATTGAATTATCGATTTCGTTTATGCGTAAGGTGAGGTATGAGATTATTTTCTCAGCAACATCCTTAATTTCTGTTTGTGTGTTCAAATTTTCATTTTGTGATAGGTTGTCTATAGTCATGATATTGTGGTTTAGGTTTTATGAAAATATAAATTATATTGTTCTATTAAGCTATTTGGATTGGATTGTTCATTGTCTCCTAACCATTTATCTCTTTTGGCTTGGTAACTTTTTCCATTTCCGGTTATTCTGGTTATGAAAGAATGGTAGCTTGTCTTGTATTGTTTATTCATTGCATTTTGGAATTGGGTTTCTATACCCGGATGATGAAGAAGAAACTTGTTGCTGAAACAAAAGTAGAAATCTGCGCCCTTCTGTGAAATAATTAAATCCGGATTTGAGCCCTCAACTCTGATTCCCATTTTTTTTGTAGTTGGGATAATTACATCTTGATATACAAAAGTCAAGAATGCATCGCCACCAACATGACCCAGAGTTTCGTTTATAGATTTAAACTTACCTATTTCTATTTTCCAACCGTTTGCTTCGCGGAAACGAGGGAATATTTTCCCGGTTTTACTAAGATAAGATTGCATGGTTCTTGCTCCCGTATAGGTTCCATAACTTTTTAAAGCGGTAATATATTCGGTTTTTAATTTTTGAGCGATTGAAGGATTTGCCCCATACTTTTTTAGTACATTGGCTATTTCCTGGATCCTTGAATCTGGCGAACTTAGAACATATTTCAGTTCTTTAAAAAATGTTTTTTGTTCACTTGGACTACTTTTTTTGATAACCGAGTTAAGCAAGTTTAACCTGCTATTAAATTGGTTTGTAGCCCTTGAGAAAAGTCTTTTTGCTTCTTTGCCTAAATTTGTTTTTTGGGCACTATCCAAAACATTATCAATTTCAAATGTATTTACTCTTTGTGATGTTTCTTTCGAGCTACGATGATCAAGGTCAAAATGCCCTCTTCCGTTAATTCTTTTCAATCCTTCCATAGATGAATCGGCATACATTAGAGCTTTTTTAATATCACTTTTTTGGTGATCCAGAGCCTTTCCGTCTATTCTTATTATTGATCCAGAGATGCCACCAAGTTCCGAACGAGCTTTTGCAATTCCATTTGGATCATCGGCATATTTTGTTTTTGCTATATGCTCACTCATAACTTTTTTTTGTTCTTCTGAAAGAGTAGAAAGAACTTCCTTTTTTGCATTAGCTGACATCTCAACTACCGTTTTATGAAGAATTTCTTTTGGTGCGGTTGTCATTATTGTAAATTCTTCGCCACCCATTCTTATCGCATAAGCTTTATATCCAGCTTTGCGTAATTTAAGGATAGCATGATTGATGTTTTTTGCAATTATTTGGATTTGTGCATCGCCATAACTTCTACTAATCATTTCATTACTGGCTCTGAAATGATCGGCATCAAAATTCGCTATACTTAGAGTTCCTCCTTGTCTTAACAGTTTTTCTCCAAGTATAAGTCCGTTTCTGTTCATAAGACCGGTTGCGGAATCAAAATATGTTGTACGTATAAGTTCGCGGTTACTTTTTATTCCTATGAGATCTAATGTTTGCTCTGTAGTACTTGAATTAACCAAGTTGGATTCCGTAACCAGTGAACCGAGTTGCGCACTTGTTTTTGGAGTTCCCAATGCAAGTTCTTGTATAGATTTAAGATTCATTGGTAATCCGCATGCCAATGCCATCACTGGCACTGGAATTACTTTTAGCTTCAACAAATCTTTTGGAAAAAGTTTTGCCAGTTTGGGATATTTCTTTAATAATTTTCTGTAATTCCCATTAAGCTCCAGGAATTTTTTAAAGGCTGGGTTCGTAATCCAGGTTGCCAATTTTGCTCTGTTTGTTCCAATAACACTGTCCGAGGCTTTTAATGTAAACACGGTATCTCCTTTGGATACTTTAAAGCTGTTATCGCTTTGTTTTGTTATATTAAATCCTCGAGAGTACAGATTGGCAAAAACAGACATTGAATGTTCGGAGTCTGTGAAAGTGTATTCTCCGGGTTTTCCTTTTGTTGCCTGTAACCCCTGGATTCTTGTTATTTCAACATCTGATGATATATTTGTTGAAAGTTGTGCCGGATGTATTTTGATTGTTGTTGATATCCTCTGTTTCTTTGCACCTGTAGCAGGGTCTATATCCATTGATAAAATATCCAAAGTTACGCTGTTGTCTGAATTGATTGTGGCTTTGTACTCCACTCCGGGTTTTACATCTAATTCAGTTTTTAAATTGGCTACAAATTTTTGTGGAGTTTTTGTTGTATAAACCATACTGCGCCCTTCGGTTGTAACTCCTATATTTGCTCCTTTTATTCCATGCATACTTAATTTTGCGTCAACGCCGTCTGCTGAATTTGCAACTGATACCAAAAATTCAAGTACGGGATTAATTTTTCCGGCTGTATTTTCAACCATCTCTTCTCCAACTTCTTCTCCAACTTTTTCTCCGAAATATTTAAGGAAAGTAGATGGATTTACATTTTCTTCTCCAGACAACAATTTTTTGGGAGATGTAAATTTTGATAGACCTTTCATTTTGACAAGTGCTCCGCGTGAAAATTTAACAAGACC
>JAGGUZ010000030.1 GCA_021158225.1 bacterium | reverse complement strand
GGGATATCAAGTTCGTCTTCAGCGTTTTTCATAACCGGTGTTGCTGTTGATGGCATATTTGGTGTTGATGATAAGCTGTTTAGAGATGAATGTGATCTAAACGAAGCAGTATCTCTTGGAACAGCATCAAAGCCTGCTGCTACAACCGTGATTTTAACTTCTCCGGTATAAGAATCGTTAATTACCGCACCAAATATAATATTTGCTTCGGCATCTGAAGCTTCGGTGATAATTCGTGCCGCTTCATCAACTTCGTACATCGATAGGTCGTTTCCGCCGGTAATGTTGAATAACACGCCTTTAGCGCCGTCTATTGATAATTCGAGTAGTGGACTCTCGATTGCTGCTTTTGCTGCTTCAATCGCTCTGTTTTCGCCTGTTCCGTATCCGATTCCCATTAACGCGCTTCCTGCATTTTCCATAACGGTTCGTACGTCCGCGAAATCCACATTAATCATTCCGTGTACGGTAATAAGATCGGCGATACCTTGCACCCCTTGTCTTAATACATCGTCTACAACCGTAAACGCATCGGTAATTGGAGTCTTTTTATCGATTACAGATAGGATTCGATCGTTTGGGATAGTGATTAAAGTATCAACTTTAGTTCGTAGATTCTCTAATCCTTCTTCGGCTTGAGTTTTCCTTCTGTGTCCTTCAAAAGCAAACGGCTTGGTAACAACACCTACTGTTAAGATCCCTTGTTCTTTAGCTATTTCCGCTATAATAGGAGCTGCTCCTGTACCTGTCCCCCCACCCATACCTCCGGTAATAAACACCATATCTGAGCCATTGATCGCTTCTCTAATTTCATCTGCACTTTCTTCTGCGGATTGTCTTCCTATATCCGGGTTACTTCCGGCTCCAAGTCCTTTTGTAGTTGCTTTTCCGATGTTAATTTTTGTAGGAGCTTCTGAATGATAAAGCGCTTGAGCGTCAGTGTTTATCGCAATAAAGTCAATTCCTTTCACATTAGCTTTTATCATTCTATTGGTTGCATTGCTTCCTCCACCGCCAACACCAATTACTTTAATTGACGCTATTGGTGACATCTCTGGCACAACTTCTTGAGGGCGAATGCGTGGAGTCACATGATGGCTACCACCCGTGGCTTTCCCAGAGAACAAATTTCTAAGTGATGATTTATCTTCCATAGTTTATGGTGTTCAAGGACATAAGGAGAAGTATATAATTTAAATTGGATGTCTATTGTTAATTAAAATTTACAAAATGTCAATAAATTTTTTAAAATATATTAAGGTAGTAGATTTTTTATCCAGTCTTTAATGCTTCCAAAGCCTTTTTTAAGACCAAAACCTTTAAATCGAAATCCGTACGATCGTGATTCCAATCTTGATCCCCAAATTAAAAGGCCAATTGTCGTAGCATAAGCCGGGTCGTCGATTTTATCAACAACGCCTTCGAAATTTTGAGGAAACCCAATTTGAACTGGCAAATTAAGGGTTTCTCTTGCCAAATCAATGGTTCCGGGCATCTTAACTCCGGCTCCTGTTAAAATAACTCCGGCTGGGAGCATTCCATCTCTATGAATTTTTGCAAGTTCATCTTTTGCAAGTACAAAAATTTCGTGATAACGAGCTTGAATAATTTCCGCCATATGTTTTTTTGAAACCTTATGCGAATCAATTTTGCTTACTAAAGAAAGATCTATTGTTTCGCGTTCATTAATATCTTCGGGGATACAACTCCCGTATTCAATTTTTATTTTTTCCGCTGTATCTATTGCTGTTCTAAGGCCGATTGCAATATCGTTCGTAACACTTTCCCCCCCTATTGGGAGTACTGCCGTATGAAGGGTGGTTCCTTCCTCGAATACGGAAACCGAAGTTCCTCCGCTTCCGATATCAACAACAACCGTACCGAGTTCTTTTTGTCTTTTAGATAAAACCGCTTCGGGTGCGGCCAGTGAAGTCGGGATAATATCATCAATATCAACTCCGGCTTGCAGTACACATTTTTCAATATTTTTAATAGCCGGAACAAGCCCGGTTACAATATGTGCTTCAACTTCCAAACGAATACCGGTCATGCCAACCGGATATTTAATTCCTTTTTGTTCATCTACGGTAAAAGATTTTGGAATAATGCGAAGAATTCTTCTGTTGCTTGGAATAGATACTGCTTGAGCGGCTTCAAGTACTCTGTCGATATCGTCTTCTGTAATTTCATTTCCGCCGTGGGAAACAGCAATAACTCCTTTACTATTAAAAGATTCTATATGGGTTCCTCCAATACCAAGAAAGACATGATTAATTGGTTCGCCAGCCATTCGTTCAGCATCTTCAAGTGATGTGGAAACAGCATTAATAGCTTCTTCAACATCTATAACAGACCCCTTTCGCAGTCCTGAAGAGGGAGTAACGCCTACCCCAATAATATTTGGTACTTGCGATTTATCTTCCAGAGTCCCAACAATAGTACGTATCTTGGAACTTCCGATATCAAGACTGGCAATAATTCGTGATTTTGCCATTACAAAAAGAAAAGAGATAAAAAAGGCACCTTATGCATAAGCCTGGGAAGAATATAAAGGAAACTTCTTTGAAATGCAAATGTTTTTTTATTAAAAACGGCTTATTTGTGGGCTTTGATCAAAATATGTATACAGGGTTTGCGTGTGTCCGGCTAAAAAAGACTTTCTTGTACAGATTTATCTGTCTTTTTGGGCAAAATATTATTAAATCTTGTAATGAGTGATCTAAATGAAAGCTCGTTAAATATTGGAAGTGCTTTTTCAAAATCGTGAATATCAAATTTTGCTTTTTGTAAATCAAAATTTATCGGAACGTTATGGACCAATTTAACAAGATCACGACAGAAATAAGCTTTTTCTTTGTTTTCCTCAAGTTTCTTACGGAGTGAGCCGGAAATTTTATTAAGATGTTGATAAACCCCATCCAGCGTTTCATATTCGTTTAAAAGTCTTTGCGCGGATTTGTCTCCTATACCTGGTACGCCCGGAATATTGTCGGAAGGATCACCTGTTAAAGCTTTGTAATCAATTACTTGGTCGGGTCTTATTCCAAGTTTTTTCTTAACCTCGTCTTTTGTATAAACGGTATTGTCGTTACCTCCTTTCCTTGGGCTTACGACAAAAGTTTTGTCCCCTATAAGCTGAAAAGCGTCTTTATCACTTGTTATTATATAAGTATTTATATCATTATCGGCTTTTAATTTTGTGGATATTGTTGCGAGAATATCATCGGCTTCATATCCCTCTTTCTCAAAAATCGGGAAACCCAATATTCCAAGAATTTCTTTAATTCTACCAAATTGTTCGTAAAGTTCATCTGGAGCCTTTACTCTTTTTGCTTTGTATTCATTAAAAATTTTATGACGGAATGTTTTTTTTGAAACATCAAAGGAAACGGCGATATATTCCGGTTTAAGTTTTGTGATTATATTTAAAAGTATCGAGTAAAAGCCGTAAACCGCATTAACAAGCTCTCCTTTTGGAGATCTAAAAGGTGGCAGGGCATGAAAAGCTCTATGGATTAGCGAATTTGCATCTACAATTATAATTTTTTTTGGCATGTGTCTATTAAATCACGTTGACCAAGGCTGTCAATTGCAAGTGGTAGGAAAAACTTAATAATTTTGCTATAATTAAAGGAAAACAAAAATAAAACTTCTTTATTATTCTACTATGCATCAAGCACTTCATTCAACCTCGAAAATAATTTCAAAAAAGGGCGTAAAGATTCCAACAGTGTTCTTAGCTACTGCGCATATAAGTGAAAACATTAAAAATGAAGTTTTGGATACTCTGGAAGAGGGACTTTCTCATTTGAATATAAAACTGTTAAAAGGGGATATTAGTGAAAAGCTCCTGGAAAAATCAAATATCATTGTTCTTTTTGATGAGGACAAGGCTATTTTGAATCAAGCTTGGGAAGAAGGAGTTGTTCCTGTTGTCTCGGATTTTAATGATGTGATTGTGGATTACAATCCAAACACGGAAACCGGAAACGGTTTTGTTTATGACTCGTTAAATTACTGGGAAATTTTTACAGCAATTGTTCGTGCGTGCGAAACATATAAGTTTCCTTACGATTGGAAATTTATAGTGCGAAGTTGCAAGAAGTCTCGTGCTTAACAAAATTTTAATCAAGAGAATTTTCACCTCCGGTACTTCCGATAGTTGTGACGGTTTGGATAATATCACTGAAGTTGATGTATCTGATAATATCAAGACCGAGTGCTTTTCCTACAGTAGCTACAATAACAACAGCTAAAACAGTTACTATAAGCCCGATAATTGCATAACGAATAGTGCTGACAGCTTGTTTAATTTTTTCCTCTTGGCCTCCCGAAAGAATAAACGAAATACCTCCGATAAAAATAAAAACAACCGATAAAAGTCCGGCAATAATAATCGCATAAGCAAGGCCTTTATTAATAATTTCTATAATATCGTAACGTTGAGCTGCATCAACAATAGAGCCGGATTGATTCATATTTATATTTTATTAGATGAGATATATCTGTTGTTTCTTAGATCTCGGCAGTCACTTCTTGACCTTCTGGTTCAACGATGCGTAAATTGACACGCGCATTATTTTTTGAACCGATAACCCTAAGAAGTATACGTAGAGATTTGGCGGTTTGTCCGTTTTTACCGATAATTTTACCCATATCTTCTTTGGAAACTTGAAGGGTAATCAAAACGCCCATTTCGTCTACGGCACGAGAAACTTTTACATCGTCGGGGTTATCGACAATAAGTTTAACAACATATTCAACGAAATCTTTGTCGGGACCATCGGAATTTTCTTCGTTTGGATTCATGGTTTTTAGAGATTAGGAAACAATGGTTTTAAAGAGAAAAAGCATATAATTTAAGATTCTTCTTTTTTAGGCTCCTCATCTGGTTTTTCATTAAGCTTTTCTTCTTTAGGCTCTTCTTTAGTTGGCTCAACCGGGTTCTCTTTAGTGGTTTCCGCGGGTTTCTCTTCTTTTGCAACCTCCGCAGGTGCCGAAGTTGTTGGAGTAGCGACCGGAGTTTCTTCTACCTCTTTCTTCTTCTTCCGTTTTTTGTTGCGTTGATCAATATAATCTTCCATTCCGCTTACGCCTGCATGTTTCAATAAAGAAGCAACGGTATCGCTTGGTTTTGCACCTTTTGATATCCATTCTCGAATTTTTTTCTCATTATATTCAAGAACTTTCGGATCACGATTTGGGATATAATGACCCAAAACTTCCAAAAATTTTCCTTTAATCGGAGCACTGTGTTCCGCAACAACTATACGATATGAAGGGTAATTTTTTCTTCCTGTGCGAGATAATCTAATCTTTAACAACGTTTTTTAGTTTATAAAATACAAAAAATATGTCCCTAAATGTAAGGCGCTTTTAGTTTAGCGGACTTGTTTTGCTTGTCAAGCCAATTAATCGGCATTATTTACGATTGTTATGGACAATTTTTTTATGAGAGGTTTTGCGATATTTTTGTTTACATATTCAATACAATTACTTTGTTTTATTGATAATTGTTGCGCCCACATTGCACCGCTTGCACTTATATAAAGCATATTATTTTTATAATAGCGTGGTTTTAAATTTTTAAGTCCGTCTTCGCCAAAGTTCTCTATACACCATTTTTTGTATTCGTTAATTACGCCGATTGCTTCAAACTCTTTAAAGTAACCTTGTTTGTTAATTGTTCGCGGGAGTAAATCTTTTAGTTGCTTAAACATGATTTATATACATTAAAAGTATTTTCGGCCATGGATCTCCATGTGAATTGTTTAACTCTTTCTTCCCCATTTTTAATCAGTTGAGCTTGAAGATTTTTATTTTTGTATAAAGCATATACTCTTTGAGCTATATCGTCGGCGCTTTCAGGATTAAAAAAAACGCTGTTTCCTTTTCCGCATATTTCCGGAATTGACGAAACTTGTGATACAGCGACAGGAGTTTTACATGCCATTGCTTCTAAAGGTGGTAGACCAAAACCTTCGTAGAGTGATGGGAATACATAAATGTCAGCCGCATTATATAAGTCGATGAGTTCATCTTCGTTTACAAGTCCGGTAAATATTATATTTTCTTTTTCGTTCAAAGTGTTAGCGGTGTTTGTTATTTCAGGATAGAAAGGATCCTCTTTCCCGGTGATAGCAAGTTTAAGATTTTGGACTTTAAAGTTTGTCCTTATTTTATGAAAGGCCTCTATAAGACGCGGAACATTTTTATGGGATCTCCAAACGCCGGTATAAAGAAGGAACGGATTTTTTAAATTATATTTTAAAAGAGTCTTGTCTATTCTGGTTTGATCATTAATTACTTTAAATTCTTCTCCAACACCTTGATATATAACTTTTATTTTTTCTTCGGGAGTTTTAAGTATTTTAATCAAATCTTGTTTGCTATTTTGTGATATTGTGATGACTTTTTTTGCTTTTTTGACAACTGTTTTTAAAGTTAAATTATATCCGATTCGTTTTAGTAAAGACCGATTTTTTTTGCCGGGATAAAACGAGAGAGTTAAGTCGTGGATAGTTACTATCGATGGTTTGTTATAAAAAATCGGAGCGTTAAAATGAGTAAAGTGCATTAAATCAAGTTTCTCTTTATTAAGTGTTTTTAGAAACACAGTTTGTTCTTTAAGCGAATAAATTGGGGCATCAATAAGTATCTTTTTGAAATTTTCAGGGAGGTCGTTTTCTTTTATAAATTCTGGATTATTAAAAAAAAGGACATAGGTGTTTATTTTATCTAGCTTGGCAATTCTATGTATAAGTTCGTATACATATCTTCCAATTCCTGTAAATTTACTTGAGTAAATCCTACAGTCTATTCCTATTTTCATAAGGATCTTATTTAAGTGCGATAAATTTACTTGAGTTTCGAACTGAAGTATATTATGTTTACTCGTGCTTTTACAAGCTTGCTTCAATTAACAATTAGTAAGGGGTGGTAGTTCAGCTGGTTAGAACGCCTGCCTGTCACGCAGGAGGTCGCGAGTTCGAGTCTCGTCCATCCCGCCATTCAAAATGACTTAAATTTATAAGTCATTTTTTAATTTGTGATAAGATTAAAAAGTTTTCTAACGCCTCATAGATATATACTTGGTATCTCATTAAACAAAGCTAATTATGAATTTCGTACAAATAGCAACTGAGCAGACTATTGCTTCAACTGATTTGATTTCGGGAATAATATCTTTATTACTTGCTATACTTTTAATTAAAAAATCCGGAGTAAGAATAAATTATTGGAAATGGTTTTATGTATTTCTTGGTGTAGCTGCATTGGCAGGTGCTATTGCTCATGGAGTCATCGTTAGTCAATTTACTAAAGACATGCTTTGGTATGTTATTTATTTTTCGCTTGGAATTGGAATGGCATTTATACTGCTTGCATCTTTGCCTATTAATTTTATTTTGTTTTTTGTTGCTATGGGGCTTGGGATACTATTTTTTCTATTTACGATTTTTGTTTCGAAAAGTTTTATAGTCTTTGTTGTTTACGCTGTTGCGATATTAACTGCTGTATTTGGCATACATCTTTATAAGTATATTAAGAGCAAGCAATTTTCGTGGTTAGTTATTTGTATTGGAATATTATTGATTATTGTTTCCGGTGGCGTTCAGGCCATTGTAAAAGGGGAATTAAATTTTATTTGGACTTTTGATCACAACGGACTGGCGCATATAGTACAAACAATTGGAGCTGTGGTTTTGTATTTTGGATTGGTTAAAAGTTTTAATGTGTTGCAAAAATAGTTTTTTATCTTGATTACCCAAGATATTTTGCTATAATGGGATTCCCGCATAAATACGTACTTTATTCCTAACGAGCTTTTTATTATGGCGCAAATATTTTTGACTATCCAAGAGTCTGCAGATCTTACAAAGAAATCTGTACAAACAATCCGTCGCGCTATTCGGTCTAAGAAAATCAAGTCAAGGAAAAAGAAAACTCCTCAGGGATACAATTACATGCTAGATAAAGACAGTCTTATTAAAACCTATGGCTTGGAAAAAGCGAACGATGAAGTTGTTGCGGAGAAAAAAAAGTCAGGTGCGAAAATTTCCAAAAACGCAAAAAAAATTGCAAAACAATATCTTACTCGTGATGATTTAGGAATTTTTAAAGAAACAGTTCAAAATTTAATTGAACAAAATGAAAAAGATAAAGAAAATTTCTTTAGATTAATAAAAACATTTCAGGATAGAGTTGTTGTTCTCGAGAATCAGGTTAAACTTTTGGCTCAGCCAAAGAAAAAATGGTATCAAATTTGGAAATAGGCCTACTTTATCTGATAATGAGTTTGTTTTGCTTCCAGTCGGCTTGCTCTCAAGGCTTGTATAGAGACTTATTAACATTCGTTTCTGATGAAAAAGAAAATTGCTCGCGAGATATTAAGAAAACTGTTTCACTTGTATCAAATCCCGGTGATTCTTGGGTACGTTGTTTTACGCTATGAATTCTCGGAAAGAGTGGCTATATTCAGTCTTGTTATTTTGCTGATGTTTATATTGGAATTTGAAATGTTAAGGCTTGAATGGAAGGTTGAATTTCCGGATCCGTTTGGCATTATGCGAAAGTCTGAAAGGCAAAATGCCACAGGAATGTTTTATATGATTCTTGCAACTATAATTGTTTTTGCCGTGTTTGATTTCGAAATTGCGCTTACATCTCTTATGTTAACAATCTTTGGAGATCTTGTGTCGGCCATTGTCGGTATTAGATACGGAAAAAGAAGAATTAGAAACGGCAAGTCGTGGGAGGGTTTTACGGCGGGATTAATTGCAAATATTATTGTTGTAATAATTTTTTTGTGGGGATTCCCGATTGTCGGAATTACTATGGCGTTAACTGCAAGCATAGTTGAGTTTGTTACACATAAGTTGGATGATAATTTGACGATCCCGATTTTTTCGGCTTTTGCCGGACATACGGCCGCATTCATCCTTGGGATAAGCTTTCTGCAAATCGTTAGTCCTCTGCAGAATTTTCACCAATTTATTTCAACCTTTTTATAAGAAAATGCATGTCAAAAAACTTGCACCACAAAAAAAAAGTGCTAGCATACATGTGCTAAATATTTTAACATTCAAAGCTTATGTCACTTTTTGAGAACACGCTGAAGCAGATCAACGAGGCTGCTGAGATTATGAACCTCGACAAGGATATTATCACTATCCTTAGCCATCCTAAAAGGGTGCTTCAGGTTAGTATGCCGGTACAAATGGATTCGGGTGAGATAAAAGTATTTGAAGGTTTTCGTGTTCAACATAATGATCTTGCTGGTCCTTTTAAAGGAGGTATTAGGTATCATGAGCAAGTTGATATGGGTGAAGTTAAAGCACTTGCAGCGTGGATGACAATGAAATGTAGTGTTGTCGGTATCCCGCTTGGAGGATCAAAGGGGGGAATCATTGTTGATCCGAAGAAGCTTTCGAAAAGGGAACTTGAACAATTAACGAGAAGATATGTCGACAGAATTCAGGCTTTTATCGGGCCTAACAAAGATGTTCCTGCTCCGGATGTAAATACAAACGGGCAAATTATGGCATGGATAGTTGACGAATATATGAAGCTTGGAAATTTAAACAAAAAAGGTGTTGTAACGGGTAAGCCAATAGAATGTGGCGGATCTGCCGGTAGGGATACGGCAACTTCACAGGGTGGAATTTATGTTCTCGATGAAATTGCTGTTGAAAAGGGAATCAAGCCCGAGGAAACAAGAGTTATAGTTCAGGGATTCGGGAATGCCGGATCTCATATGGCTCGTTTGTTACATGAAAAAGGATACAAAGTTTGTGGTGTGTCAGATTCTCATGGAGGAATGTATTGTAAGGATGGCATTGATCCTACGCAGATGATTTCTTGTAAGAAGGAAAAAGGTTCTGTTGTGGAATGTTCAAGTGCCGGATCTGCTTGCGAGAAATGTACAAATGAAGAGCTGATAGAAAAAGATTGTGATATTTTGGTTCTTGCCGCTTTTGAGAATCAGGTACACAAAGATAATGCAAACAATGTTAAGGCTAAGATTATTATTGAGCTTGCAAACGGACCTGTAACTCCGGAAGCCGATAAGATTTTGAATGATAAGGGAGCAATGATTGTTCCGGATATTCTTGCAAATGCAGGTGGTGTTACCGTTAGTTATTTTGAACTTGTTCAGAATGAAGCTCAGTATTATTGGGATGTTGAAAAAGTTCAAAGAAGATTAAAACCTATAATGGTTAGAGCATGGCAACGAGT
>JAGGUZ010000026.1 GCA_021158225.1 bacterium | reverse complement strand
CGAGGAGTTGCTTTCCATAAAGGGCGTTGGACCAAAAACAATTAGAGCTTTCGCCCTTGTCTCCGAGGTTATCTACGGCGCGCCGGCGTCCTACAAAGATCCGGCTCGTTATAGCTTTGCCTATGGTGGAAAAGATGCGACGCCATATTCTGTTAACCGCCGGCGCTACGATAAATCAATTGAAATCTTTAAAAAAGCTGTAGAAAAAACGCATATTAACTATAACGAAAAACAAAAAATCTTTTCAAACTTGACAAAACATTAAAATGCGAACTAGCATTAGTCTCCTTATATATGAAAAGCGAATGTTTTTATA
Organism: bacterium; assembly: GCA_021158225.1. Lineage (GTDB taxonomy): Bacteria > Patescibacteriota > Gracilibacteria > UBA1369 > PNNO01 > PNNO01. Next base: position 48,337 of record JAGGUZ010000026.1, on the reverse strand, counting down.
AATTTAACATTTAATCGGTATGGAGGGGTGGAGACTAAAACAATTGGGGACGATTATTGCGGATATTGTTGGAGAAATTTCAAAGAAAGGTATCCGGGACTTACTCTAAAAAGAATTGTTGCAATATTTATTACATCGGAAGGCGTTAATATGTCATATATTCCGTATGAACGGGCTTCAAGAGACACATCCTCCGGTTTAATTTTTGCTCCTGCCCCCATTTAAAACAGTGCGACACCGACATAGAAAATATATACTATTGTAAAGGAGATTATTTTGCTTGTATTCATTTTGAGTGATCTATCTTTTTGAAAAAACAAAATTTTGATTATATATCCGACAAAAATAAGGGTAAGTACAACTGATATTAAAGCTTTGTTCGTATAAACATCTGTAAAGAAAAATTTATTTGGAAGGTTAAGAGGAAGATTGCTCAAATAATATCCACCAACTATAAGGCTTAGAAAATGCAGAGCCTGATCGGCTATAAACGGAAACGCGTATTTATCATATCTAAGAGCAATATTAATCTTTGTTTGATCCACAATAAGATGAAAAACGGAAATAGCTCCTATAACAGTCCATGTCTGCCAATAAATTAAGTACGGGAATAGAATAATAAGTGCGATTGCAGTAAAAATACATACATGCACTATTACACCTCTAAATTGTTTTGTTTTCCATGCAACAAGACGATTTGATTGGAGCGTGAAATCGGTTAAAAGATGGGCTATGATGAGATAAGTCGTTGGCATATATCGAATATTCTTTAGTTATTCTGGGAAAAACTTTTATTTCTCATATTTTCTCGAATTCTGTGTATGAATTCCGAGCTTATTTGTTCAGCAAGAGAAGGGTTGTTGTTGATAAGACTATAAAAATCTTCTTTTTTTAGGATAAAAATTTCACTTTCTTCCAGAGTAATAGCGCTTGCGTTCCGCGAGTTCTCTGATACAAGAGCCATCTCTCCAAAAAACGAATTATCTTGCAAAGTGGCTATAGGGAGCTGTTCATCGGGATCATCTTTTGGTCCCTGAAAAATTCTAACCTCCCCTTTTTTTATGATATACATCGCATCTCCATTTTCTCCTTGCGAGAAAATAAGTTTATTTGCAGGATAATATTGAAGTGTGATTTTATTTGCAATCAAATTTGCGGAATCTTCATTTAAATCTTTAAACAAAGGGACTTTCTCCAATATATGAAACACGGGGTTTTCATTACTCATAATATGCAAAGGTTTTAAAGATATAAAAAATTAAAAAAGTCGTTTCTATTGAATATATAGACATCACAATCCTCGAGACATCTTATTGATGCATTGCGTGGTTTATTGCTTAACAAGGCCATTTCTCCAAAAAAATTATCCGGATAAAGTGCAGCTATCGTTTCATCTTCCCCATCTTTATTTTTGTGCAGAACCTCAACTTTTCCTGATTTGATAATATAAAAAGTTTCTCCGAGTTCTCCTTCGCGAATAATATAATTACCTTGCTTAAAATGTTCCAACTTGGTGTTTTTAACGATATCCGAGAGTTCATCTTCATCCACATCGTTTAAAATCGGAATATGTTTTAGAAGTTTTAAAAGTTCGGAGGTCATACATAATTATTAAATAATAACAGTATTATTATAACATAAAATAGGCAAAAATGGAAGCAGGATGATGCAATATATTATACAGTACAATATATAGTTCTTAATTCCTATGCTTGAGTATCTCTTGCATGAACAATTTTTTCCGAAGTGAAATCAAGGAAGGTATATGTCCACACGGCAACTGAAAAAACATGTACAACCGCGGCTAAATAAGCGGCAAAGAGTAAGAAAACTACACTTAATCCGCCCAAAATAATCAGACCATACTCCGGAAGCGACACAGAAGCATAATATCCAAGTCCAACAATTATAATTGCCGGCACTATTATAACAAGCACAATTTGAATTAGGATTCTTACGGCTATAATAAGCATTAAAATCACTAACATGAATGTTTGTTGAATATTTAAAATCACAAGGGTGCAACTTTTTACTATCCCATCCATAACTCCTGTTTCGTCAATAATTATATAATATTGAGCGAACGTAAAAAGTATATGAAGTATAAATGCAACAAATAATATAATTCCAATTATCGGTAATAATGTTTTGAATACTTCCGGACCGAGATTCCTTAGTATAAAAGCGGCTTCTGCTGAAATTGATATAAAACTGAATGTTCCCATGAGCAGAAAATATTCAAAAAACGGGAGAAATCTGAGTAACCCGTATTTAATGCCTTCCGGGAGTGACACTTTTTGATTGTGTCTTCTTCTTGCGATTACTTGAATCATCGATGCATCAAGAAGAACAGGTAATAAAAAATATAGCAGAACAAGTACTAATCCCGTTACAATTATTGGAATTGTAAGCTCAAAATTATTATGTATAAAATCTAGGATTGTTGTTACAAGTGTATAGGCAAAGCTCCGAGGAGCATCATCAAAAAGCTCCGACGACTTAAAGGCCAGAATTTGATATGTAACATATCCGATTCCAACAATTGTTGAGAGAAGTGCAGGCAAAAAAGCATACCAACGTATTATTTCCTTATTACTTTGTGTAAATTGCCAAGCTTCGTAAATTCTTGTTTTATAATTCATGATTGTTGTTGAGGTAGCTTAAGGTCACTATAGATTAGTTTTATTTTGACATCAACATTTCAAGCACAGTATAGTATTAACGGTCTTACAAAAAGTTATTTGAACTTAAAGCTTGTTGATGCCTGATACAATTAATACAATTAAGCAAGATACTTTGACTTGGCATAATATAGTCAAGCCAACAAAGAAAACTACGGAATTTTTAAGTAAGAAATATAAATTTCATCATCTTGATCTTGAGGATTGTCTTTCTAAAATACAGAGGCCGAAAATAGATGAATACGATAGATATATTTTTATCGTATTGCATTTCCCTTATTATGATAAGGTTACAGATTCAATTCAAACCGACGAGCTTGATATCTTTGTCGGTGGTTCTTATGTAATAAGTTTAAGTCCGGGGAATAAGGTTTTAAGCAATCTTTTTAATAAAGTGAAAAGGAGTAAGAAATTAAGAGAAAAATATATGGGGGCCGGATCCGGGTATCTTCTTTATTATATTATTAATGATATGTTTGGAGCTTGTTTCCCTTTGTTGGATTCTATTTCCGAAGAAATTAACGATATAGAAAGTATTGTTTTTGAGATGGAAAACCCAAAAGATATGCTTAAAGATATTCTTTATTTAAAAAAAGATATTATTTCATTTAGACGAATAATTATTCCTCAGAGGATTATTGTTCCTCAGCTTGAGCATAAGAATAAAAAGTTTCTTTCCGGAGAGCTTGATATTTATTTTGATGATGTTGTTGATAAAGTTGAGAAAATTTATAATAACTTGGAAACTTTAAGCGAAATCATTAATACTCTTAATGATACAAACGAATCTATTCTTTCGCATAATACGAATAATGTAATTAAAATACTTACAATATTTTCGGTAATAATGCTTCCGTTAACTTTTATTACAGGGTTTTACGGAATGAACGTTCAAGGTCTTCCGGTTGCGAATCATCCGCTTGCTACAGTTATTATATCTGCCGGTCTTGTTGGAGTTGTTGTGTTGATGCTTATTTTCTTTAGGTCTAAACGTTGGATGTAGAAATATTTTGATTATCTGATTTTTTTTACTCTAAACATTCTTTTTGGTCTTTTTCTGTGTTGTTTTTGTTTTTCTTTCTCAAAAAGTACTATTCGTTTCTTTTGTAAATTCACGATTGTTCTTTGCATATCCATAATAAGATCTGAAACCTCTTGAAGTGAATATTTTTTTTCTTTTTTTACATAATCAAGAAGTCTAAGACTTACACTTTGGAAAAGTCTGTAAGAAATGCTTGGAATGGACTTCTTTGAAATTGTGTGTTTTTTAAACTTCGCACTTATATGAGTTCCTTTCTTCCTTGATTTTGCGGGTGCTTCTGTTGGGATTGGTTTCCAGTCCATGGGAGTTTTAGGTTATTTAAATTTTTATATAACATTGAAATCAAATTTCATATTTTTGCCATCAAGCCATGTAACGCTTTCTATAACCGGAGCAAAATATTCACTATAGTCCCCAGTTTTTGACGGAGCTTTTAAATAAAAAATAAAATGTCCAATCTGGGTTGGATTAACAATATGTTCTTTTAAAAAGCCCATTCTTGTAGATTTTGTAAATGAGCTTTTTCTATCTGTTGGATTGGCGGAACCGAGTGATATTCTATTTGTCCCGTAGTTTCGCCATTTGGTATCGCCTGTATTTTTTAATGTTACCATTGCCATCAAAGGTTCATTTGCGGATAGCAATTTCTTTGGGCTTGATATTCCCAAGATTTTATAGTCAAAATGCGGATCTCTAATGTTTACCGGAATGGACACAGTGTTGCTTGATATGTGATTTCCGTTAAACACAGGTCGTAATTCGATTTTATAAGATCCTCCATGAAGTTTGCTTTTAATTACAAGTTTAAAAGTCCCTATTTCTCCGGGTGCAACTTTGTTTTCGTTAAGCTTGAAAGCACCAATAATAAAGGATTTTCTAATTTCGGAATCGTTTAGTACTATGATTTTTGTTTTTTTGTCCCATGTTTTTTTACCTGTGTTCATTAGTTTAACGATGTATTGCATTTCTCTGTCCGCTGGCATGGTTATTCTCTTAAGAACAGGAATATATTCAAACGAAAAATCTTTTAATGTCATTTTATTTAAATTTGCTACGGATTTTCTTATCTCGGGGAGTAAGTTGGCAAGATTTTTTCCCGGACAAGAGGTATGCATTACTGATTTATGTCCCATAATATTTGGGAGATATTCTCCTCTAAAATAACTAAACCCATCGGGATTTATTGCATAGAGTTTCGTTTTTTCTGATAGAAGAGCTATTAAAGCTTGTTTAGCTTTTTCCGAGACATTGTCTTCATTGTAGTTTCCAAGCAAAGCTATTCCGATTGAACCTTTGTTGCCTTTTGGACCTGCATGTGCGCCAACAACACTTTCTCCTCCGTATCTTCCTTCATATACATTTCCTTCATGGTCGATTAAATAATTGTAGCCTATATCACCCCAACCTCTTATTATTGCGTGAGAATGATAGATATCTCTTACAAGTTTTGCAGGATTATTAAGCCCTTTTGACGATCCGGTATGATGAATGAAGATCTTTGAGACTTTTTCCGGATATTCAAGAGGCCATGTTAATTTCTCTCCGTCTTTGTTTCTTGAAATGATTTTTTTCAGTTTTAATTCTTTTGCGTACTTGGTATAGAACTCAGGTGCAAGTTTGATAATTTTTGGCTCTGGGTTATACTTATTATAAAGCCTTAAACTCTCATCTGCTCCCCATTGGGCGCGACTTATAAAATTATAATTATGTGAAGATTCTGCTTGAGCTTGAGGAAACCAAACGGTTGCAGCTACTAAAATAATAAATATCGTGATTGTTTTATAACGAAAATTCAATTTGTTTGTTTTTATTCTTTATCCTTTTATTTTAGCAAAAAATAGCTATTTTTTCAATCGTATAAGGCAAGAAATAAGTTGACAGTTCTTTAAATAGTACATTACACTGATAAATGCATTTGAAATGCTTAATATTTCCAACAAGGTACATCCCCTAAAGCTACACATTGCTGTCGGCAAGTATGATTTACAATTTGAAATACAAAAAGCTTGATCAATTCCAAAAGGTTCTTCTTGAGAAAGAGGGAGAGATTGTTATTAGTAAAGACGGATTTCAACTTAAAGGTAAAGGCGCAGGTGACATTGGAGAGATGATCAGGTTCGCTGATATCAAAGAATGGAGGACAAGAGATGAAATTGTTGCTTTTACCACAGTTTCAAAAGAAAAATTTGTTTTATCCAACATGGGGAATCTTTTTAATGATTTCTTAAGAGATTTCGTAAAGTCCAGAAACGAATTTCTGCTTAAGGCTCTTTTTATGGTTGATGGTGAGTTTATTACTGAATATGAGGGTGATTTTGAGATTTTTAGCAAATATGAGAAGAGTTTAAGCAAGGGGCATGCTTGGTTCCGGCTTTTTGAGAACAGTATTGTTATAGTCCCGGATATAAGAGATGCTTTTAGTGTTTCGCTAAATTTTCTTAAACGTGTAGATATAGACGATGAATTTTACGAAATACATCTTTTCTTGGATCAAGGATTTATAATTCATTTTAAAAAACTTGGGAGTATTTTTGAGGAATTCACCGAAAAATTGCAGATGCTTCAACAGCAAATGTACCAGCATACTGTTGATGCGTTTAAAACTATTCTTCTTGAGTTTGATTCATCGGTTCTTATTAAATTTGCGTATGAAATGAAAAGGGGAAAAGGAGTTAGCGTTAAAAAGCTGAAAAAAATCGATGAGAAATTGTTGGATAGTGTTAAAGATATTGTTTTACACGACGATCTCTCAAAAAGACATTTTGAATATTTTTCTAAAATGGCCGATTTGGATGAAGTTTATTTTGGAATTAGTCCGGAACCGCCTAAACATCAGCCAAAAGGGCAAGAACATCCTTATTCCACATGGTATTTTATGGGAATGCCGGATAAAAATCTTGTTGTTGCCGAGATAACTACGGGTGGATATAAAGGGGCTTATTTGTTTAAGATAATTATGGAAAAAGGTAATCCGCAAGAAAAAATCGGGGAGAAATTACTCGAAATAAATCAAGCACTATTAAAACTTAAATTTGTAACAACCCCGTTTTATAAAGACAAAAGAGAGCTTAGGCGGAGTATATACAGGTTTGCGCTTAGAAAATTACCTTACTTAAGGCTTTTAAGAAGATCGTATGTCGGTAGATTAACGCCGTTTAATGAAGTCGATTGGGATAAAAGAATGAATGATATCATGGAGAAAGCAAAGCTTCCGGAAGTTATAACTTAGAAACAACTTAAATTTCTCTATACACTATATATTTTGTAGTGTAAAATATGCTCACGTTTTATATTTAACATTTTATTACCATGGCTGAAACAGAGTTAACAGATGCTAATTTTAATGATGAGATTGCAACAGGAGTTACATTTGTAGATTTTTTTGCAGTTTGGTGTGGGCCTTGTAAAATGCTTGCTCCGATTGTTGAAGAACTTACAACTGAATATGAAGGAAAGGCGAAAATTGCACGTCTTGATGTTGATCAAGCTCCTCATGTTGCCGGACAATATGGAGTTCAAAGTATCCCGACAATGATTATCTTTAAAGACGGACAAGAAGTTGATAGAATGATTGGCTTTCAAGGTAAAGAAGGAATTAAAGCCAGACTTGATAAAGCTCTTGTATAACCTTATTCACAATTAGTTAACCATATAAAACTATGGCAACCGTAGTTGAACTTAAGCAACAATTCCTGGCTGAGAAGGTTAAGTTTAGTATTATTATTGTAGCTATTGTAATAATTCTTTTCATTATCTTGGATGGTTTTGTCTCCGTGCCTCCCGGACATGTTGGAGTTGTTTTCGATCAAGGGCAAGGCGTTTTGGAAGATGAACTTGATGAAGGTCTCCATTTGAAAATTCCTTTTTGGCAACAGGTAACAGTTATGGATGCAAGAACTCAGGAATATACAATGAGTATTGCTAAAGGAGAAGGTTATAAAACAGATGATGACAGTATTGAAAGTAGATCTAAAGACGGACAAGTTGTTTGGGTGGATGCTACTATTCTCTTTCATATAGATAAAGCACAGGCCGATGATATAAAAAGAGAGCTTGGAACGAAAATGGATTATTATGCGAAAATCATTAGACCCAGGGCGCGTGAAGTTATTAGAGCGGTTGTGGCAAATTATAATGCGCTTGATCTTGTTTCAGAAAAACGTTCTCAGATAGTTGATGATATGAGTAAAGCTCTTAAGGTGGCTTATAGTAAACATAATATAGAACTTGAAGAAGTGGTTTTAAGAAATGTTACTTATTCAAACGATTTTGCTGCCGCAATCGAAGAAAAAGAAGTTGCAAGACAGAAAATTAAGATTTCGGAGTATCAAAAAGAGCAAGCAAGCGAGTTAAAGGAAAAGAAAATTATAGAAGCGGAAGGAGAAGCTGAGGCGATTAAACTTAAAGGTGATGCTCTTAGGGATAATCCCGAAGTTATTCAGCTTGAGTTTGTTAACAAAATTGGTCCGAACATCTCTTGGGGGATTTTACCTAACTCGGTAATGCCTCTCCTTAATATGCCCAAGTTTTAAAAATGTGTTGCCAAAATAGCTAGAATCTGTTAGATTTCACTAGATGAAAAATTTTAGAAATTTTTCATTAAATTTATGTCTGTCTCCTTACAAAGCCTATAAGACTTGCAAGAGGATAGTCTCCTATTATTTAACGGCACGATATGAAACGCGCTCAAAAAAAGAAAGTAATTTCAAAGTTTTCCAAGCATGAAAAAGATACCGGATCTCCGGAAGTGCAGGTAGCTATTTTAACCGAGCGAATTCAGGAGGTGCAGGATCACCTAACGGTTCATCCAAAAGATAACCACTCAAGAAGAGGTCTTTTAATGATGGTTGGAAAAAGAAGAAAATTGTTGAATTACATGAGATTGAATGATAAAGATAGTTATGAAGGTCTTATTACGAAGTTGAAATTAAGGAAATAATTCATTTATATGCTCTTTTTGAGGGATTTAATTAAACTTAGGTGCAGGTTCCAGAATTGCAGATTCTTGCAACTTTGAGACTTGTTCCTTAAGTTTTAAAAAAGATCTCATTATTTAAGAGTAAATTATTTTAATAACTCTTATTGATTATGGAATCACCGGAATTCTCGATTGACTTGGCTGGAAGACAGTTCTCAATCGAAACAGGGGAATTAGCTACACAGGCTAGTGGGTCGGCAATGGTATCTCTTGGAGATACCAGAATTTTAGTGGCTGCCACAATGGGCTCTGCTCGTGAAGGGACAGATTTTTTCCCTCTTCAGTGTGAATATGTTGAAAAGTTTTATGCTGCCGGAAAAATTAGCGGAAGTCGATTTATCAAAAGAGGTGGGCGTCCAAGTGAAAACGCCATTTTAAACAGTCGTTTGATCGATCGTCCTATTCGTCCTTTATTTCCAAAGGGAATAACAAATGATACTCAGGTTGTTTGTACAGTAATGTCTACTGATTCGGAAGTAACTCCGGGACCACTGGCAATTACGGCTGCGTCTTGTGCTCTTATGATTAGCGGAATGCCTTTTGAAGGACCGGTTGCAGGTGTAAAAATCGGACTTATTGAGGGTGAATTAATTCTAAATCCCACTTACGATCAAGTAAAGGAGGGAGATTTGGATTTGGTTGTTGCCGGAACGCAGGATGCAATAACGATGGTGGAGGCCGGAGCAAAAGAAGTTGATAATGAAACTATAGTTAAAGCTCTTGGGTTTGCACATAAATATATTAAAGATTTATGCGCTCTTCAAAAGAGATTTGCAGAAAAGTATAAAAAGGATGAAAAAATTGAGGTAACAATAAATGCACCAAGTCCGGAAGCAATCGAGGCGTTATCTGCTTTTGTTACGGAGGATATGCTTAATACAATTAAGGGTGTTAAGAAAAAGGAGATAAAAAGTACAATTCACGCACTTGAAGATAAAGTTAAAGAAAAATTTGCAACGGAATTGGAAGAAGAGAAATTTAGCGAAGGAGATTTGATGGTTGGTCTGAATAAATTGATTGAGAAAAATATGCGTAAAAATATTCTTGAGAAAGAAGAAAGAATTGATGGTCGAAAAATCGATGAAATCCGAAAACTTAGCGTAAAACTTGATTTATTACCGCGTGTCCACGGATCCGGTCTTTTCCAAAGAGGAGAAACTCAGGCTTTAACCGTTACAACGCTTGGTGGCCCAGGTGACGCGATGATTGTGGATACGATGGAAGTTGATACAAAAAAGAGGTATATGCATTTTTATAATTTCCCAGCTTATTCAGTTGGGGAGGTTAGACCTATGCGTGGTCCGGGAAGGCGTGAAATTGGGCATGGAGCATTAGCCGAAAGAGCACTTATCCCTGTTTTACCTGACGAAAAAGATTTTCCTTATACAATGGTTTTGGAAAGTGAAGTTTTAACTTGTAATGGATCGAGTTCTATGGCTTCGGTCTGCGGTTCTTCTTTGTCGCTAATGGCTGCGGGAGTTCCAATAAAGAGCCATGTTTCGGCAATTGCAATGGGGCTTGTAACCGACGGAGAAGGGAATTATAAAATTCTTTCGGATATTCAGGGAATGGAAGATTTTGCCGGAGATATGGATTTTAAAGTAGCCGGAACAACAAAAGGAATTACTGCTCTTCAGATGGATATTAAAATTAAAGGTCTTTCTTTGGAATTAATGGAAGAGGCTTTAAGTAGAGCAACCGAAGCAAGAATGGAAGTTATGAATGTAATGAGCCGAGCAATTCCGGCTCCTAGATCTCATATGTCAAAATATGCCCCGCTTATACTAAATATGCAGATTGATCCGGATAAAATTCGTGATGTTATAGGGAAAGGTGGTGAAACAATTCAGGGTATTATTAAAGATTGTGATGTTGATATTGATATCAATGATGATGGAATTGTTACAATTACAGCTCCCGATCAAGAAAAAGGTGATTGCGCGAAGAAAAAAATTGATTTAATTACTTATGAGCCACAAGTTGGCGAGGTATTTGAAGGAAAGGTTGTTAGAATTATGGACTTTGGAGCATTTGTGGAAATTGTTCCGGGAAAAGATGGACTTGTTCATATTTCTCAACTTTCAAACGACCATGTAAACAAGGTTGAAGATGTTGTTAAATTGGGAGACACGGTAAAAGTTAAATTAATGGAAATCGATAGCCAAGGAAGATATAATTTATCTATGAAAGCTTTGTTGTCAAAATCGGATCATAATAAAAAATAAATTTAATTATTATGAAAATAATAATAGTGGGTGGTACGCCAACAGCATTGACTCTTGCAAATTTAATGGGAGAGAAGAATGAATTAACAATTGTTGAGCAGGATCCCGACAAAGCAAAGGAGATAGCAAATACAACGTCAGCTTTGGTGGTTGAAGGGGATGGAAGTGATATAAGTGTCCTTAATGATGCCGGTTTGGTTGATTGTGATGCTATTGTGTGTACAAGTGATGACAAGACAAATTTAATGGTTTGTGAAATTGCAAAAAGTGAAAATGTTAAAAAAATTATTGCACTTGTTAATAAACCGAAAAATGAAGAATTGTTTAAAAAGCTGGGAATAAGTAAAATAGTTTCTGTAGTTGGAACAAATGTGACTGCAATTAAACAAGTTCTTGCCGAATATGGAGATGAAAGAATTATTTGCCAAATAGGGAATGGTAAAATTCAGATTTACGAAGAAACCGTAGAAAAAGACAGCCCTCTTATAGACCAACCTTTGGAACTTCCCGGTGCGTCTGTAGCCGGAGTTTATAGAGGTGGTGAAATAATAATGGCTAAAGATGTTGTTGCTGTGAACGAAGGAGATGTTTTGATTGTGATAGCTAAAACAGAGGATATCCCGAAGATAAAAGAACTTATTACAGGCGCATGAAAAAAATTTACAGATATTTAGGCTATCTTTTAATAATTTCAGCCTTTTTTAGATTAATCCCAATACTTACTGGGTTTTTCTATAAGGAAAATATTTGGAATTTTATAATTAGTGCGGTTGTTTCATTTGTTTTAGGAATTGTCTTGGTATTGATTTTTAGAAAACGGAAAGAATTTGAAGTTATTTCAATTAAATACGGTTTTATTCTGGTTGGTATATCATTTATTGTAATTCCTTTTGTTGGAGCAATCTCTTTTTTGCCTTTTTTTAATTATAATTTTCTTGATGCTTTTTTTGAGTCGGTTTCCGGATTTACAACAACCGGTCTTAGCCTTTTCCCCACATTGCATGAGCTCCCGAAAAGTCTTTTGATATGGAGAGCCGAAACACAATGGCTTGGAGGGATAGGTATAGTAATGTTTTTTTTATTTTTTGCTTCTTATTTCGGGAGAAAGGCTCAGTTTAAAGTTGAAGAAAGCGAAAAAATTAAGAGTAGAACGCAAAACACAATGGCTTTATATCAATCACAGGGATTTGGTGAAAAGCTGGAAGGTGGTTTTAACAGGACTCTTATTGATATGATGATAATTTATATCGGATATACTTTATTTGGAATTATTTTGTTTTTTATTTCCGGAATGAATTTGTTTGAATCGGTCTCTCTTACTTTTGCATCTATTTCAACCGGAGGCTTTGCAATTTCAGATACTTTGTCTTTGAATAACACACAGCTTATTATTTTAAGTATCTTAATGATTATTGGTGCTATTTCGTTTATTACTCACAATAAATTGCTTAAACACAAGTTCAAGGATTTCTTCTTATCGTATGAAAAAAATGTACTTGTAATTTTTATTTTGATTATATCTTTAATAGGATTGTTTTTTGTTCATGATATTAAAATAGCTGTTTTTGAGACGATTTCAGCAATTACAACTACGGGATTTTCCATAACGAGAATTCATTTGTTGCCTCAAATATTTATTCTTTTGATATTTGTAGGAATGATAATAGGAGGCTCAAGCTCAAGTACTTCGGGTGGTATAAAAATAAGTCGTATTTATACTTTGTTTAGAGCGATCCCATGGTATATAAAAAAGAGAATATCTCCTCAAAGAGCGGTAATCCCATTAAGAATTTACAAGCAAAATATTAACGAAGAACAGGTAATGAGTATTGGAATATATTTGTTTGTTTATATATTGTTTTTATTTGTGGGTACGATTATTTTTATGCTTTTTGGATATAGCTTTCTTGATTCTTCGTTTCAGATCACATCTGCTCTTGGGACGGTTGGACTAAGTACAATAGAGCTTTATTTAATACCATGGATATTAAAACTGCTTCTGATCTTTGCAATGATATTTGGACGTCTTGAAATATTCCCGTTGCTCATAGTTCTTAAGGAATTTTTTGGTAAGGGAAAGAAATAATTGAAATTTTTCGATTGTTAGTTATAATTTGAAAGCTTCAATTACGAAATTAAAAATAGGCGGGTATAGTATAGTGGCTATTACGACTGGTTGCCAATCAGTAGACACGGGTTCAATTCCCGTTACCCGCTCCAATTGATAATATTATTTAACAAGTGACTATGACTATAACTGATATTTTATTGGCTTTACTGATAATTGGAACTATCGGAGTTATTTATATACTTTTAAGGGGGAAAAATAGTACGAATAATGGGAATAAACCAATAGAAGAAAATGCTCAGTTGAAAGCTGAATTAACTCAAAAAGATGTTAAAATTGGGGAACTTACAAAAGATTTTCAAAATGAAAGAACAAAAAAAGATGAATTATCCGGGAAAAACAAGCAACTTTATGCAGAAATAGTGTCTCTTAAAGCTAAAAATGAAAATTTACTGGAGGATAAAGAGAGACTTTCTAAAGAATTAGCTAAATTTAAAGAGGAGGAAACTAGAAAAGAGAATGAATTCAACATAGGTGTGCAAAAGTTGGATGAATCAAAAAAAGCTTGGGAAGATGAGAAAAAAAGAGTGCGTAGGGAGGATGAAGAACGTGATAAAAAAGAGAAAGAAGAAAGAGATCGTATGTGGGCGGAACATGAGAAAAACGTTAAATATCAATTGTCCGAGTTATGTAAATTGCCGGAATATAATTATCAAACTTATGATAATAATAATTTGCCGGATGGATTTGGGGGAAAATTTAAACCGGATTTTATGATAGAATTTTTGGGACAATATGTGATTTTTGATGCAAAGGTCTCAAGGTCGGATAATTTGCAGAATTATGTTAGTACAAATGTTAAATCCACTATCGAAAAAATTAACAACGATACGAAGATTTATCCGATGATCTTTTTTGTTGTACCGACCGATGCAATAGGGGCATTAAATAAAAAATATTTTTACGAAAAAGGTTATGAAGTCTTTATAATTTCGCCTGATACGATCCCTGTTGTTTTGGCTACATTCAAACGAATTAGCGCATATGAATTAGCTGAAGGTTTGGATCCTCGTGATAGAGAAAATATAGTCAGTTTGATAGCCGAATTTGATTATCATATAAATATGAGGAATGCGCTTGATTTATTGGCATCGCAAAGTGGTGTGTCTGTACTTGAAAAAGGCAATAATCTTAGCGAGGATATAAAAAGTGAAATAACTCGTAAAAAAAGTAAAATGAGATTACAGCAATTTGCACCGACAGACATTAAAACGCTAATGATCAATTCAAAAATGCAACAAAGGACAATTGATGAAATGACTTCACCAAAAGCGTCTATCTCAAATGATGATCTTGATTCTGTAAAACCTATTCTCGAAGAGAAAAATAAAAGTGCCTAGGTCTTCCTTTCTTGCAGTATCCTATCGTTTTTTGTTAAATATTTTTTGCGCAGACGAATGCTTTCTGGAGTAATTTCCGCATATTCATCGACTTGGATATATTCAAGCGCTTTTTCCAGAGTAATAGGCACCGGTGTAATTAAATTAATTGCTTCATCGGCACTGGATGATCTGACATTCGAGAGTTTTTTGCCTTTAATCGGGTTAACTACCAAATCTGTTCCTTGGTTATGTTCTCCAATAATCATTCCTTCATAAACTTCCGTTACGGGATGTATGAATATTGGGCCTCGTTCTTGAAGATTCCATAGCGCATAAGCTGTTGATACTCCCGTTACTCCGGAGATCATTGATCCTACTTTTCGCTTATCGATTTTCCCGCAGTGTGGAGCAAAATGGCTAAAAGAGTGATACAGCGTTCCTTCTCCTTTTGTTAAAATTACAAAGTTTGATCTAAATCCCAGTAGTCCGCGCGTAGGTATTTCAAATTCCATTATTGTATTTCCGTTCTCGTTTGACATGTTTTTCATTACGCCTTTTTTTGTAGAAAGAATTTCAATTATTTTTCCAGCTATATTCTCCGGCACTGTTATTATTGCAGTTTCAATCGGTTCGGATGAAACGCCGTCAATTTCTCGCAAAATTACTTGTGGCTGAGACACTTGGAGCTCAAAGCCTTCTCTGCGCATATTCTCAATTAAAACAGAAAGATGCATCTCTCCGCGACCGTAGACTTTGAATGTATCCGTATTGTTTGTCATTTCAACACGCAGACCAACATTTGTTTCCAGTTCTTTTAAAAGACGATCTCTAATATTCCTACTCGTTAAAAATTTTCCTTCTCGTCCTGCAAACGGAGAATTGTTAACTATAAAATTCATTGCAAGAGTGGGAGGGTCAACTTTAATTGCCGGAAGAGGTTCTGAATTTGGATCGGTTGTAATTGTTTCTCCGACATAAATATCCGGAATGCCGGCTATTGCGACAATATCGCCAGCTTCAACTTCCGGAACTTCGACTCTCTTTAATCCTTCAAACGTGAAAACATTGCTTACTCGCGCAGAACGTTTTTCTCCGTTCGCATTTAATACGGTTACGGTCTGTCCGGTTTTGATTTTCCCTTCATATACGCGTCCGATGGCCATTCTTCCGAGGAAATTATCGTAAGATAAAGTTGCGGGTTGCATTTTAAACTCCTTTTTTGTATCGGTTTTTGCAGTAGGAACATTTTTTAGTATAAAATCCAGAAATGGAGTAATGTCTTTGTGTTCATCGTTAAGATTTTGGATTGCGATTCCGTCACGAGCTATTGTGTATATATAGGGGAAATCCATTTGTTTATCTGACGCATTAAGACTTCCGAACAGATCGAAAGTTAAATCCAGAACTTTGTCCGGTCTTGCGACGGGTTTATCTATCTTATTAATTACTACGAGAACTGGCAATCCAAGTGCAAGCGATTTTGAGAGAACAAATTTTGTTTGAGGCATGGGGCCTTCATATGCGTCTACCAATAGAATTGTAGCATCTACTGTTCTTAGAACTCGTTCAACTTCCGAGCCGAAATCGGCATGACCGGGTGTGTCTACTATATTGATTTTTGTACCCTTATAATGAATCGAAGCATTTTTTGCATAAATTGTAATTCCTCTTTCTTTTTCTTGATCATCACTGTCCATTACGCGTTTTTCTATTGTCTCGTGTGAATTAAATGCGCCACCAGCTTTAAGGAGGGCATCTACTAAAGTTGTTTTTCCGTGATCAACATGCGCTATAATAGCAATATTCCGAATTTCCATCGTGAGTTGTTAGGCGCCCAAGTTTATTACGTGATGCATAAAAAAGCAAATCTATTCATTTATAGGCAGGCAACTCTTCGATCGGAATTGGTATATGATATTGCCAATTTTTATCTCCAACGGATTTTTCTGTTCCGGGAATATTTATACGCTTTGTATCTAAAAGCCAATCTTGAATTGGAATTATAACTGTTCTTGCGGGAGAATTTATTACAGCAGTGCGAAGTCTTTTGGTTAATATTTTATTATTATTGCTGAATTTTACATTACAGTTCTTGCTTAATATTTTTTTCTCTTTGGTGGATAAGATATTGAGATATCCGAGTAAGGTGCTTGTATCGTGGGTTGTGGTTTGGGCGAATGTATTTACCGGATAATTATTAACATCTGCATACCTTTTTGTTAGTTTCTCCCTTTTCTCGTTATAGGCAAATCTTAGAATTCTTATTCCGGGGATTCTAAAGCTTTTTAGTATATCTCTAAGTTCTTTTAGCCTGTCTCCGGAATCTTCCGCGAACAATTTAAGCCCGATTTTGTTACTATAAATTATGATTTTTTTAAGCATACTTTTCCCTGGACCCTTTTTAATTTTATCTTTTTTGGGGTCTTTAATACTCATTGATCCGTATGAAAAAAATCCTTTTGCATGGTCAAGCCGTACGATATCGAAAAGTTGCGATGTGTAATTAAGTCTGAGCTTCCATAAGTCAAAAACTCCTTTTGCTTTCCATTTATATAGCGGATGTCCCCAGACTTGTCGACCAAAATGCGCTCTTGGACCATTGGGTAAACCGGATACGCTTTTCATTTTGTAGTCTTTATCAATCTGAAAATTTTTTTGAAACTGCCATACGAGTGGACTTTGTAGCGGTATATAAAATGACAAATCACCAATAAGTTGGATGTTGTACTTACCAGCTTTTTTTCTAAGTTCTCTGAATCCGTAATCAAGTTGCCATTGTTGCAATACATACTGTTGAATCTCTTTTTCTAATTTATCATTCCATTTTTTAAGAGTTTTTTTGTTGTATTTTCGGATGCTTGGTTCCCATTTTGTCCAATCGTCAGTGCCAAAATAATCTCTAAGTGCGCAGAAGAGAGTGTAATTTCCCAACCATTCTTTCTGGGTTTTTATAAATGACGATAACTCTGCTTTAGATGGGATTTTTTTTCCCATATTCGCTGAAAGATACTTACTATCCAATCCGATGCCATAACCTTTATATGGTGAGGGAACATGCTTGTCTTTTCGCCCAGATACAAGCTGTGTCTCATGAATCGGTAAAAGCTGCCATGCCGATTGGCCTGTTTTATGGAGCCAATCCAAAAAGAGTAAAGCTGTGTCAAGATTGCCCTGTTTTGATCCGACCTTATTATTCCACAATGCGGACATTGGCACTGAAGTGCCTATGATTTTTTTCATTTTAATTTTGGATGAGAATGACTGTGCAAGCAATTATACCACAAATTGAGAGGATTGACATATTATGCTATAATAGACATATGAAGATTCTTTTCTTGGCGGCAGAGGTTGCTCCGTTTGTTACTGTGGGGGGACTTTCCCAAGTCATGTATTTCCTTCCGAGGGCTCTGTCTACCAAAAACAATGATGTGCGGATATTTACACCACGCTATGGAGCGATGAATAGTTATATTGATGATGATAACTTTCAAAAAAGAGAGATAAGCTCATGGGATATTAGTGTACCTCTTTTCCATAGTTGGCACGCAAATAGAAAAAGACAAGGAGACAATTTTGTTAAGTGTAGGGTTTCGTCCATTTCGGGGGTTAAAGGTGAATCGTACACTTATTTTTTAGAAAATGAGGAATATTACGGATTAAGAGAAAATGTGTTTGGCTATAGTGACGATCATATTAGGTTCGCGCTATTTTCCAAAGTTACTTTAGAATGGCTACTTAAACTAAAAGAGGAAAAGGATGGCTGGTTTCCGGAAGTTATTCATTGCCACGATTGGCATACATCGTATTTTATTGAACTGGCAAGGAAAGATCTACGTTATAGGGATATGTTAAATGAAATTCCAATAGTTTTAACGGTTCACAATTTTAAATATCAGGGAAATGGGGATTTTAAGTATCTTGAAAATAAAGAAAAAGACAATTGTTTAAATCCGTTAGCTACTCTTAACTCACCAAAGCTTAAAAGTCAAAACGCATTAAAACGCGGGCTTAACTATGCTGATCTTGTAAATACGGTTAGTCCCACACATGCGATTGAAGTGTTAACTCCGGAATATGCCGAGGGACTTGATAAAACTTTAATAGCTATCCAGGGTAAATTAAGCGGTATCTTAAATGGACTTGATACAAAAGAATTTAATCCGCGTACGGATCCGATAATTAAGAAGCATTATACAAAAAATTCCTTTGTGGAAAATCGTGCTATAAATAAGGAAGATCTTCAGCGGGAATTTTCTTTGCCCGTGGATCCAAATGCTCCACTTATTGCTTATTCTGGGCGTCTATCGTCACAAAAAGGTATGGATATGATGATTAAAATGTTACCCCATTTACTTAATGAAAAGAAAAATGTCCAGGTGATTGTGCTTGGTAGCGGAAATGAGGAATATAGAAACAAACTGATTGAATTGCAAAATAAATATCCTGAAAGAATCGGCTTGCACTTGTTTCCGAATTTTCGTTTGCCTAGAAAAATATTTGCAGGTACGGATATGCTTCTTATCCCGAGTGTTTTTGAGCCCGGGGGAATTGTTGCCCTTGAGGCACTTCGTTATGGTGCTATTCCGATTGTTAGAAGAACAGGAGGACTTAGAGATGTTATTCATAATTTTGATCCAAAAACTGGAAAGGGTAACGGCTTTTCATTTAAACAAAAAGATCCGTGGTCGCTTTATGCTGCAGTTATAGAGGCATTAACGATCTATGAACACAAAGCGCTTTGGTATATATTGGTTGCGAACGCTCTCTCTTGTGATTTCTCGTGGAAACATGTGGCAAAAAAATATATTAGGCTGTATTATCGTGCAAAAGAGACTCGTCGTCGTGCAATCGGTGAGGTGGCACATCCCGCATACAAACAAGAACAAAACTAACGACTCGTATGAATTACAAACAAGAATGTAGCTGGTTTGATACACAGCGCTCAGAAAAGCAATTTAAATATATTAAGAAACATCCGATTGCGTATTTTTGTGCCGAGTATGCTCTTAAAAAAAATATAAAAACATATGCTGGCGGACTTGGTATTTTGGCGGGCGATATCGTTCGTGAAGCTGCCGATAGAAAGGTTCCCTTTGTTGCTCTTGGGCTTTATTATCACAAAGGATATAGTGATAATTCCGGGAAGGTTGTAAAAGTGACTGTTCGCCATGCCCCGGAGAGAGTTGATTTTAAACCTGTTTTAAATGAAAAAAAAGAGAATCTGATTATCCGTGTACCAATACAGGATCATGATGTGCTTGTACAAACTTGGGAATTTAAACAAGGCGAAAATTCAGTATATATGTTGGATACAAATGTTGATGGAAATACGGAAATTGATAGGGAAATAACCGATTGTCTTTATGTTGGGAATAAAGAAGCTCGTCTAAAACAGGAAATTGTTCTTGGAATAGGCGGTTTACGCCTTCTTGAAGTGCTTAAGATTAAGCCTTCCGTGTATCATCTAAACGAGGGACATTCCGCAATGCTGGTATTTGAATTGATTCGTCATGAAATTGAAGATAAAGATTTAACTCTTGAGGAAGCGGAGCAATTTGTTAAAAAACGTGTGGCCTTTACCAATCACACGCTTGTAAGCGCGGGCTATGAGGTTTACAGTAACGATCTTGTCTCACTTTTACTTGCCAGATATGCGAATCAAATTAAGATCCCTCTTGCCGATCTTGTAAAACTTGGATCAGTTCAGGAGTCGAGTATGTTCTCAATGACTATGCTACTTTTACGTATGTCCGGAGTTACAAGTGCAGTAAGTAAATTGCATGCAAAAAAGGCTCTCGAGATTTGGCCGGATTATCAGATGGTCGGTATAACCAATGGAATACATGTAAAAACGTGGGATAAAGTTAATATCGATGTTTCGCAGGTTAGTAGATTTTGGAAAAAACATCAGGAAGAAAAAGCCGAGTTGCTTTCGTATATTAAAGACAAAACTGGCGTTAAATGGGGAAGAAATGAGCTGCTTATTGGCTGGGCTAGGCGTTTTGTTGCATATAAACGTCCGTTTGCCGTGCTGGATGATGTCGAGGAGTTTAAAAAGATTGCGCAGGATGCGGGCAGGCCTGTGCACCTTGTTGTTTCCGGTGTGCCTCATTTGGACGATGGGGATGGAATTGCCATGCTTGAAAAACTTAAATCTTTAATAAAACACGAGCTCTCCGGCAGTGTTGTATATTTGCCGGAATATGGTATGGAGTTGGCAAAAAAGCTTACAGCGGGTTGTGATGTTTGGCTTAATACGCCGATTGTTGGTTTTGAAGCATGTGGTACAAGTGGGATGAAGGCTGCAATAAATGGTTCTTTGCCTTTTAGCACAAAAGATGGTTGGGTTGATGAAGTAAATTTGACTAATGTAGGTTGGTATATAGATAGTGATGACGTAACTGAGAGTATCCTTGCTACGTTACATAGTAAGATTGTGCCGATGTATTACGATTGTAATAATTCTGGTGTGCCTGAGAAATGGGTAAAATATATGCAAAATTCTCGAATTATGGTAATGGATAGTTTTTGTACGGCGCGACTACTCCGTGAATATATGCAAAAACTTTATTTCAGATTAATTGATTCAGCAGACGAGAAATTGTCTTGACCGAGCTTTTGTTAGGATATACTATATCAATTAGTATTGATATATATTTGCTATGCAATTTAGTTGTTTCTCACAAAAAGGCAAAAAATCAATTAATGATCTACAAAAATTCTTAAAGATAATAGGGGATGAAAATAGGCTTAAAATTCTTTGTTTGCTTAAAGGTGGTGAGCTTTGTGTATGCGATATTTGGCAGGCTTTACAAATCCCTCAAAATCTTGCTTCTCATCATTTAAAGACACTTAAAGATTTAAAATTGGTTTCATCGGAAAAAAAAGGTCTTAAAGTAACTTATAAATTGAACAATAAAGAAATTGCAAAATATAATGATATTCTTAATCATTTTTTATCATGATTATTAAGGTTTTAGGCTCAGGATGCCCAAGTTGCCAGTTGCTTAAACATAATGCTGAAGAGACTATCAAACAGTTAGAATTACATGATGTTGAGATTGACTATATTACAGATGTAAATGAAATTGTTGATTATGGCGTTATGAGTTCTCCTGCACTCGTAATCGGAGATGATATTAAAACCGCGGGAAGAATTGCGAGCATTGATGAAATTAAAGGATGGTTGCAGTATTTGGTGAAAAGGGAATGTATATGTCAATTGTTCCGGCGATTGTTGCGCTTTTTCAGGCTCCGATTTTGATGTTATATTTACATTTTACACCGCATGTTAAACACTGGTTTAGTTAAAATATGAATGAAATTGCTCTGACATCTATCGTAATCTTTTTAATCTCTCTTGTTTTTTCTATCTTCGGAAAAGGTGGGGGGAGTTTCTACTTGCTTGCGATTTTAGCTTTGTTGCCGGTTACATTTTATGATGCTGCCGGAGTTAGTTTGTTTCTTATTTCTCTGCAGGGACTTTCAATGGCATTTGTTTATTCACGTAAGCATAAACTTATAGATTGGAATTTGGCTTTAGTACTGGTATTTGTGATTGCTGTCTTTTCATTTCTTGGAGGATTTGTCTCTTTTGGCATTCCTGAAATTTATTTAAAGATTACTTTTGCGATTTTTCTTCTTATTTCCGCTTTTTTATTATTTCTAAACAAAAATATTAAAGTTAAACTTGGCTCATTTGGAGTTTGGCATAGAAAGTTGTCGGCAGGAGAATATGACGCTCATTTACTTTATCTCTTAACTAGCGTGGGCTTGGTTGGATTTTTAGCCGGGATGATTGGTATCTCCGGTGGCGGATTAATTATCCCAATTGCAATAATTTTGGGTGGTATGCCGATAAAAATAGCAATGGGAACAAACACGATTTTGATATTTGTCTCTTCTTTAATGGGATTTATTGGGCATGTTGCAAGAGGAGGAATAGACTGGGAATTGTGTATTATAATTGGAATTTTTGTTTTATTCGGATCTCAAATTGGAGCTCGGTTACATGCGAAAATGAATGAAAAGTTTTTAAGGGTTGGACTTGCCATCCTTCTTGTTTCCGCATCTTTATGGATGATTATTAATATTATTTAACCGATTTTATTATGGCACAATTACTTATTCTCACCATGTTGGTGGTAGGAATTGTAACTGCAGGGGTTAATATCAAATTTTACGATTCTTATGCTGTTGTTTCTGTTTGGTATGTCGATTTTTGATGCAATAAATATTTTTCTATGGGTTATTTTACTTGGGGCGGGTTTATGGACAGGGATACATTATATCTTTGAATTTACAAACTTGTTTTTTCCAAAAAGCTGGCGAAAACCATTTCAGGTTTTAATAGGTATTGCTCTAATTGTAGTTTCGGCAAAAATATTTATGTTGGCTTAATTAACCAGGCTATTGACACGAATGTTATAATTTATTTAGATCTAATCTAACCAAATTTATATATGCCGTTTAACATAGAATTATTAAAAAAATCAGGATTTTCAGATAAAGCTATTATATATGTTAATGAGTCAAAAAATGTTGGGGAAATAAAAGATTTTGATGCTAAAGGTGAAGCTGTTGGTGATTGTGGAGATATAATTATCACATATTTAAAAATTGATGACGATATAATTAAAGATGCTAAATTTCTCTATACGGGATGTGTAGGTTCCGCTTCATCAGGTTCGGCGATTACAGAAATGTCAAAGGGAAAGTCATTGAATGATGCACAAAAATTTACCCTTGATGATGTCCTTGATTTTTATAAAGAAGGAGATAAAGGGCTTCCGAGAATGAAATATGAATGTGCTGAAATAGCTATAAATTCAATTAAAAATGCGATAGAAGATTATAAGAAGAATAAATGAATAAAATTATATTAGTAGCTGTAGTTGGCGATAGCTTGTCGATAGCATTTATTATCAAATCTTCTCGTCAATAGAGTTCGTCAAGCTTTTTCAAATGTGAGATCCCATTTTTGAATTAGTTGAGAAAACAAAACAGGAATAATGAACTTGGAAAGTATCATTGCTCCGATGAGTGTTGAATATAAAGCAGATGAAATAATATTATTTTCAATAAGCATTGTTAGTATGACTATGCTGGTACTAAATTTCACCGAAAGTCCGATTCCAAGCAGTATTGATTTTCTTTTCCCCACTATATTTTTGGCAACAAGATAACTCGTGATGATTTTAGTACTTTTTGTCATTGCAACTACGAGCAAAACAAGAAGTGGGGCAGAGATTATAAAATTTACGTTTGTTTCTAAGCCAACATTGACAAAAAATATCGGTACAAAAAAGCCATAGGATATGATTTCCACTGTCGATTTTATATAGGATATCTGTTTTTTATTCAAAATTTCCTTTAAGGATATGCCGGCAATAAGAGCTCCCAGTGCTCCGGATTCCACAAATTCCCCAATACCGATTAGAAGAAAGAACATAAATAAACTGAAAAGAAAAAGTACAGGAATTCCTTTAAACTTAAAATGGTTCAATTCTTTTCTAAATAGCAGTAAGAGAAAAGGAATAAAAAACAGTAACCCTAAAAGCAACAAGTTATTAATGAATGATTCTCCGGTATAACCCCCCGAATAACCAAGTATTGCAGAAGCGACAATAACAGTAAGTACTTCGACGATATCATCCAATGTAGCAACTCCAAGAATTGTTTGCCCGAATTTTGTATCTGCCAGTTTAAATTCATCCAAAATAGGAACTAATACTGCTTCACCAACTGTTGCAAATGAAGATGCTACTAGAAAGGAGATTCCCCAATTTACACCAAAAATATAATGCACAATTAAAGCTCCAAAAAAAGTTTCGGTAAAAACGAGTAAAAATGTTAGTTCTGATATAAATTTTCCTTGCTTTAGCATTTTACCTATTTGTAATTCAAGTCCAATAATAAATAAAAGAAAATACATCCCCAGCTCGGATAAAAACTTAAAATTTTCTGATGAAGTTATTGTACTAAAAGGATTGTTAATCGAAATTATTAAGCCTAGAAACAATGCAGCAAATATCCATGGAATTCTTATTTTTTCAATAATTTTCCCAAAAATAAAAGTAAGGAGGAACACTAGGGACAGTAGCAGACTTAAATTCATACAAAATTTTTGTTAGTCGGATCAATCTCTGTTAATTATACGCTACTTTGATATGCCAAAGAAATGAGTTATATTGCATGTAATGAAAAAAACATTTACAAAGCAACCAAAGCAACCACTCGGTATATTTGAATTAATAGCAATCGCTCTCGGAGGAATGATAGGAGGAGGTATTTTCGCAATTTTAGGCGTATCTGTGGAGAAGATTGGGAATGCAACTCCAATAGCAATTGCTATTGGAGGATTTCTTGCCTTCTTGGCAGCATATTCATATGTAAAACTTGCTCTTTATTATAAAGACGAGGGAGCTACATATTCATTTTATAAAAGAACTTTTACAAAATCTCGTTTTTCCGCTTGTGCAATCGGATGGCTTATTACATTTGGATATATAAGTACATTGGCATTATATGCATTTACTTTTGCGTCATATTTGGCGAGTGTTTTCCCTGCATGTGATTATGAAATTTTAAGAGATATATTCTCCGGTGCAGTATTGCTTTTTTTCAGCGTTATTAATCTTATAAGCGTTAAAGGAATGGGGGAAGTTGAAGATATAATGGTTTATTTAAAGTTATCTATCTTACTTGGTATTTCGATTCTTCTTGCGGATAAAGGTGATATTAACAATATTTTGCCGGTTTTCGATAAACAATTTGAACTTTTTAATATTATTGTTGTTGCGTCTATAACTTTTGTGGCTTATGAGGGGTTTCAGCTTGTAATACACGCAACGGATGAGATGAGAAATCCGGATAAAAATATTCCAAGAGCTATATACAGCGCCATTGGTCTTGCGACAACAATTTATGTTGTGTTGGCAATAGGAGCTTTAATGTCTATTTCAAAAGCGCAATTAATAGCTGATAAAGAATATGCTCTTGCTGCCGGGTCTTCCGCGGTTCTAGGTGAGGTGGGATTGGTAGTGGTAATCTTTGGTGCATTGTTGGCGACGGCAAGTGCAATAAACGGTACAATTTTTGGGGCTTCTCGTTTAATGGCGGTAATTTCTGATGATGGTTATTTCCCAAAAATATTGGCTACAAGAATTAAAACGTATATCCCAAAATATTCAATCTGGTTCATGTTCTTTTTTTCATATATTTTTATTTTAACCGGAACGCTGGAGACAATTATAGAGTTCGGAAGTATTACTTTTTTGATAGTTTCATTCCTTATGGCTTATGCCAATTTTGTAATCAGAAAAAAGACAAATTCAAGTGCTTTGCTAACAATTGTTGCTATGGTTGGGCTTGCCGTCGCCGGCTTGTTTATTATCTATTTTGAATTTACGACAAATATGAGAAATTTATTGTTTATTGTTGGAATTTATATATTGCTTATGCTTAGCGCTTTTGGATATTCAAGGTTTAAAAAGAAAGGATTATTCGGAGGAAATTAAGTCCACTTTTTTTCTTAACTCCTTTTTTGTTTTTCTTTGTTTTTTTATTTTTAATAGTTTCTCTTTTGTTTTTTTTGACCGTCTTTTCTTTTGTTTTTTGATTTTATATATTTTTTTCGCTTTTTCAGATTCCTTTCCTCTTATTAAATCTTCAATTTTGTCTACCAAAAGTTTGTAAGCAGTTATTCTGTTTTTTGATTGTTCTCTATGTTCTTGGCATCTTATTTCCAGCCCTGTTGGTAGATGTTTTAGCCTTACGGTGCTTGAGGTTTTATTAACTTTTTGTCCGCCGTGTCCGCTTCCTCTAATAAATTGTTCTTCAATATCCTCGGGTTTTATATCGAGTTCTTTAATTTTCCTTAGTGTTTTTGGCTTTAACTCAACTGGGAATTCGTCATTCATAGTTTTAGTTTACTACAAAACAAACTTCTGTATAATCTTAAATATGATTTTGGGACTTAATACGGCTACAACAAGGACATGTATAGCTCTTATAAATAAGGAGACTATTGTTGATGAAAAATCCTGGGTTGCTGAACAAAATGAAGCAGAGACTCTTCTTCCAGAAATTCAGAAAATGTTAGATAAAAATAACCTGATATGGGAGGGCTTAACCAAGATAGCTGTTATAACAGGTCCGGGACCTTTTACTGCTCTTCGCGTATCCATTGCTATTGCAAATGCACTTGGTTATGGGCTTGGAATTAAAATTATTGACATTCCGGTTAAAGATTTTTGGGAATTTAGAGCTGATAAGAATTTTGCTCTGTATGCCGGAAGGAATAAGGTCTATTATTATGATAATTTGTACGATGTTGATGACTTTTTATTAAAAATTAATAAAAATACGGCTATTTCCGGACAACTTAGAAAAACTCACATAAACGAGATAAAAGCTCATGGAGGAAAGTATATCAATGAAAAGGATTTAAAGACTTTTGGTGAATTTTTATCCGCGAATATAAATAAATTCGAGCAAAAAGATATTGTGAAGCCAAGATATTTTTCCAAGCCTCATATAACAGTAAGTAAAAAACATTATAAATAAATTGTTATGAGTCTATATATTGTTTCAACTCCAATCGGGAACTTGGCGGACATTACTGTGCGTGCTATTGAAACGCTTAAAAATGTTGATCTTATAGCTACTGAAGATACTCGTCATTCGCAGATTTTACTTAATAAATATGAAATAAATAAGAAGTGTATAAGTTTTCATTCGCACAGTGGACAAGCAAAAGTGGAAAAAATAATTAATGAACTTATTAACGGAAAAGATGTTGCTGTTATCTCCGATGCCGGAACTCCAGGGATTTCCGACCCGGCATATGTACTAATAAAATCCGCACTTGAAAATAATATCGAAATAATTCCAATACCGGGTGCGTCTGCTTTCTTAACGGCTTTAACTGCATCCGGTCTTCCAATAAATCAATTTATATATCTTGGTTTTTTACCCTTAAAAAAAGGTAGAAAAACACTGCTTGAATCTCTTCAAAATGAGAAGAAAACGGTTGTTTTTTATGAATCTCCACATAGAATAATAAGAACAATTGCACAATTGGAGGAATTTTTTGGATTTGATCGAAAAATAGTTATCGCCAGAGAACTTACAAAATTGCATGAAGAATTTATTCGTGGATCTATATCTGAAGTAAGAAAAATTATTGAAAGTCGTAAACCAAAAGGAGAGTTCGTTGTTGTTTTGGGAGGTTTAGGCGTGATATAATTATTTTATGTTGAAGTTTTATTCAAAATCAAAAGGGTTCACTCTTGTGGAGATGCTCGTAGTTGTAGCGATAATAGTTCTCTTGTCTACAACGGTTTTTATGTCTTCTTTTGGTTCTCGTAATCAATTGCAATTTAAAAAGGCATATAATTTGCTTGAAGGGGTTATTTCCGATGCACGCAACCTTGCACTTTCCGGAGAATCTTTTCCGGACACTTCCGATTATGATGGAGATGGTTTTATTGGCGATGCAGATTTAATTCTGCCAAACGGTTATATTGTTCAAATTGCGGATGACGGAGTAAATGTTACTGCATATTTATATGCGGATCTTTTTTCTTCAAAGGTGGGGCAGTTAGATGAAACCAATGATAAACTTATTAAAACCATTGAATTGCCGGAAAATATTCGTTTGGCTGTTGACGCAAGGTCGAAGGCTGGTAATAAAATAGGGGATTTCCCAAGAGATAATATTACATTTATGTATAAAACTCCGGATGCAACTTTTTCTGTTGTAGATATGGGGATTACAAGTCTTCAGATAATGAGTTTACAATTCAGGTTGCAACAAATAAACAAGGAAGATAAGAATAGGATTTTACGCACAAAATATATTTTCTTGCATTATTTATACGGAATCCCCGAGATCTTGAATGATGATTTTTGGAAAAATTAATTAAAGACAAAAGACAAACAAGCCTATTAAAAATAGGCTAAGTCTTATAAAATATCATTTTTAGCTATAGATGTTGACAAAATCTATAAAAAGATATTAAAATCAATTTCCTGTAATATCTAATCGTTCTCAATATGTCCGAAAAAAAACCTCCTGAGGATGGAAACTTAAGAGAGGATGAAGGCTCACCGGAATCTAATGGGAAACATACTATGATCCCTACAACCGAAGTTCTTTTTGATATTGGTCGTCAAGCATATATGGCTGATGTTGCAAGAAAAGCAAATAAAGTTTTAGCTATTGATGGCAAGCAAGAGCAAGAAAAAAGTGATGATGAACAAGAAAAAAGTGATGATGAACAAGAAAAAAGTGATGATGAACAAGAAAAAAGTGATGATGAACAAGAAAAAAGCGATGAAGAACAAGAAAAAGGGAAAAGAATATTCTCTCTTAAAGAACTGATGGAATTAAAAAAACTGCGTGAAGATAATAAATTAAAGAGCTAAGAAATATTAAAATCTCAGCTCTTTAATCTTTTGAAATATTCTACTCTATTGCAATTGAAACAATTTTTGCCATCTCTGCTCTTGTAATGCTTCTGTTCGGCTCAAAAAGATTGTTTCCAACTCCTACAACATATCCAAGCTTAAAGGCTTTATAAATATATCCAGCGTACCAATCTTCAATATTAACATCATCAAATGGATTTTCCGTTAACACAGGAGTTTCAAAACCTTTTGCCTTTAACAGTATCGTCACGGCTTCGGCTCTTGTAATATTTCTTGCAGGGTAAAGATATCCGTTATCACCTTTAACTATTCCTTTATTGTAAGCTTTTGTTACAACATCGCAGAACCAGTCTTCTTGATTTAAATCCGGGAAGATATTGCTATTGCAAGATGATCCGTTAAGGCCTACTCCGTACATAACCATTTTAATTGCTTCAGCTCGCAAGATTGGGGAATCCGGTTCGTATTTCCCATCTCGTCCTTGTACAATGCCTTTGTTAGTTAGATCGTCTATATATGGTTTTGCCCAATGATCTTCGGGAACATCCGCAAAGCCTTCGGAAGCGACTGCTGCTTTATTAATTGTAACAGTATTACTACATCCTCGAAGGTTTGCAGTTGTAATTACGCAAAGTCTGTAGTAATTAACTCCATTTTGCACATTTTTGTCCGTATAAGTTGTTTGAGTTGGATCTCCGTAAACTTCAATATAACCGTCCATAGGATATTTTGCGTCCGGATTGTCTTGAGAGCGAACGACTTTATACCATTTTAAGTCTTCACCTTGGTATTTGCTCCAAGAAAGATCAACATTACCATCGTTGTTAAGAGATCCTTCTAATGTTACGGCTACCGAAGAATTGTCTGTGTAGGGATCTTCCGTAGAGTTGTTTGCATCTGTTACAACTGCAGATGCAACGCTTGCAAACATCAGCGAGCTTATTGCAAAAGCTGTAATTGTTCGCGTTAGTATGTGTTTCATACTAAATTTTGGTTAAGTGTTAAACGTTGTGTAATAAGATTTGTAATTATTATAGCATGTTTTTCCGGTGTTATATCCAAATTCATCCTTTTTTTAAAATATCTGTAAGAATCTATATACGATTTTTGCCTTTCTTTCTCGCAAAAATCATAAGCTAAATTAAATTGATCTTTTCGCGAGGTCGGTATTATTTTATTTAATGCAAAATCAATTAATCTGTTCCATATATTTTTTGCATCTTGCTTTGCCACTTCGTTTTCTTCTCCAAAATATCCGGCGAAGAATCCTTCAATTAAGTTATAGTCATCTATGGTTTGCCCCAATTTTGCAAAGAGAACGAGTCCATCTACTATTCCGCTAAGAAGAAAATTGCTTAAAATAGCTACAAGTCCTATTTCTAAATCTTTAAGAGCATAATAAAAATATTTTTGTGTTGATATGTTTTTAATATCTAAAACATGATCAAGATCGAAAAAAACAACATTTCCTACATTATTATTTACCATTGCATTAAATAGATGGCTATCGTGATCTACAAAATGTTTGTGTAAATATGAAAGTGTTTTCCCAAATTCGAAAGATAATTTCTTTAAGGTTGTCAGCAGATCAAAATAATCGGGGGTTTCTTTCCCGGCGGGGGCAATGTGCTTTTGCCAGTAAGCAACAAGATGAGGATTGATTCTAAGTCCTTCATCTTCAAACTGTCCAATAAAATAAGCTCCAAGAGCAGTCTCTTTTTCACTTGGAATTCCTAAAACGGTTACCCCAAGCGGTTCGTCTTTATAAAATAAATTCTCGTATCTTGCATATCCTACAGGAAAATAAAACGGGAAATCTTCAGACTTTCCGTCCCAATTGCTAAACAGA
Organism: bacterium; assembly: GCA_021158225.1. GTDB lineage: Bacteria > Patescibacteriota > Gracilibacteria > UBA1369 > PNNO01 > PNNO01. The sequence continues at coordinate 17,679 of JAGGUZ010000026.1, read as the reverse complement.
TGATTTGTGGCATCAAACTCTAATTTTGCTCTATTAAAAGTTTGTCCTCCGTACGGCCTCTTTTTTGGGACGGAATAAATAGGTTCATCATGGTTGTTAACTTCTATTTGATAATGGATTTCTTTTATGCCGTCCGGAGCATATTGAATGTGTGCGTCATAACCTTCCTCTGTTGATGGTTGCGAAATTGAATTGTTTTGAATATCAAAAAATCCACATCCTTTAATTTTTATACTTTTAAATGGAATTTTCTCGTCTTTTATAAGTAAATAAGTGCTTCTGCCGGTTTTTACAAGAGGAGGGTTTTGTTTCCAAGAAATAATGTCCTTAAAAATATTTTTTTGACCATTCTCAAGTTTAAATTTGTCGGAAAAATAAACTAAATTAAGAGGAAGATACTGATCGGGTTGATTTATTGTTTTATTTTTTTCTCCCGCATTAGCGTGTAAGCGATTATCCATGTTATTGCTGTAAATATTAATGTAAACGATAGATTGAAATCTATATCTGTAAATATGTCTTGTCCAAGGGGATCTTTGGTTATGTAAAGTACTGCTGTAAGTGTTGCAAGAAGACCGAATGTAAAAAATATCATGCCTATGCTAACTCTTATATATGTCCATATAGACCATTTTGGAGGGATGTATGAGCCGGGGAGTTTATCCATAAAATGTAAATATTTTATTTTTCGTCTTATATACATCCAAAGACCAAGGAGAATAGGAACTACGAACAAAGCTAGCGATGAACTTATTAATAACAAGAAGTCATACAAACCGTGAAAGACTATGGCGAGTATTAATCCCTTTTTTAGAAATTTTTTCTCGTCTGCTTTGTTTGTTGAAAATCTGGCAAGGCTTATATTGTAGCCCATAATAGCGCCAAAAAGCGCATGAGCGGGAACGGTTAAAAATGCTCGAATTATTGCTACATAAAGACCTCCTTCAAATACATAAAATATATTTTCCATTGCCGCAAATCCAAGGCTGGCTACAACCGCATATATTATTCCATCATAATATTCGTTAAATGCCGGGTGATCGTATACTTTCTTTTTTACAACCAGATATTTAAGGCTCTCTTCTACTGTAGCTGTTGATATAAAAGCTATTGCAAATGTTTGAATGAGTGGATCGAAAACAAAAGAAAGCAATAAATCTTCAGAAAAATATTCAATTATTCCGGCGATAAAAGTTATTAAAACTCCCCACAAGAAAATGCTCCATAAGAATCTTCTTGATTCTTTTTCCTTTTTATCGAGATGGTCGAAATACCATAGTAAAAAAACAATGGGAGCCATTGATGCAATAACCAATATTGTCATATATGCGTACATCGGTTGCGATTATTATTGATTGATCGTACTATTACGGTCGGTTACAGTCATGAATTTTACCAGATAACGAGTAAAAATCGTATGGAAAATATTGTTGTTTATACAGATGGAAGTTGTCTTGGTAATCCGGGTAGTGGGGGATGGGCTGCTATTATTATTCAAAATGGGAATGAATTTGTTTTAAAAGGCGGACAAGTAAGTACGACAAATAACAGGATGGAAATGAAAGCGATTATAGAAACGGTTAAGTGGCTTTCTGAAAATGTTAAAGATGTGCCTGTTGATGTTTATAGCGATTCGAGCTTAATTATTAACAGTATTAACGAAGGGTGGAAGCGAAAGGTAAATCTTGATTTATGGGAAGAGTTTGATAAAGCGATGAATAGTTTGAAAGATGTTAAAATTAAATGGAATTGGGTAAAGGGTCATGCTAATAACGATTTGAATAATCGTGTTGATAAATTGGCTGTGAATGAATCTAAAAAATTGCCACAGTCTGGAACTATAAATGTTCAAAAATTGGTGGATGGATATTATTGCAAAAATTGCGATAAGAAGGTTAATGGAGTGCTTAGTTGGATGTCGGATAGTAAGATGATACGAGTTGATTGTGAGAAGTGCGGTAAATATATTATGTTTGCCGAAAAAACACCTGAAAATATTAAAAAAGCGAAGGAGAATGTGTTGTTAACTAAAAAACAGCTTGAAAAAGTTGTAGAAATAAAGGAAAATCGTGGGGAAATAGTTGGAGAAAACGAGTTGAAAAAGTTAAAAAAACTTACAAAAGAAGAAGCGAATGATTTTATTATCTCTAACCAAACACTTTTTTAAATGGAAAATGTTGATAGAATTTCAGAACTGTTCGAATTGTTAACAGAGTATGATAGAAAAGTTTATAATTTGAGTGTGGAGATTGTTAAACTTGAAGGATTTACTTGATGGAGTTGAATAACTTTTTCTTGATCAAAAGAGATCCGGCAAGTATACTTTCCTTCGCACGATCATAAATAAGCCGCGGTAGCTCAGTGGTAGAGCAGAAGACTGAAAATCTTCGTGTCGGTAGTTCAATTCTGCCCCGCGGCACCACTTTTGGTTTTGCACTTTTCAAAATTTTTGATTCGACAAGATAAAGAGATATGATATAAGAGATATGATATATTTGATCTTAAAATTTATAACTAACTTTTTTGTCTATAAATGTAGGGAAGAATTTTATCGATCGATTTGCTGGTTCAATCGGATAAATAATTATTTAATATTATTCAAATGAAAAAACTTGTAACGGCGCTTGTATTTGCGTTTCTGGTGACAGGATGTGGCCCTGTTCAAGAAGAACAGCCTACTAATCAACCTGACCAGCAAAATACCAAACAAAGTGAAACTGTTAAGCAAGAAGTAAAGACTGCGCAGGCCGATTCATTTGCTCTCTGGCAAGATAATGAAATTGATTTTACTCCGGCGGTTCCTTCGTATGAAATTAAAGATGATTTGAGTAATGTTGCTTATACAAAGATTATAAATGGTCCGGATTCAGCGAAAGAATATCTGGCGAAAAATGGATTTGTTGTATCGGAAGGATGGAATGATGAATATTTTTCTGTATATGAAGATAATAGATATCAATATATCCCAAGTTTTATAACGACCGATTCTGTACTTCATACATATCATTTATATTTTGATTTTCTTTTAAAGAGTCTTGAGGAAAATGAGCTTTATGACTTAGCATACAATTTGTCTTCTGAAATGCAAAAACTTTCTTTACAGCAATATAATAAATTAAAAGACACGGATTGGGAAAATTCCGCGAAAAGAAATGTAACTTTTTTTACAGTTGTAATGGTTATCTTGGATGGTGATAAAGCGGATATTCCGGAATTTGTAGCTAATAATGTTAATAGTGAAATTAAGTCTATTAATTTACATAAAGGTCTTGCTCCTTCCTTAGCAATGGGAGTGAATTATTTGGAAGATTTTTCTCAATATATTCCACGTGGACATTATACAAAGACAGAGCAATTAAAAAGATATTTTAAGGCTCTTATGTATTACGGAAGAATGACTTTTAGGCTTAAAGAAAAAGATGAGGTGCGTTCTGCGCTTCTAATTGTCGAATCTCTTAAAAATAATGATGATGCAAGAAACGATTGGAAAAAACTTTATGAACCGATAGGATTTTTTGTTGGAGATCCGGATGATCTTGTTTATTTGGATTATGCTCCTGTTGCAAAAAAAGTATATGGGGATGATTTTACTGTTGATACTTTGACTCAAAATAATAGTGGGCTGGACTCGTTTATTGCCGATGCCAAAACTCTGCGTGATCCGGGAGTGAATTCAATGCCTATTTTGGGTACGGTTTTTGAACCGGAAAGGACAGCTGAAGAAAAAACTGAAGAAATAAAAGGATTTAGGTTTATGGGGCAAAGATTTACTATCGACGCTTATGTTTTTCAAAAGTTAATCTGCAGTGAGGTGGGTAATTTGGACGGAAGTATGGAATGTCCAAAAGAAGATTCGCGAATGCTCCCTAATGGATTGGATATTCCGTCTGTAATGGGTTCTAAGTTGGCGTACAAACTTCTTGATGAAATGGGGGAGACCGGTTATGAAAAATATCCTGAAAATATGAAAAAATTGCAGAATGGAATGAAAGAACTGCCAAAATCACAGTGGACGGAGAATCTTTACTGGGGATGGATTTATACGTTAAATACGCTTGGACACGAGTATGGAGAAGGTTATCCTTCATTTATGCAGTCAGATGAATGGGGAAAGAAGGAATTAAATACATACCTTGGAAGTTGGGCGGAACTTAAGCACGATACAATTCTTTATGCGAAACAAGTTTATGCGGAACTTGGTGGAGGTCCAATGATTGATAAAAACGACGATCGTGGTTATGTGGAACCAAATCCCGATTTGTATGCAAGACTTGCTTCTTTAACTCAGTTTACTGTTGATGGCCTTAAAGACAGGGAAATCTTGAGTAATAAAAACCAGGAGCAACTTGGAAAATTAAAAGATATGTTGATTCGTCTTCGTGATATTTCTGTAAAAGAGCTTGAAAATACGGATTTAACGGATGATGAATATGAATTTATAAGAGCATACGGAGGTTCTCTTGAACATTTTTGGGATGAAACTTTTACCGATAAAGAAAAAGAAAACGACAATCTTTTAAATGATAATCCGGCACCGATTATTGCCGATGTTGCTACTAATCCGAATTGCTGTGTTCTTGAGGTTGGGACAGGACATGTTGAACCAATCTATGTTGTATTCCCAATTGATGGAGAACTAAGAGTCGGTAAAGGTGGAGTCTATTCATATTATGAATTTTCTTGGCCAATGGCGGACAGACTTACCGATGAAAAATGGAGAGACGAAATTTTGTGGGACAATGATAAGAGACCTGATAGACCATCATGGCAAACATTTGTAAAATTTTGGGAATAATATTAAAAGTTTTAGTTGGAGGGGGACTTTTTGTCCTCCTCTTTTTACATACTTTAAAACCGCAGGAAGTTATTTTTGTCGATTTTAACAACGATGGTTTTTATGAGCGGATAGAAAGATCCAATGGAGTTGTTAAAGTATTTAATGGTGAGGAGCTAATTTTTAGAACAGATCCACAGTGGGATGTTAAAAAAGTAATGGTTGGAGATTTCACAAACAGTGGAAATAACGAGCTTGCATTGTACCTTTGGAAGAAGGGAAACTACGGGAAATCTTTGCCTTTTTGGCTTGATAAAAACGATAATTCGTACAAACAACATTTGTTTTTGTATAAGTGGGATGACGGTATTAAATCCCTTTGGCATTCATCAAATTTACCGTATATTAATATTAAGACAAGATTGGGTGATTTTGATGGTGACGGAAAAAATGAAATAATGGTTTGGGAAAGGCCGTATGAATGGGATAACTATGGTAATGGTGCAAAGAGTGTTGCAATTTGGCAGTGGGATGAATGGGGCTTTAAAAAAATTAGTCGTATGAAATTATGATTGAAAAATTATTTTACAAAGGTAATGAAATAAGAAGGCGTATAAGTAGAAAGATGAAAGTCTTAAATACTGTTGAACTTAGTAGAAAAGCTCTTCTGCATAACTATAACTATTTTCAAAAACTTCATTTGGAGTCGCAAGTTTGTCCGGTTTTAAAGAGTAATGCTTATGGTCACGGCTTAAAAGAAATTGCTCGGATGTGTGACGATTTGGAGACACCGTATTTAATTGTTGATAGCTATTATGAGGCTTTGGAACTTAAAAAAATTGGGATAAGAACCAACATATTAATTATAGGGTATACGCACCCTGATAATTACAAAAAAATGTCATTTAGAGGGATTGCAATTACGGTTATTGATAAAGAGACTATTGAGGCGCTTGGGAAATTAAACAAGAAGATCACAATTCATTTAAAAGTTGATACGGGTATGCACAGACAGGGGATATCTCTTGAGGAGTTGGAAGAAGTATTTGAGTGGATTAAAAAATATAAAAACCTTAAGCTTGAAGGTGTTTTTACTCATCTTGCCGATGCGGATAATTCGGAATCTGATAAATTTACAAACGAGCAGGTCCTAAAATTTAAAGAAGCATTGGGAATTGCTGAGAAAAACGGATTTAACATTAAATGGAAACATATTTCTGCGACTGCGGGAGCCGATAAAATTTTTGCAAAAGATTTTAATATGATTCGTTTGGGGCTTGGACTTTACGGCGATTCTCCTGTTAGAAATAATAACAATCTCATTTCTGTTCTTTCTTTTAAATCAACGATAATAGATATTAAAGAGCTTAAAAAAGGAGATTGTGTGAGTTATGGATGCACGTTTATAGCTCAGCACGATATGAGAATAGGTGTAATTCCTGCCGGATATTATGAAGGAGTAGATAGAAGGTTAAGCAATAAAGGCTCAATTTATTATGGGGAAACCGAGTGCCCGATTATTGGGCGTGTATGTATGAATCTTACAATGATTGATCTCTCTGGTGCGGATGGCGCAGGTAAATGGGATAAAGTTGAAATAATCAGCAGGGATCCATTAAAGAAAAATTCAGTGCGACAAATAGCGGAAATGTGCAAAACAATTACTTATGTTATTTGGACACATATTGCGCCGACAATACGAAGGATTATAACATAATTATTATTTTTTGCTGGCGAGTTTGCTAATAGATTGTATTATCGTTTTTTTGAGCTTCCTCATCGCACCTTTAAGTGTTCTGTTTTCAGTATCGGAAGATTCCAAGGCATGGTAGCTAATATTACCTTTCTTATTTCTTTTGGGTTCTTTAAACCATCCTCTTGCTATTGCCGATTCCACTAATTCTTTTAATTCTCTCCATGAATCTATTTGATTAGCTTCTTTAATAAGCTCTTGTATATGAGCAATCTGGACTCCTTCGTCATTTAATATTTCATCTTTTTCGGATTCTAAAGAACTTGTATCCTCTTCGAGTGTTGCTAAAACTTTTTCACGCTGGTCTCTGCTTAAACCTTTAATCACTTTATCTACTTGAGTGAATTCGTCGTTAATTTCTGTAAGTCTATGTAAAAGATGTTCCACTCTTTGTTCTTCTTCCAGTGCATCGTTATCTTTAACTTCTTGTGCCACTAACCTGGCTTTTTCTGCGAGAGAAAGAGGTTTTACAAGTTTTAGGTCAGGGCTTTCTTGACTTTTAGGTTTCATAATAAATATTGTTTAAGAATACTAAAGATACACATAATAGTATATTTATGTAATTTTGTCAAGCAATACTAAATACTTACATATAGGAACTTAAGCACTAAGTATTACGGTGTTAGTCTGCTTATCATTCGTGGAAATGGAATAGTTTCTCTTATATGTTGTAAACCACATATCCAAGCTGTTAATCGCTCAAGCCCATACCCAAAGCCACTGTGTGGAGCGGATCCGTATTTTCTTAAGTCCAAATACCAATTAAATTCTTCTACAGAAAGATTTTGTTCTTTAATTCTTGTAAGCAGGGTGTCGTAATCATCTTCACGCTGGCTTCCTCCAATAATCTCGCCATATCCTTCCGGAGCAAGTAAGTCGTCGCATAAAGCAAGTTTAGGATTCTCCGTATCTCTTTTCATGTAAAAAGCTTTAACTTCAGCAGGATATTTTTCAACAAAAATCGGTTTATCGTATTTCTTTGTAAGCATTGTTTCGTCATCTGCTCCGAGATCATCGTTATTTCCTATGTCAGACCCCATTTCGTGAAGCTCTTTAATAACTTCAGCGTGTGTTTTTCTAATAAATGGTGGCTTTATTTTCTTTAAAGGTTCAATGTCACGTTCCAAAATCTTTAATTCTTTTTGGTTGTTTCCAAGCACTTTCTCGACTATGTAAGTTATAAGTTCTTCCTGAATTTGCATATTTTCTTCATGCTTTACAAATGCTGCTTCGGCATCCATCATCCAAAATTCGGTAAGATGGCGTCGTGTCTTAGATTTTTCCGCTCTAAAAACGGGGCCGAAATCAAATGCTTTTCCTACACTGAAAATTGCGGCTTCTAAATATAATTGTCCGGATTGTGATAAATATGCGCTTCCTTCATCGAAATAATCAACTTCAAACAGTTCCGTTGTGCCCTCGCATGCGTTTGGCGTAAAAATAGGTGAATCAATCTTAATAAAGCCGTTTTTGTTTAGATATTCATATGTCGCATTAATAATTGTGTTTCTAACTCTTTGAATTGCCCATTGTTTTTTTGATCTGAGCCATAAATGTCTGTGGTTTAATAAAAAATCAGGACCATGTCCTTTTTTTGATATTGGATATTCGTCCTTGTTTAAATGGATTATATTGATATTTTTTACTTGAAGTTCGAAAACATCATCGAATTTTGGGTGTTTACTAACGGTTCCGGTTACTTTAACGGCGGATTCCATCGTTAAGTTTTCTCCTTTTTTGAATACTTCGTTAGAAACATCTTCTTTTGCAACTATGGCTTGAATCATCCCGCTTCCGTCACGTAATTGAAGAAAAAGAATTTTTCCGCTACCCCTTTTGTTATACATCCAACCTCTTATTGTAACTTCTTCTCCGACATGGTTATTAATCTTGCTTATTGGAACAATCATAATTATTTTTTTAAAAACAGTATAAATGTACTGGAGCCGGTCTTTTTATTCAAGAAAATGTACATCAGCCTATTTACAAAATGTATAAAATGTTGTAGAATATAGATGTATGGAAACAAAAATTCCTCAAATAAATAAACGGCAACGTACAAAATTTACACCGAGTGTTGTTTTAAATATTGTTTTAATAGTTGGTGTTTTAATGATTGTGGCATTTGTTTTATACGTTCCTAGAACTGATTTTTTTAAGGGGGCGGTTTTACTTGGGACCAAATCTGAGACGAATACAACTCCAGGTGCGATTTTAATTGATTATGTGACAAAAGATAGCAATGTAAACGATGATTTAAATACTTTAACAAGCCTGATTCTTAATGCCAAGAATGAGAAAATTAAAATAGATTCTCTTCTCTTTGAATTTGATAGTGGGAAAATTCATGATACAAAACTTCTTATTAACGGACATGAGCCGTCCAATGTTGATTATGTGTGGATATCTAAAAAGCGTCTTTTAATTGATTTGTCCGGAAGTGATGTCTTCGTTAAAGACAGATTATCTGTTATGCTTCAAGGAAAAGTTGAATTTGCAAGTCCAGATCAAAAGATAACTGTTATACTAAGTGATATCTCTGCTTTCGGAGAGAATAATAACATAATTACGAATATAGGATCGATTGGAAAAATAGATGCTGTTGGTACGGTTTTACACATACAAAAATAAAACTTAACAAAGTTATTATGGCTGAAAAAAGAAAAATGAAAGGGTGGGTAAAGGGACTGATTGCGCTTGTTGTAATCGGGGTACTTGGGTTTGGGTATTACGGGGTAAACGGGGAGCTATTCCAGGGTAGGCTTAACTTCTTTTCGCGATCCGCTAAAACAGTTAGGACTGCAGATATGAATAAAGTGGTGAAAGATCGAGTGACAAAGGTAGGGATGGACAAAGAGAAGGTTAGTCAACTTTCTGTAGATAGTATTACTAAATTAAAAGATGGAAATAATAATAATATTGTAAAAGTTGATTTAAAGAACACAGATGTTAATGATGCTCTTGTTAACGAAATGAGTTTTTCTACGATAGCGTATAACGATAATGTGAGTTACGGGGCTCCGTATTACTCTCTCGTTATTAATGGGCAAAAAATTAATGCGAAGGTGAAAATCGAAAAAGTGAAAAAGGATGGGAAATCAGTAAAAATGGTTTCTTTTATATTTGAAGAACCACTTAAAATTAGTGTGGATGAATTCAAGAGTTTTGAATTTGTTTCAACAGATAAAGATAATATGCAGTACGATTTTAATTCCGTTACAATAGACAATAAAGTTATGACGAAAACGGATCTTAAGTAGATAAAACCTTTTACCCCAAAAGCTCCATAACCAGCTTGTTTACAAGCTTTCCGTCTGCTTTTCCTTTTACTTTTGGCATTACGGCTCCCATTACTTTGCCCATATCTGTTTTTGAAGTGGCTCCAACCTGTGTTATTGCCTCTTGAACAGCTTTTTTTACATCTTCTTTGCTCATTTGCTCGGGAAGGTAAGCTGACAAAATTTCGGCTTCTTTTGCTTCTTTGTCGGCCATTTTCTCTCGTCCCCCGTTTCTAAACTGTTCCTCGGAGTCTTTTTGTTGCTTAACTTGCTTTTGAATTATACTTACCACATCTTCATCGGTTGCTTCTTTTTTTGTTCCGGATACTTCAAGTTTCATAATTTCCGCCTTTAGCATTCTAAGGGCGCTTACCTTAATTTCTTCTCTTGCTTTCATGGCGTTTGTTAAATCTTCCTGTATTTGACCTTTGAGTGACATGTGAATAAATGTTATTAATTGATTGTAATCATTATATACAATGGCACTAGAATATAAAGGGACGATATTAAATCCGATTGATCGGAACACTGTGGAGATTATTCACAATGGTTTTTTGGAGGTTGATGATAGCGGTCGCATAGCAAATGTTGGACAGGACAATGATGATAATGATTTGAGTCAGGTTATTATTCCGGCTTTTGTTGACACCCATATCCACTTGCCTCAATTTGATGTAAGGGGAACTTTTAGCGGGAATGAGCTTCTGCCATGGCTTAAAACCTATATTTGGCCGGAGGAAGCCAAATATAGTAATACCGATCATGTTACGGATGTCTCCAAGCGTTTTTATGATGATCTAATACGACATGGCACATTAACGGCTTTTATTTATGGGACTGTTTACGAAGAGGCTACTCGGGAAATGATTGATTTAATGCCGATTAGAGGACGAGTTGGGAAAATGATTATGGACACAAATTCTCCAAAAGCTCTGGAAGAAAAAACTGACGAAGCTTTAAAAAGTGTTCGCAAATTGTGTATAGATTATGACGATAGGCATATAGTTACTCCTCGTTTTGCGCCGTCTTGCACTATGGATGTTATGAAAGGGGCAGCTAAAATAGCTGATGATTTTGATTGTTATATTCAAACTCATCTTAGCGAGAATGAAGATGAAATTGCATGGGTAAAGAAGCTTTTCCCGAATAATAAAAGTTATACAGATGTCTATTTCCAGGCAGGTTTACTTGGTCCAAAAACGGTGGTTGGGCACTGTGTGCATTGCAGTGACGATGAACTTAAAATTTTAAAGCAAACGGGGACTAAAATTGCTCATTGTCCAACTTCCAATGTGGCTTTGGGAAGTGGCACTATGCCTCTTGATCGTATAATTGAATTTGATATCCCTTTTGCTTTGGCAACAGATGTGGGAGCTGGTCCGAAAACTTCGATGCTTGATGTAATGAGATGTTTTTTGGATGTTCATGATTCTGTAAATGCAACCCCAACTTCTGCCCTTTACTATGCTACTTTGGCTGGGGCTGAAATTCTCGGTTACGGCAATGAAACCGGCAATTTTAAAAAGGGTAAATCGGCCGATTTCCTAATTCTAGATATGCAGGCAGATAAAAACAAAGATGCGGATTTCATAATAAGAAAACTCACTCATGGGTCTGATTACGATACTATCGTTAAAAAAACTTTTCTAAAAGGTGTAGAGCAACTAATCTCTTAATGCTGTCTTTACCGCATCGTCAAGCGTTTTTGCATAAACAAAATCAATACCTTCTATTAGGTGTTTTGGAATGTCTTTAAGATCTTTTTTGTTATCATGAGGGATTATAATTGTTTTAATGCCCGATCTTTTTGCGGCAAGAACTTTCTCTTTAAGACCTCCAATTGGTAGAACTCTGCCTTGAAGTGTTATTTCGCCGGTCATCGCAACATCTCTACGCACTTTTTTGCCTGTAAATAGAGAAATCAGCGCAGTTCCTATTGTTATTCCGGCGGATGGACCGTCTTTTGGAGTGGCTCCTTCCGGAACATGTATATGAATATCGGTTTTATTAAATGCGCTATCTTTAACTCCGAATTTCTTTGCGTTGCTTCTTAAAAAACTAAGTGCCGCTTTTGCTGACTCTTGCATTACTTCGCCAAGATGTCCCGTTAAAATAAGTTCGTTTTGTCCCGGCATTTTTGTGGCTTCAATGAAAATTATTTCCCCTCCAGCTTGAGTCCAAGCAAGTCCGGTTGCAATCCCGGTCATATCTTTCTTCTGTTTTATGTCTTCGTAAAATTGTTCAATTCCAAGTAACTTTGGAATGTCTTTTTTTGTAATTTTTCTTGTTTTTTCTCCTTTTTCCAAGAATTTCTTTGCGATTTTTCGGCATATTTTAGCGATTTCTCGTTCAAGATCACGTACGCCTGCTTCTCTCGTATATTTACATATTATGTAGGCTAGTGCATTGTCATCTATAGTAAATTTGTGTTTTTCAAGTCCATTAAATTTTATTTGCTTTGGCAAAAGATATCTTTTTGCTATTTGAATTTTTTCTTCTTCAATGTATCCGGGCAGTTCAATTACTTCCATCCTGTCTAAAAGCGCAGGAGGTATAGGATCCAAAATATTAGCTGTAGTAATAAATAAAATATTTGAAAGATCAAAAGGAACATCTAAATAGTGATCGTTAAACGCAAAATTAAGTTCCGGATCGAGTACTTCTATTAAAGCTGAGGCAGGATCTCCCTGAAAATTGCCAATTCCAAGTTTATCTATCTCATCCAGCATTATTACAGGATTTTTTTCACCTGTTCTTTTAAGTTGTTGAATTATATTTCCCGGCATGGCCCCGATATAAGTACGTCTATGTCCTCTTATCTCCGATTCATCATTCATTCCGCCAAGAGACATCTGCGCGAATTTTCGGCCAAGAGCTCTTGCAATACTTCTGCCAAGTGATGATTTTCCAACTCCGGGAGGGCCCACAAAACACATAATTGTTGCTCCTGGTTTTTTTTGCATTTGGCAAACCGCAAGATATTCAAGAATTCGTTCTTTAATTTGTTTTAAACCGTAATGGTCTTTATCGAGAATTTTACGTGCTTTTTTAATATCTATCTTTGTCTTGCTACTCTTATTCCACGGCATTGAGTAAAGCCATTCGATATAATTATGTACAACATTATATTCCGGAGAAATCGGATAGATTCGTTTAAGTCTTTTTAATTCGCTCATAGCAATTTTTTCAATCTCCTTTGGCATTTTTGCTTTTTTTATTCTTTTTTCAAGATGCTGGATTTCTTTTAACTCAGCTATTTTTTCTTTATCATCCCCTTCTTCTCCAAGTTCTTTTTGAATAGTTTTCAATTCTTGTCTGAGTAAAAAATCTTTTTCAGTTTTATTCATTTCTTTTTCAACTTCTGAATGAATTTTCCCACGAACTTCCAAAAGACGAATTTCTCTTGAGAGCACTTTTATAATGTGTTGCATGCGCTTTATTGGATCTTTCATTTCAAGTATAGATTGTTTCTCGTTAATTGGCAGATCAAGATACGATCCAGCAAGATTTGTTAGTTCTTCATAATCCGTAATATTTGGCAAACCTACAATTACTTCATCCGGAAGCGGTTTCCCAAGAGAGGAACTCATTTCGAGCTGATGTTTTATTTCCATCGCCAAAGCATCACCTTCTTCCGAACTCTTTTTTGTATTTCGTATTTCTCTTACATCTGCTTTTAAATATGGTATTTCTTGCGTGTATTTTTTGATTTCGAATCTTGTAATTCCCTCAACAAGTATCATCGCATCATTAGTATTTCCTCTAATTACTTGCATTATTTTGCAGGCTGTCCCGAATTTGTATAGAGTTACATCATTTGTGTTTTTATATGTCACAAGTCCGATCATTTTGCCGTTATTTCTTTTTTGTTCGAGTATTTCCAAATAATCCGGATTTTTTACATAAACGGAAACAACCATTGTTGGGAAAAGAACGACTTCTTTTATAGGTAAGATGAAAATATTTTTCGGCAGAGGCGAAGTTTTATTTTTTTTGGTTTTTATATACATAAAATCTTTTTGATTTACTTATATTATTATACCTTAAAATCCGCCGAATGTCTACTTGCATAGCTTTAGAAAACGGCTAATTTATGGTATTATAACAAGAACTTAATAAAAAAATTATGGATAAAAAAACAAAAATAAACACGATAATTTCAATTATTCTTGTTACTCTGATTGCAGTAGTTACATACTGGGTTCAACTTCCTTCAAAGGATTTAAAGGCTGAACTTGTTGATACTAATACGGTTCTTGTTCGTCTTCAGGATTTCGCTTTTGATCCGGATGTTGTTCGTATTGAGCCGGAGACAACTGTTAGTTGGCTTAACGATGAATCGGAGGATAATGCCGATGTGCAACATGCCGTATCTTCTTATGATCCTGAAGATTCTTCAGCTCAAGGAGTGGAATTTGAAAGTGGACTTATGTCTCTTGGAGATACCTTCAGTTTTACTTTTAATGACCCAGGGGTTTATTATTACAATTGTTCTTTACATCCGTTTATGACGGGTAAAGTTTGTGTTGGAAAGGAATCCGAAGATCTTGATCCGGACTGTATTATTGATGATACCACTGGAGACACTATGGGAGATACAACTGGAGATACAACTGGAGATACAACTGGAGACACTACGGCTGATACTACCGCAGATACTACTACAGATACCACTACAGATATTACTACAGATATTACTACAGATATTACTGCTGATACCACGGCTGATACTACGGCGGATACTACTACAAATGAGAGTCTTTTGCCTTCAGCTGATGAGAATTTTGATACCAATGATATTAATGTTCCGGAGACCACTGTTGCATCGGAGCCAGCTCCTGTTGTTGCTGAAACAACTAAGCAGGATGACTCAGAGCTTGCAAGTTCCGGACCTGAAGATACAATTTATCTGTTTGTGGCCTTTTTTGCTCTTTTCATGGGACATCAACTTGCTCGAAATCGTGCATAGTTGTACACTTGAGCCATGAATTTTATTAATAATGCGGTAGCGGATTTTATACTCTTCGTGTCTCGCGAACTTGGGACGTTTTGGGAAAATCTTGCTTTAATGCAACTATCTTGGCCACAGGTTGTTATAGATATTCTTCTTGTTTCGATTGTATTTTATTATCTTTTCGTGGTTTTAAGAGGAAGCAGGGCGGTTCATATTATTATTGGACTTGCTATTTTGGCGTTTATTTTTGTACTTAGCAATATATTACAACTTTTTGCTACAGGATGGCTTTTAGATAGGTTTTTAACTCTCGTTTTGGTTGCTATCCCGGTTATATTTCAACAGGAACTTCGTAGAGGTCTGGAAAAACTTGGTCAAACAAAAATTTTCTTAAATAATGAGGTACATGCGTCAAATATTTTAATAAGCAATCTGGTTGAGGCAAGTGTTGTTATGGCTAAAAATAAAATCGGGGCTTTAATAGTTCTGCACAGAGATGTTTCTCTTAGTGAATATGAAGAGACCGGAGTTCAGATAAACGGAAAAGTAAGTAAGGAGCTTCTTCTAAATATTTTCTTTCCAAAATCACCTTTGCATGATGGGGCTGTAATCATAAAGGGTGATAGGATTATAGCCGCAGCGTGTGTACTTCCTCATTCTTACAAAATTCATGATCATGAGCTTGGAACTCGGCATAAGGCTGCTATTGGTCTTGCCGAAAATACAGATGCTCATATTATTGTTGTCTCGGAGGAAAAAGGAATAATTTCTTATGCTCATAACGGTAGATTGGAAAGAAATATTACGCCTGAAAAATTACAGAAATTTTTGGAGGAATTTTATAAATTCGGAGATGGAAAAATTAAAAAAATAAAAAAAATCTTTAACAAGCGTTCGATATGAAAAGATTTTTAGCAAATTGGGAACTTAAGGTCTTAGCGGTTTTGTCAGCAATAATACTTTGGTTTTTTGTTGTAGGAACAGAAAATATGTTTTATGTTTTTCCTCAAAAAATACCTGTTAAAGCTTTTAATTTGGCAGATAATTTAGTTGTTTCCAATAAATTGCCGGAAGTTTCTTTGCGACTCAAAATAGATAATCGTGAAAGTGTAAAGAATTTAACTTCGGATGATTTTAGTGCTTTTGTGGATTTGGAGGGGCAAAAAGAGGGGAATGTAAGCGTTGAAGTTGAAGTTAGTTCAAAAAGTTCCGATGTTGCTGTTGTAAAAGTGGAGCCATCTCAAATTGATATAAATATAGAGAAAATTAGTGAGAAAGAGGTCCCTCTTGACTATAAAATAAACGGGGATGTAGCGGAAGGATTTCAGGTTGGGGAAGTTCGTTTAAGTGAAGAAAATATAACCGTAAAAGGTTCTCAGAATGTCTTGGATAGTATTGATAAGGCTACTTTGCCGATAAATCTTGATAATAACAGGGATGATTTACATACTTCTGTATCTCCGGTTGTTTACGATAGCAACGGAGAAATTATGAATAATATTAGTTTTAATAAAGAAAGTATAGATGTTGATGTGATTATTTCTTTACTTAAGGATCAAAAAATACTTGGTGTTCAGCCAAAATTGGTGGGAAATCCGGATGATTCCGTTTTAATTAAGTCGGTTAATGTTGATCCGTCTTATATTGTTGCTACCGGCGATAAGCAAGCTTTAAAAGATTTGGAATTCGCAATTACACAAGATATAAATTTAAATGGACTAAAAGAAGATAAAGTATTTACAGTTTCAATCGTAGATTTGCCGGAAGGGGTTAAAGTTGAAGATGATTCAATTAAAGTTTCCATTACAGTTAAAAATTATAATTCTGATTCAACTGTTAATCGAAAAACGGTTAATGTTCCTCTGCTTATAAAAAAGTTTAAGTCTGTTCAACGAGGAAGCAAACTGGATCCTCCATCTATAACGTTAACATTGGAAGGTTCTAAAGAAGCTTTGGCAAAAGTTGAAGATTCTTTAAAGATAAATTTGGATATATCAGGTGTGTCTAAATCCGGAGGAACGGTTAATTTAAACTCCTACGACTTGGGGCTTCCAAGCGGAGTTAGCGTTGTTAGTATAAGTCCAAAGGTTGTTACTGTAACTTGGAAATAAACGGAGCTTTACTTGTCTTTTGTGTCTTCTATTCTATGTCGTCGAGTTTTTTAAGAAGGGCTTCGGCTTCCGATTCTTCTTTGGTATGCTCTAAGTTCTCTTCTTCCTTTCTGACCTCTCTTTCTGCTTCTTTTTCGAGTGTTTTTGCTTCGTCAAGCAATTGAGTGATTTTTTCGGTTTCTTTTGTTGCATTATCGTCAATTACCTTTATTTGTTTAGATTCATTTTCAAGTACTGCAATAAATTGCATCATTGTGTCGTCATCAGAGTTAAGCATGGCTTGTGTGCGGATTTTTTGAGCTTCTTCCGGCAAACTTTTAAGCGCTACGGAATTGCTAATGAGGTCTTGAAGTTTTAGTTTAAGTTCGGTTGAGTTCATATGTGTTTTTGATTAATTGATAGGTTGTTATTAAGCTTTTTTCTCAAATCTAGGAGGATTTCCCAGTTGTTGAGCATAACTTATAATATCTGCCATTCTTACTACTTGTTTTATCCTTTTCCCTTTCTTCTTGTCGATTAGATAATATCCCTTTTGGTGCTTTGGTGCTTTGGCAATTCTAACTCTTTTCCCACTTTTTAGAACGAAGTTTAATTTTTCTTTTGGTTTTAATTTCCTTAAACGGCTTAAAATATCGTTTTGGTTGATTTGGTTGATAATTATCCTTTCGTCGGCCCGTGCACTTTTTTGTTGATCTGATGTTGTAGTTTGTGCCATCTCGGTATTCGTGGCATAACTGTATACTTTTTTGATTGAAAGAGTATCTCCATCGTAAATTCTAATTCTTTTTCCTTCATGTTTACCGTTTGTT
>JAGGUZ010000022.1 GCA_021158225.1 bacterium | reverse complement strand
TATTTATTTTAAGTACATCTAACCAACTAACATAGTAGTATAATTTATAATATTTTTTCAATGCTTCTTTTTTCGAACAGCGATATACACGAAATAGAAAACTGCAAGAAGAACAGGAATTATACTAAGCCACTGTCCCATGGAAAGAGGAATATCATATGTAAAAGCTTGCCTTTCTTTCCAGAATTCAACAATAAATCTTGTTAGGAAATAAAGGAACACATACAAAAACATAATAAACATCGGGGGAAGTTTTTTGTAAAACTTCAAATACACCCAAAATAATATAAAAAATATTCCGAAACTTAATCCGGCTTCATAAAACTGCGTCGGGTAACGCGGGAAATCTTCTCCTAATTTTTTAAATACTATTCCCCATGTACCATCTGTGGGTTTGCCAAGAATTTCCGAATTAAAAAAGTTCCCTATTCTCACAAATCCTGCAGTAATCGGCATTCCCAAAACAAGCACGTCAATATATTTGGTAAATTTAACATGCTGAAATTTAATCCAAAGCAAATAAGCTACGAGCAAACCTATAGCAGCTCCATGACTTGCAAGCCCTCCCTTCCAAATTTTCAGAATTTCAATCGGATGACTTAAATAAAAACTTGCATCGTAAAAGAATACATGTCCAAGACGCGCTCCAATAACCATACCGATGAACAAAAACAGTGCCACCGTATCAAAATAATCAAGCGGATATTTCTCTCTTTTAAAAACCCACCTTGTAAAAAAATAGTTTATTAGTAAACCGATTACAAACATAAGCCCATACCACCTAAGAGTTAGCCCTCCAAATGTTGTAATTTCTCTCGATATATTCTGTACAAACATTAAAAATTATTAAATTTCTTAAAAACGAAAGAAAGTTCGGCGTCTTATTTGTTAAATCTTGATTAAAACTTGGCTCTCGGGGCCGGGCTCGAACCGGCAACCCTTCGGTTAACAGCCGAATGCTCTACCATTGAGCTACCCGAGAACAATATTTATAAAAGATAGTGGCAATAATATAAACGAAATTACTCTTATTTTCAACAGTTTTTCACTTTAATTATGAATTAATCTAAAAAGTTGTCTTTAAATGAAATATCTCTCTACCTACAATTTGATTTTCTCTATAATAGAGAAGCGATCCCCTGCTTGTATCGCTGTTGTCAAAATTAATAATTTTATAATTAAGATTTTTTAATAATTCAACAAAATTTGCTAAAAAATACTTTTTATCACGTCCTTTGTAAAAAGGGATGGCAATAACAATATCCGCATATGCATCTAAAATCTCATTAACAGCTTTAAGCGCACCAAAAAGCACCTCACTCACATCTTTAAAATTTTTCTTTCGCTCATTCGCAGGTGGAAATTTTGATAGAGAAGGGCCTAAATATCCTTCAAAAACAACAACTTTCGGCATAATAAGAAAATCACTTTTTTGCAAAGTGGTTGCATCATGTTGAAAAATATTAATCACCTGTCCAGACGCGCTTGAGAATTTATTTTCTATCCAATCTAAATTCTTTTTTGTATCATTAACAGCTTTTTCACTTATATCCGAACCCATTACTTGATGTCCCTGCAATAAAGCTTCCATTAAAACGGTACCACTTCCGCAAAACGGATCGTAAACAACCGACAAGTTATTTCCACATGCAATATTTGTCATTATTTGGGCAAGTTTTGGAGGAAGCATCCCACTTTTTGCATCTCTCGCAGGTCTATCATAATCACGAATTGAATACTGCTTAAAATTTTGGACAGCCAAACTGTAAGCAAGTACAAACTCTCTTCCAAGTTTAATAATCGTCATATCCGTCCCCTTCTGACAAAGTCTTTCTTCGTAAATAGTAACACTACGAACATTCTCAAAAGGCTTATTTACAAAACGTGCTCCTTTCCCATTTGCTTTTAATCGCCTCTTTATATTTTTTAATAAATTATTTAGATCTTTTTTAAAAGAATGTGCAAAATTATAAAGGCTTACAGAAAAAATAACCTTTGCATCATCATGATTACCTAAATAACTCATACACTTATTCTCTATATCGATTAAGGAAGATTTTTGGGAAATAATTTTCGCAATTTTGATAGTCCCGCCCAGCATATTTTGAAGCTTAATCGGATCATCAATTTCATTCTTTATTTCAATCATATAGAATTCACCAATAACCTTTCCCTCTCCAACAACAGCCTTGAGCTCCGCTATAGACAATTTAGGTTGCCTGCCCAATAAAAAAAGATATTTATGCATATAAAATCGTTATCTGTTTCGAAAAAAAATATTAATAAGATCTTTAAAACGATTGTCATTATACTCATATCCATACTTTTTGGATACTTTTTCGGTTATCTTAATCATCTTTATTTAACAAGAGAACCTATTAAATTCATAAATGAAATAAATTCAAAAGGATGTTACGCTACTATTTTTCAAGATTCTCAATAAAATATATTTCCAAACCTAATACCCATGTAGTACACTGCGACTACCAGAGACGAGTGCAAGCAAGTCTCCGTGCAGACATAAGAGCAGATATAAGACTAGTTAAAATAAGCAAAAGCTAGTTCCCTGCAATATAATTAGATATATCACTTAAACTAAAATACTATGGCAATGTCACTTAATAAAGTCCAATTAATCGGCAACTTAACACGTGATCCGGAAATGAAACAAATTCCCGGAGGGCAAGTTGTAACAACATTCTCACTTGCAACAAATTTATCTTGGACCGATGCAAGCGGACAGAAACAAGATAAAGCCGAGTACCACAATATTGTTGCTTGGAGAAAATTGGCAGAGATTTGCGGACAATATCTAAAAAAAGGAGGAAAAGTTTATATAGAAGGAAGAATCCAAACAAGATCATGGGAAACTGAAGACGGATCAAAAAGATACAGAACGGAAATTGTTGCCGATAACATGATTATGTTAGACAGAAAAGGAGATGCCACAATAGCAAATCAAGCTCAGCATGGAGGTCTTATGCAAAATGCATCTCAAAACACGGAACAATCAACTTCTCAAACACAACAACCGGCGCAACAAGCGGTCTCTACTCCAAATCAACCTCCAACAATGGACGATGAGGTGACAATCGATGACCTCCCATTTTAAACAAAAGTTTACTTGCAGTAAATTCAATTACATTGTATCTTAATCGTGTACAACGGTTTTATTATGCCGTAATTGCAATATTGCTTTATGAAAAGCGGATACAAGTTTACAAAACAAATACTTGTTGGTTCTATCATCATACTCTTCCCGTTAATGCTTCTTTTGATTGGACTTAATAATTTTCAAGTTAATGTAGATTGGTATTCCGGTTTAAATATGCCAAGCATCATACCACCACGCTGGATATTCACTCCAATGTGGATTGTTCTTTATCTAATGATTGCAACTTCAGTAGTAATAATCTTGGAAACAAAAGTAAAAAAAACAAACAAAAAAGATAAAATCATTGCAATAAGTCTGTTCATAATAAATGGAATATTTAACGCCATTTACAGTATATTATTCTTTGGAATGAAAAGCATATTGTTAGCATTTTTGGAACAACCATTTTTGATAGTTTCAGTACTACTTCTTATTTGGTGTGTATACAGAATAAACAAGATAGCAACATACCTGCTAATCCCATACCTTCTATGGGTTTGTTTCGGAACCGTTCTTACCGGGATAACTCTTTTTATAAATTAACTATTCTCTTCTTTCCTTCTTTCTTATAGTTTCATCTTGTTTCTTAAAATCCCTAAAGATCTTTTAATAAGTTTTTGCATAATTTTAAATTTGATTAGATAATGATTACATGAAATCATCTCTTGCAATTCCGATTATTACAAAATCCATTCATGGATTCATTAACAGTATGTTTTGGATTTTTGTTCCGGTGTTTTTAGTTCAACAAGGTTTTAATGGATTTGAGATAGGTATTTTTATAGGACTCTCCAACTTGATGGCTGTTATAACAACTCTTCCGGCCGGGATAGCAAACGATAGAGTCCACTCAAAAAAAATGATTCTATACGCATTAATAATAAGCATAATTTATTATATCGGACTTTTAACAGTAACAAATACAATAATTCTTGCCGGAGCATTCGTTTGCGGAGGATTTGGGAAAAATCTTTTTAATGTTTCCATCGACTCACTTGCATTTAGAGTTATCGATAAAAAAAGATCACCTATCCAACTTAGTAAATATCTTGGATATGTTGTTCTCATTCAGGTCATTGGCTTTGTTGTAGGAGGAAATATAATCGAATTTTTTGGGTTTAAATCAACAATCGGACTTATAATAGTACTTCTTTTTATCGCTTCGTTAATTTCATTTTTCTTACCTATTACATACAAATTCTCTTTTAAACTCCTTGAATATAAACAAGATATCTTCAAAAAAGAAGTTCTCTTGTTTATTTTGGTGATTTTCTTATTCAGTTTACATTATGGAGCCGAAAACACATCTTATGCTCTGTTTCTAAAAAACCAAATTCATCTTAATATGGGACAAACCGGATTCTTTGTGGGTGGAAGCGTTTTCTTCCTTGCTATAAGTTCTTTGTTTTTCGGGAAAAAAGTTGCGAACGGATTTAACCCCAGGTATGTTTTCTACCTCGGACTCGTTATCTCTGGAATCGGTCATATCCTATTATCTATGCAAACAAATATTTGGGCCGCATTTGCAATAAGATCTTTTCACGAAATCGGAGATGGAGCTATGATATTTAGTATTTATTACGGAATTGTAAGTATTTTTAATATAAAAAGAATTGGCGGTAACGCAAGTATAATAAGCTTCACTCAAATTATAGGAGCTTCTCTATCGGCATTTTTATTTGGACCTCTCGGTGAATATTTTGGGTATTATCTACCTCTTCTTGTCTCCGGAATAACAACTATGTTTGCAGCATTTTTGCTTTTAATTGCAGATAAACATATTAAGTAATACACTTCTAGCAGTTTAACCGAAATTTCTATGTATATTGGACTTACTGGATATCTGGCAACAGGAAAGGGAGTAATAGCCGATTTCCTTAAAGAAAAAAACTTTTTATATGCTTCGCTTTCCGATGTCGTAAGAGAAAAAGCAAGTGCTCTTAAACTTGAACACACACGTGAAAATCTTATTAAAGTGGGAAACGATTTACGCAACAAATACGGAGCTAATTATTTTGCAAAAAAAATAGCCGAAAAAATAGCCACTAATAATAACAAAAATTGGGTAATAGATGGCATTAGAAACCCACTAGAGGTAAAGGAATTACAGGGTCTTAAAGATTTCTACTTAGTTGGAATAACTTCATCACCGGGAACAATCGTAAAAAGAGTTTTATCAAGAAAAAGAGATGGAGATAGTATCACAAAAGAACAAATAATAGAAAAACTGAATATTGAAAAAGGTGAAAACCAACCATCGGACGGACAGCAAGTTACGAAATGCATAGATATGTCCGACTATTTAATTGTAAATGAAGGAACTGTTGAAGAATTAAACAGTAAAATGAAACATTTTTTGAATCTTATTAATGGCGAGGACAGACCGAATTTTAATGAAATTTTCATGGGACTTTGTTATTTATGGGCTGAGAGATCAACTTGTTTAAGACGGAAAGTGGGTGCTGTTATCGCAAAAGACAGTCAACAATTAACAGCCGGATACAACGGCGCTCCACGAACTTTAAAGCATTGTAAAGAACTTGGAGGATGTCTGCGTGAAAAATTAGGAATTCCGTCTGGTCAACGTCACGAAATTTGCAGAGGTACGCATGCAGAACAAAATGCGATTACACAAGCAGCTAAATTTGGCATAAGCATAGACGGAGGGACTCTTTACTGCACAACACATCCGTGCACAATTTGTACAAAAATGATAATAAATGCAGGAATTAAAAAAGTTATTTACGATAGTGACTACAACGATCCTCTTTCCAAACAAATCCTTGGTGAACAAACCGCGCTAGAACTTATTAGATACGAAGGCTTACGAAATCCTACAATACTAAGAAAGTAAATCCACATATTTATAAGAAATTGGATTGATTTTGTCTTTATCAAACTCAACTTCAACTTTAAAGACACCAAGATTCGGAACATTTATAGATCTAAAACCCTTTTCAGTAGCATTTGTAAACCATTTTCCCAAAAGAACACGAATTACCATTCCATGACAAGCTATTAAAATTGGAGATTCATCAATATTATTACAAATATTAAGAACTTCTTTCTCTACCCTCCTGTAAAGTTCCTCTCTGGATTCTCCGCCCGGAGGAGGAGTTCCGTGTTCATAAAAATCATGTCTAAAATCATCCCAATATTCATATTTAAGCTCATTTTGCCACTTACCAAAGCTCATTTCTCTAATATCATCCCATTGTGAAATTGGAAGATTTAATTGCTCGTTTATTATCATTGCAGTTTGTTTTGCGCGAAGCAAAGGAGAATGAGCAACATGTTTCAGCCCTAAATTTTTGAATTTTGGAGCTACATTTTTAGCTTGTTCCTCACCTTCTTCAGAAAGAGGACTATCAATTTGTCCTTGCAAAATATTCATCTTATTGTAAACAGATTGCCCATGACGAACAAAATAGAGTATTTTTTTCTTCATACATTTTTTACTATTTTCTATATACACAATACCATAAAATATTTTTAACAAATTTTTAACTTACACATATTATTAATCACAGGCAAAATAAGAAACTTCTAAAGATATTAAAGATACTAATGAAAAATAAATAATCACTTCCATAATCTGCAACAAATTCGTATAATAAATAATGCTTTAATTATTTATAATTTTTGTATTATGTTGAATTTCAAAAAATCGATCGCAAATCTTATTATTTTTGCGCTTTTTTTTAGTATATCAGGCTTAACCGCAAAAGCATCTTTCCCGGATGTAGAGTCGAATAATCCAAATTATCAAGCAATCATGTACCTTAACGAAAAAGGAATTATACAAGGTTACCCAGATGGAACATTTAAACCCGACAAACTTGTGAACAGAGCTGAAGCTCTAAAAATTATTATTCTTCCTCTATATCAAAACCTTCAAGATCCGGAATCAAATCCATTTCCGGATGTCGATCCAAGCGCGTGGTTTGCAAAATATGTTCAAAAAGCAAAAGACATCGGAGTTGTAAGCGGTGATGGTGTTACAGGTGACTTTGAAGGTGGAAGATCGGTAAATTTGGCCGAGTTTTTAAAAATGCTCCTTCTTTCATATAACATTAACTTGGATAATTATAAAAACCCAAGCGAGGTTATATTTAATGATATACAAGATTTAACTTCATGGTTTGTTCCATATATATATTATGCAACCACAACAAACATAATACACTCGGATAATTCCAACAACATATATCCGGGAAATGCCCTTACCCGCGGAGAAATTGCCGAAATGACATACAGGTTAATAGTTAATATACAAGGCGGGGAAACACAACTTTACTTAAGCATGGCGGAAGCGGAAATGATTAAAATCTTACAATATTTAAATGATGCTAATATTGATTCAGCAACAAGTTCTGCGAGTAAATCACTTGAATATACCGAGCATGCATTGTCGCTTTCTCCTGACAAATCTATAGTAAAGGCGGCAAATAAAATTGCTCAAGCGTTCAATCGCCTTGTAACAGCATATAAAAATGTCTTAGATAAAGACTACACCTCCGCTGAAGATAACGCATCGCAAGCATGGACTCTTGCAAATGATGCCGCTAATACGGATGGTTCGGTAACCAATCTTGCCGAATCAATAAAAAATATCGCTCACGAAATGGCAGATAGTGCAAGAGCTTCGCAAGAACAATAATAAAATTACAATCAAAAGGTAAGTCCCCGCAGAAATTCACTCTCTCCAAGAACTTACCTTTTTTAAACTAATATATAATTTAAAAAACTATGAAATTATATTATCTATTGTAGTTTAGTACCAATGAACCAACATCAGTCGGATGATTCTGAGTAGCTGACATCTTAATAGTAACCGTAAACCAATCCCCGGCTGTAAATGTTGGACTTCCGGTAATTGTCATATTTGTAGAAGTAACCCATTGATCCGCCGTTGAGCTTACAAGTCCTGTGTTATTTGTCATTGCAACTGCAGCATCTGCTGTATCTTGCATTGAGAAATCAACTACATTATCGGCAGAGTTTGTAGTATTTGTTCTGTATTTAAATTCAATCGGAGTAGTTGCATCCCAACCTGAAAAATCCTTTGGGACTTGGAATCTAACTTTAATATCATAATCTTGCATAGCAGCCTTTCTTGTCTTCCATCTATAATAATTCTCTACATTTGTAGCATCAAAATCATAAGAAAGACGACCAATATTATTAGACCCATCTTTTCTATAAGTTGCATTTGCATATTGCGGAGCCATAAAAATACTTAGAGCTCCAGGAGCATCAGCCATTTCAACCCATTGGCTACCGTCGTAAATATACATTGTATCTGAATCGGTTCTATAGAAAGTTTGACCCTCTACAGGTGTAGCCGGGAAAGAAGTTCCCTGATGAAGTACCATATTAACAGCCTGGTTTTGATCGAAATCAAGATCTCCGTTAAGAGTTAACCCACCATCAAGGAATAAATCATCAGATAAAACGAATCTACTGTTTGCAGAATCCCATTTTAGACTTTCAGCCAAAGTGTTTCCGAATTCAAGTGTTACATCACCACCCGTATCATCCTGATCAAGTGTAAATATATTACTGTCCGTTCCATCTAAATTCGCAGTGTCGTTAGATGTACTAACAGAATAATAACTACCACCGTCATTACTGATTTCCCATTTATTTGTTGTAGCATTATAGCGAAGTGTTCCATCGGAATCAGAACCTTGTCCAGCAACTATATCTACATTAGCTCCTGCTCCGGTATTGTCCGCATCAAGAGTAAATGTATTACCATCCTGATTGATATCATTTTGTACTTCCAATTCGCCGTTTATGTAAAGATCGTTACCAAATTCAAATCGTCCATTGGCAAAATTGTACATTAAGATATGATCAGATGCATCGCTACCAAATTGTAGCTCAATATCTTCTGCCCCATCCCCAGGAGCAATGGTAAACATTGCTTCAGTATTAACCAGATCATCAGGATCTGAAGTCGCAGCATGTACTGCAGGAGCTACTAGCATTACAGCCGCAATAGTTGAAGCGGTCAAAGCAAGTAGCAGTTTTTTCATACGTAACATTTCCATAGGTTTTGTATGTTAATAAATAATTTAAGTAAAGTTTAATGAAATTTCACCAAGGTGCATCTCATTATTGTTTCGCGAGTGCATACGAATTACAATCATAAAAGTTTCACCAGCTGTAAAAGTCGGAGTCCCGCTATAACCTATCGACGTGCTCGACCACACAGTGTTTGCGAGACCTGTGCTGGTGCCTGTTAATGTAACCGCAGCACCTGCTGAATCATATATATAAATATCAGCCTTATTGTCATTTGAATTTGCAGAATCACTTCGATAATTAAACTCCCATGGAGTCATTCCGTTCCATCCGGAGAAATTTGTTGGCAATGGAACCTGAACAATTACATCATAATCCTGCAAAGAACTTTGTGTACTTTTCCAAACATAAAAATTTCGTCCATTCGTTAAATCGCTATCTATAAAAAGTCTTCCAATATTATTTGTACCATCCGGTTTATAACTAACCCCATCATACAAAGAGGGAATTATTTTCTTTAGATTTGAAGAGGTAGCAGACAAAGAGAAAACTTGCTCATCAATCGTATCGATTGCAGTTTCCAAATCTCCGACAGAATAATAATGGCCATCCGTTGCTTCGACATCTATTTCACTTGCATCGTGTTTTGAAGACCCTCCATCAAGATGCGAATTCACAGTTGAGGCAAGATTACTTACATCCACACCATCAACTGTTCCAGTTATAGTTAAATTTCCCTGTATATTTACATTATCGTTAAAATTAAAATATCCGTTAATCATGTCCCAAGACAAAATTTTACTTAATGTATTTCCAAACTGAAGCTCGATGGAAGTTGTCGCATCATCATCGTTATCAACAGTAAAATTATCTGAATTTGTTCCTCCCGGAATTGTTGAAATAGGCCAAACATTTCCGGTATCAAGAATGACTATATCCCCTGCCGAGCCCCCTATTTCAGCATTATCGATGTAATCTGAATTCGTCGCATAAGGAACTGTTCCAATCGGAGACCTGTCCGAAGTTGGATCCGATGGAGCCCTATCAAGAATTTCATACGATGTATTAGGATCCCCTGTAGCCTTTACCTCGATTTGTAAATACAAATGCTTGGTAGAATCAATTTGAGGAATAGGTGAAACCGTCCCAAGTTCAAAACTAAAGAATCCATCTACATTCGGAACAACACTTTGAACTTCCTCCCATCCGGAATATGTCGGAGAAAGAATATTTATTTCTCCGACACTTATATCTCCGGCCCCCACAGGACTTACAGACCAAAAGCTAAATCTAAAATCATGTGATCCGATTAACGGAGTTGATCCTGAAGAATCAAGAAGTCTTCCCTCGTAAATCATCTTCTGAGGAGTAGTCACTGCAGCATATGTTAGTGGCACAAAACCAGTTACCATAATAATGTTAAGTAAAATCGCCAAAACTATTTTTAATCTTCTCTTTTCCATACAAACAAATAACTTATAAACATAATTACAAAGAAAACGGCATAAGATAATAAATACATCGGATCAGATTTCTTGGCTACAGCATGTACAGCTTCAATTTTTTTCTCATTTATCTGTGTTTTCGCAATATTATATGCGGTCTCCCATTTTGGAGTTTGTTTTTTCTTAATCTTTTCAACTATATACGGCAATCCTTTTTCCATTTTCACATTGATAGATTGGTGATTTGTCCGAATAAGCTTGCCGTTTTCTTTGTAAATAGCATAAAGATATATACTATAATCACCATCTCCCAATTTTTCCGGTGAATGTAAATAATAATTCCCATTATTATCCGAAACCGTTGCCGATACATCAATATTTTTATCGGATACCCAAAGAGCAACAATTCCATATCCTTTGCCCGTTGTTCCTCTTACATATACTTTTTTATCGTTATAATTAAGCATTCCTCCATTCGGCACATCAACAAATAACGATTCATATTTTTTATCCAAATCTATAGTAATTTCATCAGAATCTTTTTGTTTCTTTCCATCGTGATAAAGAGTGCTTTCATATTCACCAGATCCAACGGTAATCTCACTCGGTCCAACAAAATTCATATCATCTTTTAAATTTAAAAAGAACATTCCCATTTCCGTTTTTGGATTAATCAAATCCAGTCCGAGTTGTATATATCCTTTCGTATAACTTTCTCCTGTTCCAAAATCTCCTCTTCCAACAAAAAGAGGTTTTTCTTGCGTGTACACAAAATCTTTACCTTTAGCAATCCCCGAATATATAAAATTATCGTTTTTGACTATGGGGTTTGTACCGTAAATCCATGTTTCATCACAATCTTCAACACCATCGTTATCAGTATCATTTTTATACGGATTTGTATTCATATATCTAATTTCAAATTTGGCACTGCATCCATCTGAATCACCATAAACAACCCTAGATTCAACCGGTTTTTGGACAGTAGGCTTTTCCTCAGGTTCATTTTCAGCAGACCCATGCAAACTCAAATCCGGCTTAGATTCAGAAGGAAGATTGCCTATTATGGCTACATCATTTTCCCCCGTATCCTTAGATGGCCTTCCTCCAGCTACAGATCCACCGCCTCCCCCTGACGGAGTCGGCGGAGTCGGTGGAGTAACGCTCCCAGTAAGATTACTGTTAGCATCAACAATTTTAAAAGATGCAGATTCACTTGGACGATCGGTCCAAAATATACCACTTAGATCCATTGAATATGATGAGCTCTTTAAATAATCACTATTATGCGCGAAATCAAGAGCCTCATCTTGAACGTTAAAGTTTGGACTATAAGAAGAAGCATAAGCAAAATTTCCGCCTACAAGTAGCCATAAACAAAGCAATGTTTTTATTCTAAACGACAAATTCATGAATTTTTTTATTTTTTGTTTTTACTTTTCGTTCTATTGTAGCATAAAACAGCGTTTACGGCAATCCCAATGACCTCTTTTATTAATCTTTCCAATTTCTTAAAACTTCCTCCACTTCATTTAAAGTCGGCATTCCCCGTCTTCCTCCAATCGTTCTACACTTCAATCCGGCTGCAACAGTGGCAAATTGCATATTTTGTTTTAAATCAAAACCATGCAAAATACCATACAAAAATGCTCCATGAAAAATATCACCCGCCCCTGTAGTGTCAACAACTTTATCTATCGGATAAGCCTTAATACTGGTACACTGCTCATCTCCTTTCTGCATACCGATTGCTCCATATTTACCAAGTGTAATAACTGCAATTTCAGCTCCTCTTTTAATAAACTCTTTTAACGCTTTCTCATAATCATGAGAAAAAAGCTTCTCTACAAATCGCCTCGATACCAATAAATAATCAGCAAAATTTACAAATTCTTTTGCATTCGGTGTATGAGGTTCGGAATCTATACAAACTTTAACTCCGTTTTTACGTGCAAATTTTAAAAGCTCCATGTTTTCTTCCGGAAAATGAGCATCCGAATGAATAATTTTCGCATTTCTTATAACATCATACATTTCATTGCAAATAACAAATTTTTCTAAATCACCCCTATCGGCAATAATAGCTCTTGTCCCCTTCCCTTTATCTATAATTATACTTGAAAGCGCCGGGGCATGCTCTTTTTGAACAATCATACAACCCGTATCAACACCTTCCTCTTTTAAACTATCAATCGCATATTGACCTATTGCTCCACTTCCAACAGTTCCAATCATT
This sequence comes from bacterium, assembly GCA_021158225.1. Classification (GTDB taxonomy): domain Bacteria; phylum Patescibacteriota; class Gracilibacteria; order UBA1369; family PNNO01; genus PNNO01. The sequence goes on along the minus strand of JAGGUZ010000022.1, from coordinate 7,223 downwards.
GCGGTTTTTGCCCCAAGCCTCGCCATACAAGCAATTGTATTGGCCGCCTGTCCCCCACCTTGAATAGACGACGAAAGAGGAACTATCTTCTCATCCTCTTCTGGGAAGTGATCAACCACGTTTAAATGATCAACCGTTGCTCCCCCAATTCCAACAACATCATATTTTTTCATATTCAATTTATAATTATCTTCGTGAATTGTACATCAAAGCTAACCGTTTCATCAAGAATGTGATATATTTTACAAATGAAACAATTATTATAAAAACCAAATAAAATGGGTAACAATTCTCTATTTATTCTTCAAGCGATAGTTGGCCTGTCTTTCACACTAATCGCTTTTAAGTTCGGACTTCCTTGGCTCATGATGTTAATAGCCGTACAAGCTGTAATAATGAATATTTTTGTACTTAAAATGATGAATGTTTTCTCATTTGAAATTACGGGAGGAAATGTCTTATACGCATCTATATTTTTAGGAACAGACATAATCTGCGAACACTATGGCAAAGATAAAGCTAGGCAAGCCGTTTGGATGGGATTTTTTGCCTCATTGTTTTTTATAATAATGTCACAATTTATAGTTTGGTATAATCCAAGCACACTTGAAAATAGCGTTTTTCTACATAATACATTAACTACAATATTCAATACGACTCCAAGAATAGTTTTGGCATCTATGATTTCGTATTTAATATCTCAACATCTTGATATTTACATATATACATCAATAAAAAAAGTTACAGGAGATAAGCTTTTATGGCTTCGTAACAACGGTTCAACTTTTATCTCTCAACTTTTCGATTCTATATTTTTTTCATTTGCCGGACTTTATGGGATTGTCGCAAACGCACAAAATGTTTGGCAAATAATCCTTTTTACATACATCGTGAAAATCATAATTGCAGTTATGGATACTCCATTTATATATCTATCAAAAATGTGGCCGTTCAGACCACATCTTAAAAAAGAGATACCTCAAAAAAACGAGTGATTATCTCATTTTTTTATTTAGAATTCTTAGACCATGTGCAGAAACTTTAATCTTTTCGACCTTCCCAGTTTTCGGATTCAAAACTTTCTTTGTAATAATGTTCGGTAAAAAGCGTCTTTTGGTCTTGTGATTTGAGTGACTCACATTATAACCGGAAGATGCCCCTTTCCCTGTTATTTTGCATACATTTGACATGTCGACTTGTTTAAGTGCCTTTGTATTGTACTCAAAAAAAATAAAATTGCAAGAGATGTATTGAAAACGAAGCCAAAATATGATAGAATTTAAGGAAAACTAAAACAAAAAACAAATGGACAACCAAGAAAAAAGAAAATTATCCTCTATTGAAAGTGAAGAAAATATTGAGACATATATTCCGGGTGACATTATAAAAATTCACGATAAAACAAACGAAAGAATCGGCGAAACGGTATGGCCAAACGATAGAGCGGGAGAAATAGTACGACTTAACGATGAACTCGCCAGATTAAGACAAAATCAATTAACGACTTTACAAAATTTTGAAGCAGAACAAGTTCCAACCACGCTACCTGAACATAATAAAGTCCGAAAAAAATATAATAAAGTGCAAATACAACAGTTAGAAGCAATGCAAACAATTATTGAAGCTCAGAAAAAAGCTAAAATTAATGAAACAAAAGCCGGTAATTTAAATGCAGTCAAAGAAATATCGAAATTTAATCAACAAAGACTTATAGATTATTCAAAATCAGGAGCAAAATCTATTGGAAATGTGGCAAAATATCTCGCAATTGGAGCTGGAGCATCAGCTCTATGGATTACAAAAGCTGGTATTGAGATTGGGAAAGAAGCAGTTAAAGCTGTTTCTGAAATATGGTACTCGTTATGGGCAGCTCATCGAGATTACAGAGAAAATTATCCTAAATTATAGCAAAAATGACTATGGACAAATTATTATTCTTACATCAAGAAATCAAGCATGTACTAGACGTTATTGGGTACTTTTCCGACGAGGAAAGACAAAAGATGATGACCTCTGTTGCAAATGAAAGCTATGAAGAACTTGTAAAATTACTAAAAAAGCTTTATAAGATTGAACGTGAGTATTTTGAGTTTCGATTAAAAGATACTCAAAATACGGACGAATTCATAAAAACCTTAAAACCAGCTCATGACTAATAAAAGTTCATCAAAGCAACACGGACTTTCCAGCGCAAACGAGCAACGCCCTAAGAGCAAACTACGAAAAAGACGAAATAAAGCAAAAGCCAGGGCAAGGCGTGAAGCTCAAAAATAATTCCCTTTATTAATTAATAAAGGATAGTTAAGATAAAAAAGCCAAGTAAATTATGATAAACATGGCTTTTTTAAAAAAGAAAAATCGTAGAAGAAAAGTAAAAGCTTCCTCAAAAAGCAAAATTCAGGAGATAAGATCTCCATATTCGCACAGAAAATCGATAGCACGAAGTAAACTTCCAAAAAAATCAAAGAAAAAAAGATATTCTGGTGAATTAAAACTTTCCTACAAAAAAAATTCGCATTTAAAGAAATGGCTTTTCCTCGTCGGAGGAATTCTACTTACAATTATTGTTTTATATACAACTGTTTTTAGTAATTTTTTCCAATTGGAAAAATGGCGCATCTATGGTGATGATATAGTACAGGAAAATTCAAAATTCGAAGATTTTTTAAGTGTTTATAAAGGCAAAAATCTAATTTTTATAGATTCCGACAAAATCAAAAAAAATATCATAAAAAACTATCCCGAGATTGAAACTTTAAAAATAAAAAAAATCTTCCCAAATACTCTTGTTATGGAATATGGAAATTATAAAGAAGTAGCAAATATATTAAACATCGTGGGAGAAACTCAAAAAAAATTCATAGTAAATAAAATAGGACTACTGGTTGAACAAGACTATGAAAACCCTAATCTACCGTACATTAAAATTAAAACAGAGAAAGCATTAAAACTTCACAACTATGCGCTTTCAAGAAAAACATTGGAATATATTTTAGATGCGGTTTATGATTATGAAGAGATTTTCGGAATGAAAATTATTGATGCAACATATTTGAAACGAGAAAAAGAAGTTCATTTAAAAACGGAAAGAGATTTCGATATTTGGCTCGATACCAACCTTTCCGTCCAGAAACAATTTGCAAAACTTAAAAATACAATGCCAAAATTAAACATATACACCGAAAATCTAGAATACATCGATTTAAGAATCTCTAGCGTAAACGGCGAACGTGTGATATTTAAAAGAAGGTAGATAATTTAAAATTCATTCACTATGCTTTGGGCACTACTAGGTATACTTATGGGCGTACTCGCCGGGATGGCAATAGATATCCCTATCCCGATAGAACTAACAAGATATACGGCGGTTATCAGTATTGGAATTTTAGATGCACTTTTCGGTGCAATAAGAGCTGAAGTAACTAAAGACAGTTACAATGCAATAATATTCTTAACGGGATTATTTTTTAATGTTGTACTTGCTATAGGAATCACTTATTTGGGAGACAAACTCGGCCTTGATTTGTATCTTGCAGCAACAGTGGTCTTTACATTTAGAATATTTTCCAATGTTGGAATAACAAGAAGAGCAATATTACAAAACTTTTTGCAAAAACGTAAACAGAAAAAGGCGTTTTAGCGCATTATTAAGCCAATTTCGTTGACTTAATTCATTAGGCTTGATATACTATTAAATAGATAAACAAATTTAACAAAAATAAAAAATGACTAAAATTTCAAAAATCGCTTTGCTCCAACAAATGTTAGAAAATGCAGAATCAAGTATTCGTAGTGCAAAACAATTACTTATTGAACTTGGAGGAAGTAAAACCGACCTTACGGAAAAATATAAAAAATCGGCCGCGGATTTAAGCACTTCGGATTCACCGGAAGGAAAAATTGTTGAAGGTGTGTTTGATGGACAATCTATGATTGGTCCTGACAAAAAATCCTACCCTGTCCCAGCTAATTATGCTAGTAAATCAAAACTTGTTCCGGGAGATATTCTTAAATTGACTATCCAAGATGACGGATCGTTTGTTTATAAACAAATTGGTCCTACCGAAAGAAAGAAAATTGTTGGAATTCTTACACAAGAAGATGGACAGTATAAAGTTATAACTCAAGGCAAAGCTTATAAAGTTCTACTTGCATCTGTTACTTATTTTAGAGCGGAGATAGGGGATAAAATCACATTAATCGTGCCAGAATTGGAAGAAAGTGAATGGGGAGCAATAGAGAATGTATTGCCAAAAACCGATGATGAAAGTGAAGATGACGATTTAACAACATTTTAAATTTTAAATATAGATAATCAAAGTTAAAATGGATAAACCAAAACAAGCAGAAGTCGTTACAATTAAAGAAGCTATCGAACAAGTTAAGAATTGGATTGTAGAAAAGAATTTTGAAAAAGCCAAACAAGGTTGCAACGAGATTCTAGCTGTAGAAAAAAATAATACGGAGGTTAAAGATCTTTTGGATCAAGCAAATCATGGGCTTGAGAACAAGGAAAAACCAACCGAATCAATACCACCCCAGACCCCAGCACTAGAATCTCAACCGACCCCAACTTTTACTCCGGATATACACCCAGATGCAGTTAAAAAAGAAGAGACTGTGGCTAAAATAAGTGAAGTTATCCCACAAGAACCAAAAACTGAGCCGGTAGATGAAATCCCAAAAGAAGAAACTCCAGAAACAATTATGGCAAACAAAGAACCACTGCAAAAACCTGCTACTTCTACCAAAGAAACTCCAAAACCAGCTACAAAAAAGCACTTTCCTCTTGGTAAAATAATTCTAATTATTATCCTTCTTGCAATTATTGGAGGATTGGTTTTCGCCTTTATTGAAGGATGGATTAATCCGGCCTTTGACTGGATTTTAAATTTACTGGGATTATAAAAAATCGTAATGAAATTTTCATGGACAAATATTGATCGTCCTATTGTTGCTCTTGCTCCAATGGAGGGCTATACAGATTCGGCTTTTAGGCAACTTGTTAAACTGTACGCCCCAAGTGTTATTTGTTTCACGGAATTCACCAGTGCCGATGCTCTTAAATACAATAGTAAAGTTTCAAAGAATAAAATTAACATAGATCCGCTTGAACAACCCGTAATTGTTCAACTATTCGGCAAGCATCCGGATCATTTTGTTGAGGCCGCAAAACAGGCGGAAGCAATGGGAGCCGTTGCGATAGATATAAATATGGGATGTCCGGCTAAAAAAGTAATCGCATCCAAGCACGGCTCTGCGCTCCTTAAAAATCCCGACCTAGCAACCGAAATAGTACATAATTTAGTACAAAACACTTCTCTTGATGTCTCGGTTAAAACTCGTCTCGGTTTTTCGGAGTTTAATGAAAAATATTTTTATTCATTTTGTAAGAATTTAGCTCAAGCCGGAGCAAAATTGCTTACAATTCACGGCAGAACAACAAGGCAAGGATATTCCGGAAAAGCCAACTGGGAACCAATTTACAAGCTAAAAGAACGTTTGAATATACCAATAATCGGAAATGGAGATATAGATTCTCCAAAAACAGCAATTGAAAGACTAAAAAATCTTGATGGAATAATGGTTGGAAGAGCGACATTTGGAAATCCGCTTATAATGAAACATATTTATGAAGCTTTCTATCCAGAGAAAACAAGCACTGCTCCCCTTCCAAGTTTATTTGAACTTGCAAAAAAACATATTGATTTAAGCATTAAAACCAAAGGAGAAAAACGTGCAATGCTCGAAATGAGAAAGCATCTGGCTATGTACTTTAAAGGCTTTCCACATGCGGCAAGCTACAGAAACAGATTGGTTAGAGTAAGCACGCAAGACGAGGCCATGAAACTTATAAACGAAATAGAAGAAAATTCGCTAATATAAGCCCTGTCCTAAGTTGATTATACAAACGTTTTGTGATATAATAATATGATTATTTAGACCTAAAATAAACACAAAATGCCACTAAAATTAGATAAAATCTTCAGGACAGCACTTGAATACAAAGCTTCGGATATTTATATCACTACGGGATCTAAGCCTGTTTTGCGTATAAATGGCGATTTAATACAAATTAAAGAACATGAATCACTATCCAAGAAACTTGCTGAAGAATATTTGCTCGAGATAATGAACGAACAACAAAAGAAAAAATTTCAAAAGTCGCTCGATCTTGATTTTTCAATTGATATTGAATCAATAGCAAGATTCAGGGTAAATATGTTTGTTCAAAGAAAAGGGATAGGAGCAATATTTAGGGTTATTCCGAATAATATTTTTACAATGGAACAACTTAATTTACCAAAACAACTTCACAAGATCCCCACATTTCCAAACGGACTTGTAATTGTTACGGGGCCTACCAGCTCCGGTAAATCGACCACTCTTTCCGCAATAGTAAATGAGATTAATACTACAATGGTCAAACATATAATTACAGTCGAAGATCCGATTGAGTTTATTCACAATAATAATAAGTCAGTTATAGATCAACGCGAGATTGGCACACATACTTTAAGTTTTCAAAGAGCGCTAAAATCATCATTGCGTGAAGATCCGGATGTGATTTTAATAGGAGAAATGAGAGATTTGGAAACAATTTCTCTAGCAATTACAGCAGCAGAAACAGGTCATCTTGTACTTGGAACTTTACATACCAGTGGAGCCGCAAACTCAATAGATCGTATTATCGACGCTTTCCCACACGAACAACAGAACCAAATAAGAACCCAATTAGCGGAAAGCCTTCAAGCGATTGTTTGGCAAACTTTGTTAAAAACAAAAGATAGAAAAGGACGAGTCGGCGCATATGAAATCCTTTTTAGTAATCATGCGGTAGCTAACATGATTCGAAAAGGCAATACGCATCAAATTGATTCTGTAATAGAAACAAGTACTCACGAGGGTATGCAAACCATGAAAAAAGCTCTTGAGGACCTTATGCAAGCAGATCTCGTTGATGAAGAAGAAGCACTTAAATTCTTACCACCGGAAATCGATGAAAAAATGTCTTGAAGATCTTATTCAGGCAGATATTGTTGATGAACAAGAAGCAATCTCATATTTACCACCAGAAATTGATGTTTAAGAAAATTATCGTACAATTAGTTATAGCACTACTGATTCTTGGGATAGGAATACCAATTATTTCGAATGCCGCTTTTGCAAACAATTCCGCAACTCCAAATCCAAAACTGGAAAGTTTTGATGTGTCCACTTAC
>JAGGUZ010000002.1 GCA_021158225.1 bacterium | reverse complement strand
TTTTTAAAATGATTCATCTGATTATTGAGCTTATATAAGTTTCAAGAAAATACACTAATTATCAAGTTGCACCCATTCATATGTAGTTCCGTCAGATGCAAGCCTACAACCGGTAAAATGCCCCGGACTTCCACTCCTATAGCGAATAGTCCCCTCCCTATCAGCATCACAAAGATTTTCAACTCCAAGCTTAACACCTCCAGCAACATCAAGTGCTGTCTTTGGATCAGTTTTAAATATACCAACCCGCCAAATCCCACCATTTGCATTACCGAATATATATTGTCCAATATTAAGCTGATGATCCCCTGTAGGATTAATAACATTCTGATCATTCCCAATAACAATATTTCTGGATCCTGATGTAATATTAAATCCAGACCCACCACCTATAAGTATATTGTGATCCCCGGTAGTAATATTATATCCGGACCTATATCCGACAAGCGTATTGTCATCGGCTCCATTCTGAATAGCATGACCAGTTCTGTAACCAAAAAATGTATTGCGACTTGCACTAAACGCAGAAGAACCTGCTCCGGTTTCATCTCCTATCGCTGTATTGTTAGATCCAGTTTGATTGTTATAAAGAGCCCATCTGCCCATAGCAACATTGTTTGAACCGGAAGTATTGCTTCTTAGAGCAAATGCTCCTATTGAATTATTATACGATCCAGTGTTTGTAATTAAACTCTGATGTCCAATAGCAATGTTATCGCTTCCCGATACATTTGAATATAACGATTGCTCCCCAATCGCAATATTTCTATGCCCGGTCTGATCATTCTGCATTGCAAGAGCTCCAATCGCATTATTAGCTATCCCACTTGTTAACGAAGAAAGAGCCGATGTCCCAATTGCAGTATTTCTATACCCGGTACTTAAATCTTTTAGTGTCTGATAGCCAACACCTGTATTTCCAGATCCATCAAGCGCTACGATACTCGTAGACATTGAGAAATTCCCTGAATCAACCCCAAAAAAAGTATTCCCACAAACACCTGTACTACATCCCCCCCATGGATAATCATGAATAAAGGATCGACCACCTTTATATATAACCCCGGAAGAATTATTCGTTGTGTTTGGAATCTCCATAGACCTAGACAACTCAAGTTGTCTTGATGGGCCAGAAACCCCTATTCCAAGTCTTTTATTTGAATCATCCCAAAACAAATTACCTGCATTCTGACTAAGAATTCCGCCCACACCGGCAAATACAATTCCTCCTTGCGTAAAATCAGATAAAGTTAAAGTTTCTTTTGCATTTAGCAAAACGTCATTACCAGCTGTCGCAGGAGATAAATTAGTCCCAGATAAAGACCATAAACTTGGGACATTAACATTTTGCCAAGATGGTAAACCTGCCACACCAGCTGTAAGAACTTGCCCAACTACACCCATTCCCAGATCAATCCAATTTGCACCATCAAAATATAATAAATCCCCAGCTAAAGCACTAACAGCAGACACATCATCCAAGTAATTATGATGGGGTTGAGGAGAAATCACTGTACAATTTATATCTCCCGGAGCACAACTTGGAGACAGAGTCTCACCTAAATTATATGGAGAGGTCGGTGGCACCGCATACGCAATCTCAACCGCATATGCAATCTCAAAAGACATTAGCGCAACAACAATAACCACACTGGAAAAACGAAGTAAAGATGAATACATATCCAATTGATTATTTGGTTTTAGAAACTTCGTTTATTTTACTATTGCACTATAAAAGAGTCAATCTTAAGGCTAAAAAAATTAATATTTCTTTACTCTTCTTCTCCCCTTGTTTCTCTTGCCCCCTCTTGACAACCCGCTTCTTTTAACAGGCTCCCCCTCATAAACAGAAACCCTCTCTCCTTTAAATCTTTGTCCCGACATAGCCTTGCGTAGTTTCTCTGCATAAGCCAATGGAACTTCGAAGCTAGATCGATTATCCCCCAACTGAATATGTCCAATATCTACTCGCTCTCCTCTGGTAACCTCATTAATCATACCAAGTAAATGTGGAACCGTAAGTGAATTTTTTCTTCCAAGCGAAATAACTAAAGTTTTCATATTTCCTGTAAACATTCTCTTCTCTCGTCTTTTAAATTTTCCTTTGACACGAGACCGATCCATTTCTTCTTCCGGATGTTTGCTTATCTTATCTTCAACAGTTAATAGAAGAGCCCTTCTGGCCACTGTCTTCATTTCTTCGGGAGAAACATCTTGTAACATTTTATCAACATACTGTCTCGCTAAAATAGAAACCTGTGGCTCATCTTCAAGTAAGTTGGTATATTTTTCAACATCTATCTGAATTAAATCTTCCCTCTTCGGAACTTTAATCTCTTCAAATTTTATTCCATTAATCTTCTCTATTCTATTAAGAGCAAAGCGCTCTCTTAAATGCGCAAGCACAATAGAAACCCCTTTCTCGTTTGCGCGACCTGTCCTACCACTTCTATGCGTATAACTTTCAGCTTTTTCCGGCACTCCGATGTGGATAACATGTGTAAGTTTTTCTACATCAATACCTCTTGCAGCCACATCTGTAGCAACCAAAAGGCTTGTATCTCTCCTTTTAAAGCCATCCATAATACGAGTTCTGTGCCTCTGTTCTATATCGCCATGAAGAACTCCAACCGGATATCCGGCTTTAAGCAATGCATCCCCTATTTCCTGCGTTTCTCTTTTAGTACGACAAAACACAATCCCATACATTTCCGGATGAAGTGCTTTATATCTTTGTAATGCAACTACCTTATTTCTAGCCGGCACCATCATATATTGATGATCAATAGCCAATTTTCTACCATCTGCAGGCTTAATTTCAATACGCAAAGAATCATGCATATATCTTTTTGCAATCTGCTCGATTGTTCGAGACATGGTCGCTGAAAAAAGAAGGGTTTGTTTCCCTTCCGGAGTATTCCCTAAAATACTTGAAATATCTTCAACAAATCCCATTTTTAACATTTCATCAGCTTCATCCAAAATCGCCCATTGAACATTACCAAGTTTAAGCACTCTTCTATTTAATAAATCAAGCATACGCCCCGGAGTCCCAACTACAACCTGCGCCCCTCTTTTAATTTCACGTATTTGATCCTGAATGGAAGATCCTCCATAAACAGCAACTATATTTAATCCGCGAATATTTTTCGCAAATCCCTTCATATCCTTTGCAATTTGCATGGCAAGTTCCCTTGTTGGACTAAGCACCACGGTCTGCACACTCCTGTCGTTTGGATCCATTTTTGAAAGAACAGGAAGACTAAAAGCGGCAGTTTTACCGGTTCCTGTCTGCGCAATTGCAATTATATCTTGATGACTCTTAAGAATCTGCGGAATTACTTTTTTTTGAACCGGAGTCGGCTCCAGAAAATCTTTTTCCTGTAATACTTCTTGAATATCATCAGGCAGATTAAATTCAGAGAAGGTTTTCATAGCATGAGTTTTTAATTATACCTCCTTAGAATTCATAAGATTTCCCAGAAAGCTTTTGTATCGAGAGTTATATATACGCCATATTTGCAACAATGTCAACCACTACTTATGCCCAATTAAGCCCTCTTTTTCTTTTTTTGTAAGATGTTTTAACTCGTATTCACGCTTCATTGCCTCTGACTTCGTTGAAAATTCCTCGTTCCACACAATCTTTATCGGTCTACGAATTCTTGTATACCGAGCCCCTTTCCCTTCATTATGTTTTGCCTCACGATTCTTAATATCATTAGTATAGCCCGCATACAAAGTTCCATCGTTGCAACGAGCTAAATAAGCATAGTATTTTTGCATGCTCATGAATTTATCAAATTAGGAAAAATAAATTTTAAAAGCAATTTTAATGTAGGCTCGTGATAAAGGTAAATCAGATAAGATTTTCTTCCGATGATTGAGAACACTTTTTCTAAATGCCCTTTTAACGATTTTGTAATAGAATATACAAGTATTATAGCTCCCAAAGCAAAAAGAAAATCACTAACAAACATAGTATATATATTTCCCAAAGAAACAAATCCCAAAAGAATCAATAAGACACCATATAAGCTTTTGCTTTTAAAGTTCACAAATTTAACTTCGGAAGCAAGATACATTCCCAAGGCAAATTCCGACAACCTTGCGGGAAAATTCACGAACAGCCAAATATTGGCTTCATTAACCCCAATCGGAGATGCGCTTGTATTGACAGAAATTATGAACCGATACAAAAAACTCACTCCAATACATAAAAGTAGCGCATTTATAGGCTTAAATTTTTTAAAAATCTTCAAAATAAAGGGAAATAACAAATAAAACTGGATAATCACTCCAACAAACCACCATGTTCCTACAAAAGCCAATGCTCCATCATTACTAAACCATCTCGGAAACACAAAAAAACTGTCTATATACTGATTAAAACTGTGCATCCCTAGGAAATAAGTTTTATATCCTATAAACCCAAAATGATACTGTAAATTTTTAAGCGACCAATCAATGACATGTACAAGAGGATGAGCAATCCAATATGGAATAAGAATTTTTAGGGTTTGTTTGCCCATATCCATCATCTTTACATGTTTTTTTTCTTTGTATTTTTTCATTAATCCATATCCGGACAACACAAAAAAAACATTTACACCAATAAAACAAATGGATAAAAAGACAGCCGTTCCACTGTGCGATATCCAAGAAATAAAACCCTCACCTCTTTCGACCAACAATATTCCGCCAAACATATCATACTGAAAGTGGTAAAGCACAATCATCATAATTGCTATAGCTCTAATAAGCAGTCCTTGTTCTTTGCTAATATTCATGGACACAATATAGCGGATATATGAGCCAAAGACTACCTGACGAACAATTGTATGCGCTGAGTTAACCCCGAATTATTGGTAACTCTTGTTTGAGTCGGAGAAATAAATTCAATCGGATAATTATCCGCATCCGTACCTTGAATTTTCCGCCATATTCCAATTTCATCATAATTTACAGTGATTTGCGTAACCGAAGGCGATTTTGCCGAATCACTTGTAGTTAAGTCCACGGCAACATCAAACGTGCTTGTTGTTCCCGAGTTAAATCCACCCGCAAATGCCCAATTTAAAGACGTTAAGGCTTCAAGCTGATTGTCCAAGTTCAATAGAGAAAAACCCATCGTTATTTGGAATTACGCTATGAACTTCCTGCCATCCTCCATAATTACCCGCTCCCGCATTAATACTCCCATCTCCCATAACATCACCGGCAACAAAATCAGAAACTTGCCAAAATGAAAATCTAAAATCGTGAGAAGCGGTGATCGGATTTTTTGAATTATCCAGCAATCTGCCTTCATAGACAAAGTAATCCGGAACAGACTGGGCACTCGAAACCCCAGAAATTGCCACAAACAACACACAGGCAAAGACCAAAATATTGCCAGCTTTATCTTTTGCATATGGGAATTATATCATAAATTCAGTCTTTTGTTCTCTCAATCATTATACATGCATTTGCAGTATGATTTATTCCGTTTTGTTTACAAAATTCAATCGCCTTCTCACTTTCGCTTCCCGGTTGCATCCACACTTGTTTAATCCCCAACTTCTTAACCGATTTAAGTACTTCTTCGGTTACGCCAGGCGGAACAACAAAAATTACAACATCTATTTTTACGGGACTTTCAGCGAGAGTTCCGTAACTTTTTAATCCCAAAATTTCATCTTCGTGAGGATTAATGGGAATAGCTTTATATCCGGCATTTTTAAGATCCTTCAAAACTTTATAACCGTATTTCTCCGGATTATTTGAAGCCCCTACAACCGCGTATGTAAGTGTTTTATCTATCATAAACACATACTATTAAAAAAACTGTCGCAAGTCACGCAAAATAGACTATAATTCACACTATAACAACTACTTGTTAATTTTTATCTATGAATGCGATTTCGATTGGAGATTTTATACAAAGAATTCATTCACAGCAAGTTTTCTGGATGAAGAAACTAAACTGAAATATATAAAGATGGTTGACAGTTGTTGCGCAAATGGAGTTTAAAGCCTAGTATCCCATGCGGAGCTCCTTTAAGAAGTGGTTTTCACCACCCAAGATAGAATGAGTGTAAGTAATTTTCTATACGCTTAAAATCCTCACGAGATTTTTCGTTTTTCAGATAAATTTCAATAAAATCAATTGAATTCTCACGTATACAGAAAGAAAAAATTAATCTGGTTTTACTTGAACCCTTTAGGCTTCTTACCATTAGTCTGGTTTTAACAACTTTCAATCCTTTTTGATCATCTGATGTAAGAATGATAAACCGTTTATTATTGTCGAAGTCGACTGCCGGAATAAATTTCTTAAAGTTTTTTAAGTCCCCTTCAAGTGAAGGTATTTTTTTCTTTAGCCTCTTTAAATCTTTTAAAAAATCATCTAAATAATTAAAGTTCATCCTCGTATTTTCTTACAGAATATGGATCATTTCGGTAAAAAACACTTTCATAATTAATTTCTTCTCCATCCTCGTGTGAAGCCCAAGGAACATCGGCATGAGAATAATCACTAAGTTCGGTTGCAGATTTATCTGATAATCGCGCCAAGACAGAGTCAATCATTTTAAGCTCTCGTCCGTTTAACCGAGATAAATCCGCATTGATTCGTGGTAAATATTTTCTTTGTTCAAAAGTAAAATACTGACTTTTCACCTCCTCTATTTCCTTCTTCTTTTTCATATCTTCAATAACTTTTATGAATTCCTTAGGTGTCGGCCCGTGGTGATTTCTGATATACGTTAAACCCATTAATTGCTCTTCATATTTTTCGTAATAATCAAAGTCAATAAAATATAAAAGCTTATATAGTACAGTTAATCCAACATTTGGCTTGCCACCAACTCGTTCTAATATGTAAAGAAACACCTGTTTGAATTTATCTAATTTCTTTTGAGGAATTTCCACTCTAGTACCGCCACTTTCTTCAAGTTCGTGCTCTTTTACAATCCCAAAAATCTTTCCAATTTCTTCTTGTTCCTGCAACTTAAGGGGGCGTTCACCTTTTTCTAAACTAATTAAAGTTGGGCGTGACATATTCAGCCTTCTTGCTAATTCTTCCTGCGACATACCAAACTTTTTTCTTAGTTTTTTTATATCTATAGGATTATTCATAGTGTGTTAAATTAAATAAGAGTAGTTTTAATTTTACATTTCACGCCAAAAATTGTCAAGATTGATATTTTTTTTACATTTTCTTGATAAAATTGTTGGTAAAAAACTCCACCTCACATCAGTCACTCTTACCTCCGTGAAGCAAATCTTCTCCGGTTCTTAAATTAATCAAAGCACTGTTTTTAAGTTGCCCCTTTACCCCATCGGAACATTTATGCGCCCATGCAGCAATAATTGGTACATGCCAACAGCTACCATCATGCTCATCGTAAATATTTGAACCAATTCTGTACCTAAAAACCGGCTTATTGCACCTTTTACAAATTTGGAGATTGCAACGACAACTTATAATCCAGCGTTTACCGTCTTGAATACATTCCCCTTTGTAATAACCACATTTTGGACATCTTTTTAGTCCTGCCGGGACTTTTACTTTTTCATTCATAATGAAAGAAGTTAAAAAATAACGATGTTAACTTCTTTCATCGAGCTTTTTGAGAAACAATATTTAGAACTAAAGTCTCATCTTTCTTAGATTTAGCACCTTGCCTTACGGTAGGTTGCTGACGGGTCGTAGAGCTAAGTCTCTTGCCGTCTCTCGATGAAAGCATGTAAATAATAGCACTTATTTATATTGTCTCCAACTCGTTTATCAATTTTTCATACCTTCCAACCAATGAATGTTTTAGGTTCTTTTTCAACATTTTCAAAACCGCCTTCTCAAACCATAACTTCCTTTCTTTACCTCTATTAAACTTCTTCCAGACTTCTTCTCCTTCCTTCTTGTACGCCTTTATCAAGTCTTCAATATTAACAATCTTATCAGCCAAACAAACAATCATAGCTTTTTCACCGCCAGCTTTTACGGTTTCAATATACATAGATTTCTTATCTTCCCATTCAAGACTATCATCGTTGCTTACGGCTTTCACAATGCTCAGAACCTCCGGTCCGCACCATTTTTCAATCTCTGATTCCGGACAATCGGTATCTTCCAATAGATCATGGCAGAGACTTGCAGCTATTAATACTGGATCTACTTCTATTCCGCCTTGTCCATACAACAACCTTGAGATATTAAGTATATGAATAATATATTGTGTTCCATCTCCCTTTCTAATCTGTCCTGAATGATACCTGAAGGCCATTCTGAGAGCGATTTCAACCTGTGGAGACAGAAGCATCATGCTTCCTCTAAAAAGTGATTTATAATCATCGCCCAATATCTCTACTTCATATCCTCCATCTTCGGCTTTTTCTTCCCAGTCTTTGTAGGTTTTGAATGAAGGATTTACTGCTTTGAATCCTTCAATAGCGAATCCAAGGACTTCTTCCAGGTCTTCACTCTCCTTAATAAGAGAGTAGGCCTGCTCATCAAAGACATCTGCATAGATATACGCATCGAGCAGGTCGATTTTTACGAGTTTGTACATAGTGTTTGGGGTTAATGATATTGTACTTAAGAAAACAAAAAAAGCGATCAGGAAAATTCATCATGTCCAGATTTAATACCTCTGGATGGTGAAATCTCCCAACCGCTTTTAACGATTAGTCATTTATCTCATCTGGCTTACCGCAGATTTCCCAGCTTGCCTACTCCCTGAGGAGAGAAATAAATCATGCGATTCCGTCGCACACGGTTCTGTATTTCAAAGACATCTTTATTATAGCATTTTTTGTATAAAGTAAACAGGCGCTCTGCCTCCTTATATTTATATACAGTACACAGACATTTAGGGCACCGTAGTAAGGTAAAAGTGCTTAATCCTAACTAAAACACGATGTCCAAAGCAAAATTACACCAAATTAAGCAGGAAGTTAAAGAAAAAGCTCTGGCAAAGATGAGATATCAGTGGTTTAAAGAGTACAAGAAGTGTGGAAATATGTGTGTAGTATGCTGAAAGTTTGGGATTAGTAGGGTTGGTTTCAAAGTTTTAGTTCTTAATTTTATGTTGTTCAAGTATTTTTTCAATTTGCTCCAATTTCTCTTTTATTTTTTTAATATCATCATGTTTTAATTCAGAAATACTACTTGAGAGAGAAGAATAAAGGTTATTGAGAGAATTAAGTTTTTGTTGTATTGGACTTATTTTGTAATCAATTTTGTCGCTTAAAGATGCTATTTTATAATTAAGTATGTCATTAAGCCTCTTGTTAATAACATCTTCCATAGCTTCTTTAGTTACTCTTTTTATTTCACCAAGTGAGTATTGATCCATATAGTAATTAAGTTAAAATCCTTCTTCAATAATTGTTTCTTTATGCACTTCTTTCTCAAGAGGTTCGGGGATGATTTTCTTCTTTTTCCAATCGCCTTTTTTAAACCATATATATGCTGTGATAGTTGCCAGAACATTAGATACGGGGAAAGATATCCACAAACCATTTATTCCAAGTGATGTATGTTTAGATAAAATATATGCTAAAGGGAATCGAAATATCCACAACGATACAATCGAAAGTGTCATTGATGTTTTAGTGTTGCCTGAACCTACAAATGTCCCATTTATCGTTTGCTGTGCACCTATAAATCCAAAAGATAATGACATAATACGTATAAATAATGCTCCTGTTTTTATTACGTCAGGATCATTTGGTATAAATGCTGCAATTGCGGGCTCAGCAAAAATAAACAAAAAGATACCCGCTAAAGTTAATATCAAGAAGGCCAAGAATAATGCTTTATTGGTTATTTTTTCTGCACGATCTACTTTGTCTGCTCCAATGTTTTGCCCTACCAATGTGGATGTTGACATCGAAATTCCCATTGCTGGTATAATGATAAAACTTAATATTTTCGTCCCTATACCATAGGATGCAATTACAAGTGTTCCAAAACTTGCTACTAAAAAAGTCATGATAGTTAGTCCGAGTGCGCGTGTTGATTGCTCTATAGAAGAGGGAAATCCTAAAAAGAACATTTTTTTGATTAATTTAAAATCAAATTTTAAATTACTTTTTTTAAGTCGGATTCCATATTTTCCGCTAAACAAGATAAATAATCCAATTAGTGCGGCAATACCCTGTGTCCCGATTGTTGCAACAGCCGCACCTCCAACACCAAAAGAAGGGATTGGGCCCCATCCAAAAATAAATAATGGATCAAAAATAAGGTTCAAAAGAACAGTACATAAAACAATGTACATTGGAGTTTTAACATCTCCAACACCTCTCATTAAAGATTGAAATACGAAATATCCAAATAGAAAAATCATACCCATAAAGGAAATTTGTAGATATGAAACCGCTTTTGGAAATACTTCTGCGTCAGCCCCCATTAATTGCATAAGTGGAGCTGAAAGAAAGTATCCGATTATTGAAAAAACAACCGAAACAGAAACCATCATTATTAAAGTTTGTGCTGAAACATGATCTACCTGAGTTAAATCACCCTTACCTTTGTATTGTGCAACCATTATTGTTCCTGCAATTGCAAGTCCGCCTCCGAGTGAAATCAATAAAAACATCACAGGAAAACTGAGCGAAACAGCGGCAACAGCCTCTGCTCCAAGTCGTCCCACCCAAAAAGTATCAGTTAGCTGATAAGCAGTTTGCAAAAGGTTTGCAAATACAATTGGTATAGATAAAGTTAGTAATGATTTTATAATTGGACCTTTGGTGAAATCAGGAAGTTCTTTTCGTATGTGCATTTAGTCATTTAGTCTAATATTCTGAAGAGATTCAAGCTTTTTAGACAATTTGTCTTTATAAGCTTCAAGTTGAGAAGTTTTTGTGATAATTAGAGTATCTTTACCAATCCCAAAAACTAGAAGTTTCTCCCCTTTATCAAATTTAAGCATTTTACGTGCTTCGATCGGTACAACCATTTGTCCTTTTTCGCCAATTGTTGTTATACCAAAAAAATTATCTTTAGAATTATTCATTGAAAATAATGTTAAATAAGTATGAAATGTAGGAATAGTAT
>JAGGUZ010000010.1 GCA_021158225.1 bacterium | reverse complement strand
TCCTCAGGCATTTTTGTTGGATCTTCAGGGTTGCTCATATACTTTATTTAAAGTTAGTGCGGAAAACTAAAACAATATGGGGATGAACTCTAAATGAAAACGGTTTATTTGTCAAGTGTATTCTACTATAATTTTGTAACTGATTTCCAGTTATATATTGTCTTTGTGTCAAAAATTAACTTGTGCTAAATTAAAATTCCTTTATGTACAATTAAAATGAAAAAACGACTAGTCATTTTTGGAGCAACCGGATCTATAGGGTCACAAGTCCTTGATGTTGTGCGAGCAAATCCTGATGATTTTGAGATTCTCGGTCTTTCCGCAAAATCAAATAAATGTTTACTTGAAGAACATTCAAATGATTTTAATCCAAGATTAGGATGGACTTTAGATATAAGCAAAATGGAAGAAATGGCTATCAATCCCAATACGGATATGGTTGTTTTTGCTTGCAAAGGAACAGATGTAATTAATGTCTTAATAGAGTCTATTAGACATAAAAAGCAGATTGCGATTGCCAACAAAGAGCTTCTTGTTGAATATGGAGAGCGAATTATGAATGAGGCAAAAAAATACGGTGTTCAACTTATTCCGATTGATTCGGAGCATTCCGGAATTTTCCAGATCTTAAACGGAAATAAAGATCGTGAAATCGAAAAAATTATTTTAACATGTTCGGGCGGTCCATTTTTAAATATGTCTCAAGAAGGATTTAAATCAATTACTTTTAATCAAGCTATAAAACATCCCAATTGGAAAATGGGGAAAAAGATTTCTGTTGATTCGGCAACAATGATGAATAAAGCTTTAGAAATTATAGAAGCTCATCATCTTTTTGATATTACTCCGGAAAAAATTGATGTGCTTGTACATCCGCAAAGCATTGTCCATGCACTTGTCCAATTTAGGGACGGCTCTTTAATTGCGCATATGGGATATCCGGACATGAGGCTTCCTATTTCGTATGCATTGTATTATCCGCAAGCTAAAGAGAATAATCTACCTCGAATTGATTTGATTGATAAAAAACTCGAATTTTATAAGCCGGATTTGTGTAAATTCCCATCTATAGGTTTTGCTTACGATGCACTTCAACGAAAAGGAAATTTTACTAAAAAGTTAAATCAATCAAATGATAAAGCGGTTGAAATGTTTGAGAAAGGAGAAATTCGCTTTGATGAGATTTTTGAATATGTGAGAAAAGGAACTTTTTTGTAAAATCATACATCGGGATGAGGTTTTGTTCACCAAGTAATTTTTTATATACTCATTGGAAAAACGGCTTTTTTGTGCTAAAATATAAAGATTAAAATAAATATAAAAAGTATGTCGGTAAAAATGTTAGGGGGTGAGTCTCCTGAAAAAATTCCAAGAAGGGAGCTTATTGAAGAAATAAAAAACATCGTACAAGAAAGAGACGAAGTTACCGAAAATCTTCTTCCTCAAATGATTGCTGGGCAAAGTCCAAGGCAATTTATTGAAAAAGCTTGTAAATTAGCGAAAATAAAACCTCCAAAAGCAACAGATTCTCTTGCTCCTTTTGTTTTTTGCTTCAAAGAGATGCTTTAAAATTTAAACAAACAGATACCTATGACGGATGCGACGGCAAATTTGGACCAATAACATTTGATGCGCTTATAAAAAAATTTCCTGTGCTTAATCCTAAACCAAGACAACAAGTTTTGGAAAGATCGAGAAAAGAAAGAAGGAAATTGGCAAAAAAGTCTGGATTGCCTACTCCTTCATCTGCGCCAAAACAGAAAAAAGATGTGGAAAGAGAACCGATTAATCACAAAGAAGTTTCTTATTACGGGGACTCTCTTACACAACAATATACAAAATATATTTTATCGCACAGAGAATTTCAAAATCACAAAAATAAAAATAAGAAAATTGAATTGATTAATAAGAAAATTCGAACTTTCGCCAATAGATTTCCTAAAAATATAAGAGTTATCGATCTTCATAAAGATTTTGTGTCAATGATAAAAAAATATGGACGGTCAACAATGCTTTACAGTGATAAAGTTCATATGAAGCCAAAAGCTGCTAGGGCGGTGGCGCAGATGGTTCAGGATTCAGTTGCTACGGGGACTTACAGGAATATAGAGGAATACCTTTCGTAATAGGTGGTTAGCTTGGTATAATGCGACGGATGTATACCCTGTTTTTATGAGTGAGCAAAACAAAGTTGTTATTGGGATGATTTCTTATAACGACAAACACTATCTGGAAAAAGCGCTCCCAAAATTAATCGATTTACCTGAAGCAAGAATCGTAATTTTGGATAATGCTCAAAATGACGATATAAAAAAGTATCTTAAAAAAAACTATCCTCAAATTACATATTTACGCCATCCAAAAGGTAATATCGGTTTTTCAAGAGGGCA
Organism: bacterium; assembly: GCA_021158225.1. Classification (GTDB taxonomy): domain Bacteria; phylum Patescibacteriota; class Gracilibacteria; order UBA1369; family PNNO01; genus PNNO01. The sequence goes on along the minus strand of JAGGUZ010000010.1, from coordinate 44,402 downwards.
TAATTACATCATAAAAGAGTCCTCGAAGTCCAAGTATTATTTTTGTTTAAATACGGATATTTTAATAGAAAAAAATGGGTATACAAACTGTATTAAAGTGCTTGATGAGAACGAAACTTTAACCATGATAAGCGGGAAGCTTTATCATTGGGATTTTGAAAACAACAAAAAAACAAATGTAATTGATACGCTTGGAATTATAGGAAGTCGCGGGCATCATTTTTGGGATCGTGGACAGGGGAAAATAGATAAAGGACAATATGACGATACGATTAATAATGTATTTGGAGTTTCCGGAGCGGCATTTTTTGTAAGGAGATTGGATATTAAAAAACTTTATGGCGTGGATAGCGAGCTTTTTGATGAAACAATTTTTATGTATAAGGATGATGTTGATTTGGCTTATAGAATGAGATGGCTGGGTTTAAAAATCAAATTTTTGCCGGATGTTTTGGGTTATCACGCAAGAACACTTGGCAAAGGAAAGAAAAAGTCGCTGTTTGAAGCAAAAAACAGTTATAAAAATCATCTTATAATGCTTAGAAGTAATGTTGATAAGAAGTATAAACTGCAAACAAAATTATCGATTTTAATGTATGAGATTATTAAATTTCTGTACTATTTGATTATTAAGCCGAAAGTACTTACAGTTATTCCGCAAGCATTTAAAATGAAAATTCGAAAAAGTCAACGAACGATTTCATCAAAAAAAATGGAAAAATATTTCTTAAAATAATAAATTGGATACACTTGGAATTGTTATATTGCAGTACAATACTCCGGAGGAAGTAACTAAAAACTTTCAAGCTTTCAAAAAAGCCGAGCTTCCACGGAAAACACATTTCGTGGTGGTTAACAACGGAGGTAATAATGCAAATAAAAAGATCGATAAAAATTCCTACGAGAATTTTAATGTTGAGTTTATAGATATTCCAAATAAAGGATTTCCTCAAGGAAATAATGTTGGCATATCAAAATTAAACGCGAAATATATTGCAATGGTTAATCCGGATATTGAGGTTAACGAGAAAACAATAAGGACACTTATCAATTACTTAGAGAAACATTCAAAAGTTGGAATTGTCTCTCCAAGGCTTATATATCCAAATGGGCAGACTCAAGATAATTTTAGAGTTTTTCCGCGTACTGCCGATCTTGTAATAAAGCGTATTAAGTTTTTAAGGAAAATGTTTACTGGGCGTATGCGCAGGTATCTTATGTGGGATAAAGATCCTTCTAAAAACGAACCAGTTGATTGGGTAACCGGAGCTTTCCAAGTTGTAACGCGTGAATGCTGGGAAGCTGTTGGACCTAACAGCGAGGATTATTTTCTTTTTATGTCTGATTTGGAACTTTGTAGATTGGCCTGGGAAAAAGATTTTGAAGTTCATTATGTAGGTGAAGCAAGAGCAAAACATAATGAATCAAGATTATCAGGTGGAGGTATAATCGATATATTCAAGAAAAAAATAATGCGAGTTCATATTAAAGATGCAATTATATATTTTAAAAAATTTTTTGGTAAAAAAATTCCGCCAAAATCACCTTCGGCACAAAAGAAAAATTAACTGTTTTTAGAAGTCTTATTAAATTTATAAAATGGAATATATTGGACGAGATATGTTGATATTATTATAGATAAGAACATAACGATTTGTATTGCCATGGCAAAATTCATCGAGATATGGCCGGTAGATGCCCCAAGCAAAATTACGATAACGGAAAATTCACTTAATTGTCCTAATCGAACGCTTATCTCCAGATTTTCATTTGGAACCACTTTAAACCAATTGAAAAACAGTTTAAAAATAATCGGTTTAACAATAACGACAAACAAAATAGAAACTGCAATTAACGGGCCGAATTGTTCAAGATGTGTGAATTCAATATTTGCTCCAAGAACAAAGAAAAACAGTATCATAAAAAAGTCTCGTATCGTTTCTGATTTTTTAACAATAACGCGCAATTTGTAAGAAGGAAGAAATGTTAAAGAAATCCCTGCAATAAAAGCTCCAATCTCTCTTGAAAAATTAAAGAATTCTGCAACTTCTGCGAATAAAAAGCACCATGCAAGCCCGAGTAAAAACATTATATCTGGTTTGTGAAATATTTTTCGTGCAATTCCTTTTAGTACAAATTTTTGTAGAACAAAGGCCAAAAGGAACACGAATATTCCTTCAATAAAAAACTTTATTCCTTCAAAGAAGCCAAAGTAACCGACTTGTCTTGTACTTGAAATAAACAAAAGAATCATAATTGCGAGTATATCTTGAGTAATCAACGCCGCGATACAATACTGCCTAACATAAGGATTTGCATCTTTTTGATCATTTAACAGTTTCATAACAACAACCGTACTACTGAAAATCAGAACCATTCCAAGATACAATGATTCGGTTAATCCGATTTGCGTTATAAAACCTATTCCAAGTCCACATACAAAAATAACTGCACTTGCAAGAAATGTTATTAAAGTTCCTTTCCCGAATGTTCCGGAAAAGATTTTTGTTTTAAGTTCAAGACCGATTAAATATAGTAAAAGAATAATGCCAATTTGTCCGATTGCTTGAAAAAATGCCGTATTGTTTACAAGACCCAATCCATGAGGACCAACTATAAGACCTGAAAAAATAAAAGCAATTAAAATTGGTTGTTTTGAAAGTTCAAGAATAATGCTAAGAATGGTTGTGACGATAATTACAATGCTTAGTTGAAAAATAATGTCATCCATAATATTTAGAATTTGTTTTAAGTGGTTATACTTTAGCATTCTCTCATATTTTCAGCGAATAGTCGAGAATAGTTGATGGATAAGCAATGTACACCCGGCGAATACCCGAGTGTATACTCGATGGATAGTCGAATGTGTAGTCGTCGGATATACAACGGATAGTCACTAGGTATCCAAAAGTAACTCTTTTATACAGAACTGTTGTTTGGTATACTGCATTAACAGATAGTAAATATTATTCTTAATTATTTAAGGCTATGGAAATGCACGATTTTATTATTGTAGGTGGTGGTGTTTGCGGATTAACAGCTGGGCTTTATGCAGGGCGAGGAGGAATTAATCCTTTGCTTTTGGAAAAAGATGCTCCGGGTGGACAACTTCTTTTAACTGATAATATAGAAAATTATCCTGGAATCGAACACGCGAACGGTTTTGATCTTGCTCAGAAAATGATGCAACATGCTCAGAAATTCGGGCTTAAAATAAAATATGAAGGGGTTGAAACTGTTGATCCGTACGATGATTATGTATCCCTTAAAACAAATATGGGTGAATATAAAACAAAATATGTTTTGTTTAGTTTGGGTTCAAATCCAAGAAAACTCGGAGTCCCCGGAGAGGATGAATATAGAGGGAAAGGGGTTTCATATTGCGCTACATGCGATGGGGCTTTTTATAAAGATCAAGAATGTGTAATTGCCGGAGGGGGAAATTCTGCTTTAGACGAGGGAATTGCGTTAACTGAGCATGCAAGCAAAGTTACTATTATTCATAGACGAGATAAATTTAGAGCGGAACAATATTTAATTGATCTTGCCAAAAAGAACAATAAGATAGAATTTTTGATGAATCACGAGATAAAGGAAGTAAGAGGCGGTCAAGATGGGAAAGTAGATAGAATACTTGTATACGATAATAAAAACGATAAAGAATATGAATATCCGGCTAAAGGCGTATTTATTTTTATCGGCTATACTCCAAATTCAAAAATTCTTGAAGGCAAAGTTGAGCTTGATCGTGGTGAAGTTGTTGTAAATCAAACAATGCAAACCTCTCATCCTAGAATTTTTGCCGGTGGAGATTTAAGAAAAGGGTCTGTAAAACAAGTTATAGCTTCCGGCGGAGATGGAGCAATGGCTGCAATAAATGTGCTTCATAAATTAAGAAGCGAAGCTTAATATTCGTCCCAACTTTTTATTTCAAGGTCATCAATTGTGTAGTTTTGTAGTACATTTACAATAAGCTTTGCTATTTGTACATTCGTAACAAGTGGGATATTCATATCAATAGCATTACGACGAATCATATATCCATCCGTTATTTCTTGCCTAGTGTAATTTTTTGGGATATCAATTACAAGATCGACTTTTTTCTTTTTTATGTAGTCTAGAATATTTGGGTTTTTCTTTTTGCTTAATTTTTGGACGAGAGTGGTATTAATTCCGTTTTGCTTTAAAAATTTAGAGGTACCTTCTGTAGCGAAAAGTGTATACCCAAGATTTTTTAAACGTCTTGCGGATGCCAAAAAATCAACTTTATCTTCCAGTCTTCCGATAGTAAGTAAAATGTTTTCTTTCGGTAATCTAAATCCAACGGAAATCATGGCTTTTAAAAAAGCAGTTTGAAGAGTCTCGCCGAAACAAGCAACTTCTCCAGTTGATGCCATTTCTACTCCTAAAACCGGATCGGCACCATGTAATCTCGAAAAAGAAAACTGAGGAGCTTTAACTCCAACATAGTCCAAGTCTAAAGTTTTATAATCTGCTTTATTAAGCAACGGGTCTTTAGTTATACCAAGCATTGCTTTTGTCGCAATTTCTATAAAATTATAACCGGTTACTTTGGATGAAAACGGAAACGACCTGCTTGCTCGCAAATTACACTCAATTACTTTTACTTCGTTTGTTTTTGCAAGAAATTGAATATTAAACGGGCCAGAAATTTTAAGTTGCTCCGCTATTTTTTTTGTTATTTTTTTAATCTTTCTTATAGTTTGTATATATAATTTTTGAGGAGGTAGCACTATAGTTGCATCGCCGGAATGAACTCCCGCTTGTTCAACATGTTCGGCAATCGCATAAATAACAAGTTTCCCTTTATATGCTACGGCATCAATTTCTATTTCTTTGGCTCCTTTCTCAAATTTACTTATGACTACTGGTGCATCCGGTGAAACTTCGGCGGCATGTTTTAAGAAGTCCGTAAGAAGTTCCTTGTTGTGTGCAACGCGCATAGCTGCTCCGGAAAGTACATACGAAGGGCGAACAAGTACGGGATATTTAACACTCTCGGCAAACTTAACCGCATCTTCTATTTTAACAAGTTCTTTCCATTTTGGCTGATCTATATTGTATTTATCCAGCATTGCAGAGAACTTATGTCTGTTCTCCGCTCTATCTATATCGTCCGGGTTTGTTCCAAGAACTTTAACACCTGCTTTCTTAAGTTTTACGGCAATGTTATTTGGAATTTGTCCTCCGGTTGATAAAATAACTCCGTTTGGATTTTCTATGTCGTAAATATCCATTACTCTTTCAAGGGAAAGTTCGTCAAAATATAGCTTATCGGAAATATCATAATCGGTTGATACTGTTTCCGGATTATAATTGATCATAATTGTTTCAAAACGCTCTTTCTTAGCTGTTTTAAGGGCATTTACACAGCACCAGTCAAATTCTACGGACGACCCGATGCTGTATGATCCGGATCCAAGAACAATAATTTTCTTTTCCTTTTTTTCAAGAGTAATGTCGTTTTTATCTCCGTGATAAGTAAGATATAGATAATTTGTTTTTGCCGGATATTCAGCTGCCATAGTATCTATCTGTTTAACTACCGGGAGGATGCCGTATTTTTTTCTTTGAGTTCTTATTTGTAATTCGGTTTTTCCTTTTATGTTTGCTATTTGTTTATCCGAAAATCCATATTGTTTTGCTTTACGCATTAATTCCGGAGACATGGAATTTTCCAAAAGAGTTTTCTCCATGTCGATAATATTTTTAAGTTTTTCTAAAAACCAGTTGTCGATTCCGGACAGCTTGCTTATTTTTTCAACGGACCATCCTTTTTTTAGGGCTTTTGCGATGGCGAGAATTCTTTTTGGAGTTGGCACCGAAATTTCTTTTGTAAGATTATTACTATTTAATTCAATTTTATTATTTGAGGTTAAGCCGTGCAGGCCAATTTGCAACATGCGCAGACCTTTTTGCAATACTTCTTCAAAGTTGCGTCCAAGTGACATAATTTCTCCAACCGATTTCATTTCGCTTGTGATTTCATGAGAAACACGTTGAAATTTTTCCAAGTCCCATCTTGGTATTTTTAATGCTAAGTAATCGAGAGAAGGTTCAAAAAATGCTGTGGTGGTTTTTGTAACAGCGTTTTTCAGTTCCGGAAGTGTATACCCGAGAGCCAGTTTTGTTGCTACATGAGCTAAAGGATAGCCTGTCGCTTTTGAGGCTAAAGCTGAAGAGCGGGAAAGCCTGGCATTTACTTCGATCACGCGGTAATCTTCCGATTTAGGATCTAATGCAAATTGGATATTACACTCACCAACAATACCAAGATGCCTGATTGTCTTAATGGAAATTTCACGCAATTTATGATATTCGCTATTCGTTAACGTTTGAGATGGTGCGATGACAATACTTTCTCCTGTGTGTATTCCAAGCGGATCAAAATTTTCCATATTTGTAACCGCAATACAGTTGTCGTTTTTATCTCTTACAACCTCGTATTCAATTTCTTTCCACCCCTTTAGATTTTCTTCAACAAGCACTTGAGGGCTGTATGCAAAAGTATTTTCCAACATTTTTTTAAGTTGCGTTTTGTTGTTTGCAAATCCGGAACCTTTTCCTCCAAGCGTAAAACCGGCTCTAATAATAACCGGATACCCGCTTTTTTCTGCGGCGTTAAGGGCTGTTTTTACATTTGTACAGGCGATACTTCTTGGCATCTTAACTCCGATTTTGGTAAGTTCGTTATTAAAAAGTTCCCGATCCTCGGTGTTTTGAATTGTTTCAACCGGAGTTCCAAGTACTTTTACTTTGTGTTTTTTGAGTATGCCTTTTCTGAATAATTCGATTCCGCAATTAAGAGCTGTTTGCCCTCCAAACGCCAGCAATATCCCATCCGGTTTTTCTTTTTTAATCACTTTTTCTACAAAGTATGTATTAACCGGCAAAAAATAGATTTTATTTGCAAGGTCTTTGCTCGTTTGATTAGTCGCTATATTCGGATTTATCAAAACGGTATTAACATGTTCTTCTTTAAGGGCTTTGATGGCTTGTGATCCCGAGTAATCAAATTCTCCGGCTTCTCCGATTTTTAAAGCTCCGGAGCCGAGAACAAGTACTTTTCGTGGAAGATTTTTTTTCTTAGACATCTTGAACCAGCCGGTATTTAGTAATAAAGATGTGAAGTGCAACCTGAAATTGTGTTCCTTGATTACTTCCGTCCATATCAAATACTTTTACATGTCCGGGAAGTAATTTCATTACTTTTACTTTATCTTTTGTAACTTTGTTCTGCCATTTTTGTCCTACTTTTGGGGTTGAAGTCATAATATATGAGACCACTAAATAAAAGAATTGTTTTGGTTATTATGTCAGATATTTTAGAAAATAACCATAATAAGTGCTGGAATAAGTATAAAACTGGCAATAAATTTTAAAATGTTTCTTTTCCTCATTTTTACAGTATGTAAAGACAGATAACGCGTGATTTTATATATAATTGTTGTCCCAAAATCTTTAAAGATAAACAAAAATCCAACAGAAGACATTAAAGTTAATACAACTCCACCTGCAATTGCATAACCTTGCGCATTGGCAAAAGAAGCTAGAAGCACATCTATAAACGTTCCAACGTTTGTTCCGATCAAATAAGGAATTGCTTGTCTTAGGGTTATAACTCTGGCAATTGCAAGCGGAACCATAAGTGTAACAAGCAGTGATGCACTTGGAATTATTATAGTAAGAGCAAGTCCAACCAAAAACGCTTTTCGATAGTTTCCCAAATGTTTTTCCATAATTGCACGGGCATGTCTTTTACCTCCTAAAAATATAAACATGCTTTGTCCAACTCTTCCCAGACTGAAAATAAGTATAAATATACCGATAATAAAAATAATGATAAGAGGCAAGTGATCAAAAAATAGAAGATTCTTAACGGGGGCTGTAATTACGGAAAGCAAGTCCGGAATTGTCTGAAAAGCTTTAAATTCTCCGGCCCATTGATTAATCGATTCTCCGGCATTTGTAAAAAATCCGGTAAAAATTTGAATTACAAAAACAATGCCGATTAAAAAAGTTGAATAAATAACATTAGCAAGTCCAAGCTCAAATCCATGGCGTAATCGCCAATGATGATCGGTTTTTATTACCAAAGAAGCCAAAACAGGAGTTACGGAATTTCCAAGAGTTAGGCCAAGAAGAATATAAAACGCCGTATTAAAATTTATAGCCCCCGAACCTACAAGGGTATTTGCCAGAATTGCTACAACAGATGCCGATTGTGCAATTATAGAGGTAAACCAACCTGCTCCAAATGCGCTTGCCGGGGTGTTAACTGTAGATCCGATAGTTGCAATTGCAGAGCTACTTAAAGCTATGGCGACATCTTTAAGAATAACGACGGAAAATATAAAAAGATAAATAACGCCGACGAATTGAAGACCGTTAACAATTCTATGTCTTCTTGAATAAACCCGTTTTTTTATCGATATAAGCTCCTTTCGTGCTTTTGCTATTTCTTTTTCCGTAATTTCTTCAGCTTGTTTCTCGGCTTTAACAGCTTCTTTGTCTATACGAGTTCGTTCCTTTTCAAATTTTTGATGGATATCTTCTTCTTGTTTATCAATTTCTTGCTGTTTTTCTTCTTTCCTTTCACTAATGAGGTCCTTTGCATGCGCTAATTGTCTTTTGGCGTAAGCTTTTAGTGCACGAAAAGCGTGTTGTTTCCGTTCCAAATTCTCTTTTAATTCTTTCTTGTCCTCGGGTTTACTCATATATTATTTAAATATTTTATTTTTTTGAATCATGCCAAACATATTGTTTTCGGTATCTCTAACAACGCAGTTCCATCCAACTCCTTTTACAGGCATTTTTGGCATAAGAACACTGCCTCCGAGTTCCTCAAGTTTGGTCAGAGAAGCGTCAATATCATCAACCGAAATATAATTAATTATTGGCTGATCGGGGTTTGATCGCATAAGCATGCCACCATTTATTCCAGTTCTTCCATCCTCGGTTGTCTTGATTATAAAATAATTGTCGAAGTTATTTCCTGCAGAGGAGATATCCCATTCAAAAAGTTCTCTATAAAATTTCTGTGCGCGTTCCATATTATCAACCGGGATCTCAAAATGTATAGGAGTTTGCATTTTTTTCATACATAAAAGGCTTACAAAATAAAACTGGCGGAGAGGGGGGGATTCGAACCCCCGCGGCAACATAAGTCACCCTACAGGATTAGCAATCCCGCCTCTTCAGCCACTTGAGTACCTCTCCACGGCGCGATTTAGCCGATATTTAGTCTACTTATCGAGGAGTAAAAAGTAAAGACTTAAGCTCTCGGTTGTATTTTACAAATTTTTATTTTCTTGCCAATTTTATATAAATGGTCTACCATACGGCAGCATTCTTTGGTTTTAATGAGGAAGAGTAAATGTGCACAGTTTGTCTGCTTCCGAATTAATAGGCTAAAGTTTGTGTCTATATTCTATTTTTAAGCACGTACTATGGCTAAAAAATTATTCGTCGGAAGCCTTGATTGGAACACGACAGAAGATGAACTAAAATCTTTCTTTGGAGAATTGGGTGAGGTAGAAGAAGCTATTATCATCAAAGACTTTCAAGGGCGATCTAAAGGGTTCGGGTTTGTAACTTATACAGACGATGCAGCAGCCGACAAAGCTATTGCAGAACTTGACGGAAAACAACTTGGTAAACGTACCATCGTTGTAAACGAAGCTAGACCAAAAGAGTCTTAAATCGTTTTAAATTAAACAAATTAAAAGAGCGGATTAAGGTGTGCAGTTTCCGCTCTTTTTTATTGTCTTTTAATTTACCTGTAATTTGTCTTTCTTGATATCCACTCTTATTGTATTGCCGTTTTCTAGTTCATTTCCAATTATTTTAATGGCTAAAATATTTTCTATTTCCTTTTGAATCAAACGCTTAAGAGGGCGAGCTCCAAAATCCGGATCATAGCCTTTTTCTGCGAGATAGTTTAAGGCTTTTTCGGAAATTTTCAGTGTTAAATGTTGTTTATCAAGTCTTTTTCGCAAATCCTCAATTTGTATTTCCACAATCTTTTTTAAATTTTCTTTTGTAAGAGGATTAAACACGATTGTATTGTCGATTCTATTCAAGAATTCGGGCTTAAAATATTGTTTTAACAAGTTTTCGATTTTAAGGTCAAGAGCGGATTTAGTACCTTTAAAGCTGATAATCTCATTACTTCCGATATTTGATGTAAGAATTATTACAGTGTTTTTAAAGTTAACTTGTCTACCTTTTGCGTCCGTAATATGCCCTTCATCGAGGATTTGAAGAAGCACATTGAAAATCTGAGGATGAGCCTTTTCCACTTCATCAAAGAGTACAACGCTGTATGGTCTTTTTCTTACGAGTTCGGTTAATTGCCCACCTTCTTCGTAGCCAATATATCCGGGAGGTGATCCGATTATCTTGGACACGCTGTGTGACTCCATGTATTCACTCATATCTAGTCTAATCAAGGCTTTTTCGTCATTAAATAAGAATGAAGCAAGCGTTTTTGCAAGTTCAGTTTTTCCAACGCCTGTTGGACCCAAAAACAAGAATGATCCCATTGGCCTGTTTTGTTCGGAAATATGAGCTTTTGATCTTCGGATAACATTACTCACGGCCTTAACAGCCTTTTCCTGTCCTACAACTCTCTTTTCCAACTCATCTTCGAGATGAAGTAGCTTTTCTGTTTCAGACTCGTTCATTTTATTTACCGGAACGCCTGTCCATTTAGAAACAATTCTGGCAATATCTTCTGCGCCAACTTCTTCTTTAAGCATTCGATCGTTTCCATGAATTTTTTTGAGTTTTTGCTCAAGCTCTTGAAGTTTCTTATTTTTCTCCGGAATTTTTCCATACATAATTTCGGCTACCTTATCGAATTTGGACTCTCTCTCAAACGATTGGACTTCGTTGTTTAATTGATCGATTTCTCCTTTTATCTTGTGCATCTCATCAATAATATCTTTTTCGTTTTGCCAGACGAGTTTTAACGAATCCAATTTTTCCTTCTTGGTAGCCATATTCTTTTCAACCTCGGCAAGTTTATCTTTAGCTGATTTTTCTTTCTTTAGGGCTTCTTTCTCAATTTCAAGCTGGGTAACCTCTCTTTGAAGTTCGTCAATTTCACTTGGAGAGCTTTCCAGATCAATTTTTAAAACCGCAGTAGCTTCATCAATCAGGTCTACTGCTTTATCAGGTAAAAAACGATCTGTGATATATCTGTTCGATAAATTTGCAGCAGCGACAATCGCCTCATCAAGAATTTTTACTCCGTGATAAAGCTCGTATTTTTTCTTAATACCTCTTAAGATTGCAATAGTTTCGTCAACCGACGGTTCTTTTACGTAAATTGGCTGAAAACGTCTTTCCAAAGCGGCATCTTTCTCGATATATTTTTGATATTCCTTAATTGTGGTTGCTCCGATTGCATGAAGTTCTCCACGAGCAAGTGCGGGCTTAATCATATTGGAAGCATCCATTTGCCCTTCGGTGGCACCGGCTCCAACAAGAGTGTGGAGCTCATCAATAAATAAAATGATTTTTCCTTCCTGCTCTTTTACTTGTTTCAAGACCGCTTTAAAACGTTCCTCAAATTCTCCTCTAAATTTTGTTCCGGCTATTAACGCTCCAAGATCAAGGGCCAAAAGCTGTTTATCTTTAAGACTTTCAGGTACGTCCCCATTTACGATTCGATTAGCCAAACCTTCCACTATTGCCGTTTTTCCCGTGCCGGGCTCTCCTATTAAAACCGGATTATTTTTTGTTCTTCTGGCCAGTATTTGCATAAGTCTACGAATTTCTTCGTTTCGCCCTATCACTGGATCAAGTTTTCCTTTTTTTGCCAAATCAGTAAAATTCTGACAATATTTCTCCAGTGCTTGAAATTTACTTTCAGGGTTATCATCCGTAATTTTTTCAGAACCTCTTAAGTCTTTTATAATACCGGTTATAGTCTCTTTCTCCAGCCCGGCATCTCTTAAAAGGTCGCTTGTATCATTTTTAATTGAAAGCAACGCGAGTAAAATATGTTCTACAGAGATATAATCATCTGAAAATTTCTGAGCGATTTTTGAAGCCTCGGTTAAAATGCGTTTTAAAGATTCGGAAACCATCTGACTTCCCCCTTCAACTATTGGAATTTGCTTCAGCTTAGCTTCAATTGCGTCCGACAGAAGATTGCTGTTTACTGCAAGTTTTTTAAATAAAGGATTTATTAAAGTCCCCTCTTGTTTAATCATTTCATCAAGCAAATGAAGCTCTGTAATTTGCTGATGATTAAGCGACAGCGCTTTTTGCGCAGCATTATTGATTAATTCCTGTGTTTTTATTGTAAAATTATTTCCAATTTGCATAAATTAAAAGTTAATAAATTAGCACTCCTAATAATAGAGTGCTAACAAGGTTTTGTCAACATTTTTAATACTCATTTTCTTTTTTGAAAGTGGGATTTTCAAGCATTTTTATTTGTCTTCTAACTGCATCAACACTAGCTTGAAGTTCGCGATGTGTTTTCCCATTTGATCCGTCGAAGCCGTCTCTTATTGCTCGTCTAAATTCTAATTCTTTTTGAAGTTCTTCTCTAGTCATTTCTTCTAAAGGATCTTTAATATCGTCAATATCATCCATAACAGAGCGCGGTTAATGGTTATTTTTGTGTATTTTTATACTCAAGAAAAGAAAATAATAATTTTTCTTCGATTTGTCAATCTTATTTGTTCCATTCCGGCGTCAAAATAGCTTTCAAATCGCTAAATTCAACTTCGATGTCTTGTGTGCCGAGTGAGTAAGGAGCTACTTGTTCCGGATCAACATGAAATACAAATCCGGTTTTCGTTATGTTAAAATTTTGAAAGTTCTCCGAGTCATCTCCAGCGCTATCGTCCCATTCCCGTTTCTTCTGGCGTTGCTACATATTCTTTGACATCTTTAATAAATTCATTCAATTTTTTGTCGAATGCTGAGTTAACTCGGGTTTAGGTATTGGTTGTTGTAAAGGTAAATCTTTTATTGAACATCCGTTTAGCATGGTTGCCAGTAGTAGAATTAAAGCTGATCTTTTTGTAAGGGAAATTAATTAATGATTTTTTTCATAGGTTGGTATTGCTCGCCATTTATTTGTCTTTTGCCGGTGGTTTTTTTAAATCCGAGATTTGTATAAATTGGTACAGCATAAATAGAGGCTTTAACATAAATTACATTATTTTTTTTCTTTTTTACAATTAATTCTATTGTATCCATAAGCGCTTTTCCAACTCCTTTGCCTTGATACTTTTGATTAACAAAAAAAAGTTGAATTTCGTTTAAATTTGCTTCTATATATCCTATAATTTGCTCTTTTTCTTCTGCTACAAACATATATTGATTCATTCTGGAGAGTAAACTTTTAGTAGAAAGTTTTTTGTTTTTAAAATTTTCAGCCCCTTCTTTTGTAAAGTATGGAAGCAAAAATTTATTAAATGTATTTATAAGAAGCTTTGAAATATTTTTTATATCTTGTTTTTTTGCTCGTCGGATATTCATGATTTTATTGTATCATATTTTAATTGACTACCAATTCGATTAGCGACTAACATAACAGTATGAAAATAATTGTTATCGGTTGTGGTTATGTTGGTCTTGCTACTGGAACGGGTTTTGCCGAAATGGGAAACGAGGTTGTTTGTGTAGACAAAAATATAGAGAAAATTAACATGTTGAATAATGGGGGAATGCCACTTTATGAACCCGGATTACAGGAACTTGTAGACAGGAATATGTCTAATGGAAGATTAAAATTTGTTGATAAAATGACTGTTGATAATGTTGATATTGTCATATGTGCAGTTGGAACGCCAACTGGTAAGAATGGACAAACAGATTTAACTGATATTTTTGAAGTGGCTCATCTTGTTGGAAAAAATATTAATGGCGATGTTGTTTTTGTAATGAAATCAACGGTGCCGGTAGGTACAACTTTGCAATGTAAGCGAATTATTCAAGATGAAGTTTTCGTACGCGGAAAAGATTTTAATGTTCAAGTTGTTTCAAATCCGGAATTTTTAAGACAGGGGGTGGCTGTAAAAGATACTCTTACCCCCGATAGAATTGTTGTTGGAGTTGAGGATGACAAGTCAAAAAAAATAATGAAAACTTTATATGGATCCTTGGAAAGGATAGGGAAACCACTTGTTTTTATGAGTATTGAGTCTGCCGAATTAACGAAATATGCGGCAAACGCTTTTTTAAGCATGAAGATTTCATTTATAAACGAGATGGCGGATTTATGTGATTCAAACGGTGCTAATATCAGAGAAGTTGCCGAGGGAATCGGATTGGACAGGCGAATAGGTTCACGGTTTTTACATGCCGGGATTGGGTATGGAGGAAGCTGTCTGGGCAAAGATAATAAATCTTTGATTAGTCAGGCCAAAAAATTTAACAAAAATTTAGATATTTTGAGTGCTGTTGAATTGCGCAACAAAAAGCAAAAAGAGATAATTCTAAACAAGCTTGAAAGGCATTTGGGTAATTTAAACGGGAAGGTTATTGGTATTCTGGGGCTTAGTTTTAAGCCTAAAACCGATGATTTGCGCAACGCTCCTTCGCGTAATATAGTTGAGAAATTGTTAAATATGGGAGCAACGATAAAAGTTTATGATCCTATATCAGGAGATAATTTTATGCAATTTTACAATTCAGCTGATCTTATTAAAGTTTCAGGAATGTATGATAGTGCAAAGGAAGCTGACGCTCTTGTTGTTTTAACCGAATGGGATGAATTTAGAAATCCGGATTTTGATAAAATAAAATCATTGATGAAAGGAACACTTTTAATTGATGGGCGAAATATTTACGATCCCGCGCTGGTAAAGGAAGTCGGTTTAAAGTATAGTGGCATAGGCATAAATTAAGTGAATAATATGAAAATACTTGTTACCGGAGGAGCCGGGTTTATTGGATTTCATTTGTGCACGAAGTTGCTTAAACAAGGACACGAAGTTATTGTCTTAGACAATTTACTTACCGGTACAAAAGATAATATTGAAGAGTTAAATAAACACAATAATTTTAAATTTGTTTATCATGATATAAACAAGCCGTTTGATTACGAAGTTAACCAAATTTATAATTTGGCTTGTCCGGCTTCACCGGTTTATTATCAAAAAGATCCTATTCAAACAACTACTACAAATGTGCTTGGAACAATTAATGTTCTTAAGCTGGCTAAAAAATACAAAGCTAGAGTGTTGCAAGCTTCCACATCGGAAATTTATGGTGATCCGTTGGAAAATCCTCAAAAAGAAACTTATACCGGGAATGTTAATACTCTTGGTCCGCGGGCTTGTTATGATGAAGGGAAGCGTTGTGCTGAAACACTTTGTATGGATTATCTACGGCAATATAAAGTTGATGTTAAAATTGTGAGAATTTTTAACACTTATGGACCAAATATGTATGAGAACGATGGGCGCGTGGTTTCTAATTTTATAGTTCAAGCGTTAAAAAACAAGAATATAACGATTTATGGCGATGGATCTCAAACAAGAAGTTTCCAGTATATTGATGATCTTATTAATGGGATGACATTAATGATGGAAAGTAAAAATTTTGTCGGGCCGGTTAATTTGGGAAATCCTAAAGAAATTTCCATTATCAAACTTGCTAAAATAATTATAGATTTAACAAATTTAAACAGTGATATTGAGTATAAAAATCTTCCGGAAGATGATCCTAAAAGGAGATTTCCTGATATTTCTCTTGCAAGAAAAATGCTTAATTGGGAACCTGAAATTCAGTTGAAAGATGGTCTTTTAAAGACAATTAGTTACTTTAAAGAGAGAATTTGATTAGTCAAATCCATCATTAATTTAAAATCTTTTTCTTCTTTGTGTTCGTATCCTAAAATATGAAGTATCCCATGAATGAACAAGAATGCTATTTCGGTTAAAGTTGAATGGTTGAGATTGTTTGCTTGTCTATTTGCTGTATCGAACGAGATGAAAATTTCACCCGCCATATCATTTCCGGGAAATGACCCTTTTTCTAAGTATCCAAGCGATATAACGTCGGTTGGTTGATCTTTCCCTCTATACTGTTTGTTAATTTTCTCCATGAGTTTATCGTTAACAATCGTGCAAGAAATAAAATATTGCTTGTTTTTATTCAGCATTTTTGGAAAAATTTGCTTAAAATTATCATTGATTGTATTAAGCAGATCTTCGAAAATTTTTCCGGAAATTGATTCTTTCGTCTCGTTGTAAAATTCAAGATGAAACATTGTTTTGGTACTTATAAAGTATTTGATACGTAGCGATACCGTAAGCTGTAGCAACATTTAAAGAATTTGCTCTTCCCAGCATGGGAATTGATATAGATAAATCTACTTCATTCATTACTTCGTCGGAAACGCCGTTTATTTCGTGTCCAACAATAAGCGCTACCGGAAATGAAAAATTTGCTTTCGCATAATGCATCGGTGGATCGGTAAGTTCAAGAGCAATTATTTGGTAACCTTCTTCCTTTAGTTCTTTAACAATGTCTATGGTTTTTTTTCTATATTCCCATGGGACTGTTTGCGATGCCCCGAGCGATGTTTTTTCAATCTCTTTCCTTGGTGGTATTCCGGTCATCCCGCATAAATATATTTTTTTCAACATCAGCCCATCGGAAGTTCTAAACATTGCTCCAACATTATATAAACTTCTAATATTATCCAAGATCGCAACAATTGGAGTTCGTGGAAGTAATCGAATTTCATCGATACTTTTTTTGTTTTTTACAATTTCTTCCGAGGTTAGTTTTCTTTGACTCATGTGCGTATCATACTAGCACTTGCCAGAATGTGCAAATATATGTATATTAACATCGACATAGTCAAAATAACATATAAAATTTATGTCGACTCAAGCTGAAAAAACATTTACAGTAAGCCGGAATGAAGCTTCAAAGATTCTCAAGGTGTCAACACGTACATTAGATCGTTATATTAAGATAGCTAAGGTTTCGAATAAGAATATTGCTGGTAGGGTTTTCTTAAATATAGATGAGATAACTAAGCTTGCGAAGGAAAGAAGGTCACATAGAAAAATTAAATACAGGCAACCTCAAATTCATCACAAAACCCCATCTGTGCCGACGCCGGATATATTAATTGAGTCCGATGTTAATTTTATTGAGAAAGTTGAAAATAGAATTTATAAAAATTTATACGATGAATCACAAAGAGATTTAAAAGTTTTTCAGCAAAGGCTTGAAGGAGCAAATTATAGAGTCGGGCAATTGGAGTCTCAAATTGAGTCGTCGGTTCCAATACTTGAACATCAAAAGCTTTTAGCTGGTCACAAGAAAGAAAGATACAACAAACGAGTGCTTTATGTGCTTTTAGCTATATTGCTCGGTTTGCAACCAATTTGGCTTATATTGGCATATACATAAATGCCTAAACCTTTTTCATATCAATCCTGTCTTTTTGAGAGATTTCGTATTTAAAATCTTTGATTGCGGAATTCATTCTGTTAAGAATTCCTATGGGATTTGTTAATATTTGATTTAATTCTTCTTTATCTCCAATGGCTTGGAATGTATATGGGGGCTGGAGAATCACACCGTTTATCATTATTTGACCGTTTGGAAGAGGGTCAAATCCCATGGTTGAATTGGTGAGTCTTATATTATTTACACTGATGGCTTCGGCCCCGGAGGTTATTAATTCATTTGTAAGATCTATAAACCAAACTACATTTAGATTATTTTCAATGGTTAGTTCAATGCCGGGACCGAAAATATCGGTCTCTCCGGCAATTATTTCATCTTTTTTAATATCATTATCAATTGTGGCGAATGATTGTGCTTGATCATTCAAATCTTCAAATTGTGTTTCCAGTGATGAGATTTCATCTTTTAGTTCGTCGTTGGATATTTTTAAAATTTGGATACGCCTAAAAACATTTTCTGTACTGTCACGTCCAATAGTTTCAATATAATTTGTAAAATGTTTCGCTTGAATTATAACAATAAATCCCAGTACCAAGCCGGTTATCAATAACAATGCAATTTGCATATTAGATTTATTCTTTTTTCTATGAAGTAGATTCATCTGTACGTTTAATAAATTTTAATCTGAATTGGCCATTATAAATCGGTAGAATTATATGTGGTGATTGTTTTATCGAAAATTTTATTCCATTTTCATTAACCCTTTTTTGTAAATCTGTTAGTACCCCCGGGTCGGATATTCTAACCAGAAAAGATTCATAATCACCGATAACTGAAATATTAAATGGAGGAGAAAGATGAGAGTTGTTTATCAGCACACTATTTCCTACGGATGTAATTGGGGATGTTGCAATTATTCTTTGATCATTAACTGCGATTCCTTCAACATTATTTGCTCGTAAAAGATTTATAATATCACGTATATCGGCTGCATAAACAATTCCGCCTTCATCGGGTTTTATAGAGTCTCTGTCAATATAAGGACTGTCGTCCAGATTTATGTTAAAGCCCTTTCCTTTTATTTCAGAGAGATCTATTTGTTTTTTTAGTTCATTTAATTTTTCCAAATTCGTGGTTTGACTAATCAGTTTATTGTCTTTTAGGGTTTGATCTATTTTTTCACGGAGTGAAACTATACGACTCTTCAATTGAGTTTCGTCATCAATATATGACTTTATAAGTTCTTTTTGAGCCCTTACTTGATCAAGAGGATATGAACTGCCGAGTGGCGTTGAAGTTCTAAATTGAGCCATTACTAAAAGACCGACAAGGACTCCAACCAAAATAGATATAATTTTAAGCGATGTGCTCATGAATGCTTTAATTAGACAATTGCAAGTATACTAAATGGTCATAAAATTGTCTATTGTCTTATATATTAATAAAGCGTTAAAGTAACTGAGGTTTAATGTTTTATTATGATTGGATTATTTGATTCGGGATATGGAGGGTTAACAGTGCTTAAGCCTGTTTTGGAAAAGCTTCCTCAATATGATTACATATATCTTGGTGATAATGCGCGCACGCCTTACGGAACGCGTACACCTGAAACCATTAAAAGGTATAGCGAGCAGGCTGTGGAATATTTGTTTGACAGAGGGTGCAGATTAATTATTATTGCTTGTAATACGGTTTCCGCTTTGGCACTTAGACATCTTCAACAAAAATATTTGCGTGATAAGAATATAGCCGATAAAAAAATTCTTGGAGTAATTAGGCCATTAGCTGAATATGCTACGACAAATACCAATACAAAACGAATAAGTGTTGTTGGTACTCGTGGAACAATCGCTTCCAATGCATATGAAATTGAACTTAAGAAGCTAGATCCCGATATTAATGTTTTTTCAAAAGCTTGTCCGTTGCTTGTGTCTTTAATAGAAGAACATTGGCATCATAAACCGGAAGCAAAAAAAATTCTAAAAAAATATTTGCTTCCGCTTAAATCAAAAAACAGCGATACATTAATATTGGGATGTACGCATTATCCTCTTATGTATAAGGATTTCAAAAGATATATGGGGAAAAATGTCAATGTTCTTAAGTCAGGAGAGATTATAGCTGAGAGTTTAAAAGATTATTTAAATAGACATCCGGAAATTGAAAAGTTGATTACTCAAGGTGGAACAAGGGAGTATGTAACGACCGATTCTGCTGATAGTTTTAAAAAATTCGGGAATGAAGAACTTTCCCTTTCAATCGATACCGTAAAAACGGATGTCATATGGTAAAAAATACAGTTTTCAAGATAGCTTCGGTTGGATATATTTTTATTATTTTCACATTTTTTTTGGATGAGTATGTTTTTAGTTTAATAAATAGTATCAGGTTTATACAACTTACATCCATTATGTATTTTGTAACCGATTTCGGTGTTATTTTTATTTTTGGGGTCATTGGTGTTGTAAGTTTGTTGCAGAAAAAATATCGATTCATATTGTTCATGACACTTAGTGTTCTTGTCGCTTTGGAAGCTTCTTTTCTACTTAAATTGATTTTTCAGGTACCCAGACCATATGCTCTTGCGTATGGGCAACCACTTTTATTGGCTTCCGGTTATGCTTTCCCGAGTATACATACTGCGGTACTTTGTTCTCTTCTTCCGTTTCAGAAATATATTTTCGGAAAGAAAAGTTTACTTCTTGTTTATTTTTTCATGATTTTGATTGTGTTTAGTCGGATTTATCTTGGAGTTCACAGTTTAAGTGATATTATAGCTGGAATTGTCGTTGGACTTGTTACAACTTACGGCATTTTAAATTTGGAGAAAAAATATAAATTGCTAGAATGGCTGGATTTGAAACTCACTGATAAATTTGAATTAAGAAGACAAACCGCGCATTTAGGTATTGGCACTTTAATTGTGCTTTTATTAAAGCTTCAGCTTATGAATAGTCGGATTTTGTTTTTCATTACATTTATTGGAGGAATTTTAGTGCTTGTAGCAAGAAAAATGCGTGTACCGCTTGTCCACGAATTATTGGAATATTTTGAAAGGCCCCATCATATGGCACGTTTTCCCGGGAGAGGATCGTTTTTTTTGGTGCTTGGAGCCGCTCTTGCAACCTTAATATTTGAAAAAAATATAGCAATGGCATCCATAATGATAATGGCTGTCGGGGACTCGGTAACAAATATTGTTGGCAGGCATTTTGGTAAAATAAAAAATCCGTTTAATCAAAAAAAGAATATTGAAGGAACGATCGTTTCCATATTGGCATCCACACTTGCAGCCCTTTTCTTTGTTCCATTGTGGCCCGCTTTTATAGCAAGTGCCATCGCTATGGCAATTGAGTCAATTGATATTGGAATTAAACGCTTTGAAATGGAACTGGATGACAATGTGGTTATTCCACTTGTTGCCGGAGCTTTAATGACTATTATGCTATAAAAATTTTATTCCCACTCAATAGTTCCGGGAGGTTTATTTGTTAAATCATAAAACACTCCGTCGATTCCAGGAGTTGCTTCTAATCCTTCCACAAGTTCGTCTAGCCATTTCCATGTCATTCTGTAGAAGTTTGCGGTCATTGCTTCTTCGGATTGGATTGGGCGCAAAACCACACTTTCCCCTCCTTCATTGTTTAGGCTAAGTGGCAAAAGCACTACTGGAAACTGCCAAATTTCTTGATACATTTTATGATACTTGATGAACTGAGTAACTCTGTAATCGGCTTTTTGCAATAATTCTATTCTTTCTTTTGTTAAATATCCCGGCTTGATTTTTTTTTCTATGACTCCGTGAGGATGCAATAGAAGAAGAACTCTGTTAATTGTACTAAATCTATTTGTTATGTCGGTTGAAATTTTTGCCAGTAATCCCCAATCTCTTTTTAAATCTTTATGAAGTTTGATTAAAAACGGATGACGATATGTTCTTGAGTCTCCTTGAACACCAACACTTTTAAGAGGCAAAATTTGCCCATTAATTCCATATATTTCTTGAAGATATGTGTTAATTTCGCTTTGCATATTTTCGTAATTTTCCGGGTAGTCATCTTGTTTGGCGCACAAACATCGTACGCCGAGTCCGGGTCCCGGGAACGGATGTCTTTGCACAATTTCTTCGGGGATACCAAGTTTTAACCCAACTTGACGTACTTCATCTTTATAAAGTTGCATTAGAGGTTCTATAACTTTACCGGCTTTAATCATTTCTTCAATTTGCTCGACTCTATTATGATGGGTTTTGATTTTATCGGAATTTTTTGTTCCACCGGTTTCAATTGTATCCGGATAGATTGTTCCTTGCCCAAGTAGCCACTTTTCAGGATTCAGTTGCATTGTTTCAACAGTATCTTTTTGAACATTAATAAAAGTATCTCCGATAATTTTTCTTTTTTCTTCAGGCTTATAAATGTTTTGTAAATGTGTAAAAAACTTATCTCCGGCATAATAAAAATGCACATTCTCAATTCCGGCTTTTTTGTAGGCTTCTTCAACTTCTTCCCTTTCGTGTTCTCTAATAAGGCCGGTGTCGACAAAAAGTCCGTAAGTTCGTTTTGTTCCTATAGCTTTTTGAATAAGTTTATATGCTACAGTTGAATCAACTCCTCCGCTTATAAGCATAAAAACATTGTTATCTCCCACTTTTTTCTTAATTGCTTCCAATTCGTTTTCAATGAATTTATCAAGATTCCATTCACGTTTTGCTCCGGTAATTTTTAAAAAGTTATCCAAGATTTTCATTCCATGATCTGTATGGGTGACTTCAGGATGGAACTGAACTCCATAAAGATTTTTATCAAAATCGGCAATCGCGGCATTTGCACAATTGTCGGTTGATCCCACAATTTCCATTCCTTCGGGGAGGCTTGTAACCTCGTCTCCATGGCTCATCCATACGTTTTCTTCAGGTTCAAGATCTTCAAAAATTCCTTTTCGTTTAGACAAATTAAGTCTGGCGAAACCATATTCTTTAATCTTACCGGAAGACACATGTCCACCCTTTTTATGGACCATTATTTGAAGTCCGTAACAAATACCAAGAACAGGAATCCCAAGATAGAAAAGTTGAGGATCGCATTGTGGAGAATTTTCATCATAAACGCTTTGCGGACCACCGGATAAAATAATACCTTTATATTCTTTTAATTTCTCTGCCGGTGTATTGCTATCCAGAATTTCGGAATAAACATTTAATCTTCTTGTCCTGTTTGCAATAAGATGGGCATATTGTCCACCAAAATCTAAAACTGCGATTGTGTCCACTGTGTATTTTATTAATGTGTTTCCTTTATATCATATTTTTATATTGGGTACACTCTTCAATTATTGTACCAAAGTAATGCTTTTTGGAAGTGGTTGTATTGAATTTCCATATAAATCTTCAGCATTTTCAATTGTGAGTTTGTAAAATTCTTTAGGTTGCTTTGTCATCCCTTCAATTTCAATCCATAGGTCTTTAAAATCAACATGAACATCTTTTATTTTAATATTGTCATGTATTTTAATATTAGCTTTATCTGTATCTTCAATTGTGAAATTTGAAAGATTTTCCAAAATTTCAGGATTAATTCTTTCATTAAAAACAACTAAAATTTTATCAAGTGAATCGATTTTTGAATAAGCAATTCGTGGACTGAGTTTATCAGGAAGTAAATTAAATTTAAGTGATATATTTTTCAATAGTTTCCCCTCCCAAATAGCATAATTTTCGCGTCCTTCAAATTTTGAACCCTTGGCGATTTCAGTGCCTTGCGGAGCCTCAATAATAACTGAATAGTTATCATCTGTGGTTCCCGATTGTTTAATCAGATTTAAATTATAAGTTTTGCCATTGAAAATTGAAGAGGGAAGTTCATATTTAAATTCTATTCTTTTATGTTCACCTGGTTTTAATTTAACTATTGTGCCAAAAATAGTATGTTTTGAAGTTGAATCATTATGCACATCAACATTTGATTCTATTAAATTGGCATTTTTTGGTAGATATATACGAAGATATCCTTGATAGTTTCCGCTAATCGGCACATTATAATCTCCAAAATGTTCCATTTCAATAATTGTTGTTCCGGTTAGTGTGTATCTCCCTTTGTCTTCCCAAATCTGCAATCTGTATTTTATATTTCTTTTTATATACCTATCAGATTTCATTCCTGCAAGATTCGCTTCAACGATAGCCAGAAAATCGCTACTGGTCTTTGGCCATGCACCCCCCCATTCTTTTTGATTGATTTTTTCTTGTAAAGCTTGGTTAAAGAAATAAAGTTGAATATTTTTTTTATTTAGATTTTCAATAATCGCATCACTTATTTGTCTCCATTTGAAAGGTGAAAAAATCATTTTTTTAATTAAAGCCTTTGCTAAAGGAGCAAGAATGTTTTTTCTTTGTGTAATTTCTTGAATATTATGATAATCAATATTATTTAACGAAAATTCAAGTAATTCAAATATATTTTCAGAGGTAAATTTTAAATCACTAATGCGAATATATTTTAAAATATTTAATAAATCCTCCATAACATTTAAGTTTATAGCAATAACTCCGTCGAGTTGAGTTTTATTATCAGTCAGTCGATACATTTTCATGAGTTCCGTTACAGTTTCAGGGAAATCAGCATAATAATTTGCATCTCTAAATGTATAGCCTTGATAGAATTTTCCATCCAATAATTTTTGTTGAGGATAAGGAGGATCAATATATTGATGATTTGCAATTTCTCCAAATACATCTTTTACATCAATACTGCTGAAAAACCCGTTTTTAAAATGAAGTATTCCATAAGAAGAAATAAACCCTCCCGAGGGTCTTAGTTCGTTATTATTTTGAAAAATAACAAGATAATTTTTCTCACTGAAAGGTCCTCCGGCTATATCAAAATAATGTGGAATAAAAAATCTAAGACCGCTTAATGCCGAAAGGCCATAGAGAATCATAAAAAGCACAATAAACATCAGAGAGAGACCCCCTCGAACTATCCATTTTTTTGTCTTTTTGTTCTTCATAGGTTTACTCTAAAGGGCGCATTAATGGGAACAAAACAACATCTTTTAAATTGTCTTGATTAGTCAGAAGTGCGATAATCCTGTCTATCCCCATTCCCCATCCCGCTATTGGAGGGAAGCCGTGTTCCATTGCCTGTACAAATTCATCATCTTTTCCGTGAGCTTCTTCGTCCCCCTTTTCCTGCTCTTGTGCCTGCTGATTAAACGCTTTTGCTTGTTCAATCGGATTAATCAACTCAGAGTATGCGTTTACAATTTCCCAACCGTTAACAATTACTTGAAATCTATCTACTACAGTGGGATTTTCATCGTTTCTTCGTGCAAGTGGTGAAAGATCCGTAGGATGCTGAATTAGGAAAAGTGGACCTATCATTTTGGGGCGAGCGACTTTTTTGTATAGTTGATCTATTAAGTTCCCTCTTCCGAGATTTTTTGCTTCTTCTATAATGATATTCTTAGATTTAATCTCGTCTAAAAGGTCTTTGGCCGTATTATGTTTTTCTATATCTATTCCGCAATTTTCCATAATTGCATCTTTCATACTGATTTTTTCCCAAGGTGTCTTAAAGTTCACTTTTTGGATAGTTCCATCTCTATCTTTAATTTCAATTTCTAAAGTACCAAGTGTTTTTTTAAGTAAATATTCAAACATATCCTCCGTGAATTGCATTAAATCTTTATAATTCCAATAAGCATGATAAAACTCATTCATCGTAAATTCTTGCAAATGAGAAGGGTCCATTCCCTCGTTTCTAAAGACTTTCCCTATCTCAAATACTTTTTCATATCCGCCTCCTATTGTTTCTTTAAGATACGTTTCTCCACCGGCAATTCTTAAAAAGAAATCATGATCAAGGGCTTCATGATGAGTTAAAAAAGGCTTAGCCAAAGCTCCGGAAGCAGACGAACTTAATATTGGAGTTTCAATTTCTCTAAAACCGTTTTGCCAATAAAATTCACGAAGTGCTTGAATAAAGTCAGATCTCATATCAAATCGTTTTTTTGTCTCCTCGTTTATTGTAAGATCTAAATATCGTTGTCTGTATTGAGTTTCTTGATCTTTTAGTCCGTGAAATTTTTCAGGTAGTGGACGCAATGACTTTGAAAGCAAAATATATCTTGTAACAAGAAGAGTAATCTCGCCATGTTTGGTTTTGAATAATTCACCTTGGCATCCTAAAAAATCGGCGACATCAATTTTCTTTAAAAATTTATATTCATCTATGCCAACAACATTTTTCATAAAACAGATTTGAATTTGTCCCGAATCGTCCTGTAATTGTCCGAAACTAATATTTCCGTGATTTCTAAAAGACATAAGCCTGCCGGAAATTTTTATATTATCATTAGGCTTGTTTATAATGTCGTCTGTTTTACGTACACCTTTTTTTTCTCCAAGATCTTTCGCTTCAAGCATCTTATGAGTTCTCTTATAACTATCCGGATAAGGATTTATTTTCATCTCTCGGATTTGTTTGATTTTCTCGAGTCTATCGTGATACTCGTTTGAGGTATCGCCGGTTTGCGAATCTTGGTTCATAATAAAATTATTATATTTAAACGCTCATTGCATAATCTTCCGCTTTGCGTTGTTTTTCTATACTTATAAATTTCATTTGTTCTTTTTTAAATCCGAGTTCTATTTTCCCGGTAGGCCCGTTACGATGTTTTCTTATGTAAATATCGGTAATTCCGGCTCTGTCCGAATCTTCTTCATAATAATCTTCTCTGTAAAGCATCATAACAACATCAGCATCTTGTTCGATTGCACCTGATTCACGAAGATCTGAAAGTTGTGGGATTTTGCTTGGACGAAGCTCAACGGCTCTTGATAATTGAGAAAGTGCGATAACAGGAATACGGAGCTCTCTGGCAAGCCCTTTAAGCGCTCTTGATATATCGGAAATTTCTTGAACGCGATTAGACATATTTCCCGAGTATTTCCCGTTTGACATAAGTTGCAGATAATCTACAAAAAGAACATCAAGCCCGTTTTCCATTTGTAACCTCCTTGCTTTTGCTCGTAATTCAGCAATAGAGCCTCCAATTGAATCGTCTATATATAATTTCATCGAATTAAGTTCGTCCATAATTCCTCCGATTTTCCCAAAATCTTCATCGGTTAATTTTCCTGTGCGCATTTTCCAAGAATCAACACCGAGTAAAGAACAAAACATACGTTCAACAAGTTGTTCTTTTGACATTTCAAGAGATATAAATCCAACAGATTTTTTATGTCTGGCAATGTTTTGCGCTATGTTTAAAGCAAAAGCTGTTTTCCCCATAGATGGTCTTGCAGCTATAATAAGTAAATCGGACGGTTGCATGCCGGATAGTAAATTATCAAGATCTCTAAATCCTGTTGGTATACCTCGATATTTGTCTTTGCTGTCGGGGTCGTGCAGATCAGCCAGTTTTTCGTATGTTTTACTTAAAATATCTTTAACATGAACAAATTTATCTTGAATAAAGGTTTGAGATACATTAAATAATGCTTTTTCAGCTTTTTCCAATAAGTCTTCAATTTCATCCGTTTCTTTATATCCAAGTCCGGTAATTATATCGCCGGCTTTTAGAAGTTTTCTTAAAATGGATTTTTGTTTAACGATTGTTCCGTACTGGAAAATATGTGATGCGGTTGGTACTTCCGAAGTCAATTCCGCAATATATGAAGCTCCCCCAATAAGATCCAATTCTTTTTTATCTTCCAAAAGCGATGTAACCGTAAGAATGTCTATAGGTTGTCTTTTCTCAAAAAGTTCGATTATTGCTCTATAAATTGCCGCATGTTTTTCGTGATAAAAGTCTTCGTCAACCACTAAATCTGCAATTTTGATGATTGCGTCTTTATCTATTAACAGTGCTCCGAGAGTAGAGCGTTCCGCCTCTAAACTATGAGGAGGAACATGCAAGATATCTTGATTGGTAGACATGTGTGATAGATAAAAACAAAGAGGATTTTTATTGTACGTGAGAAACGTATAAATTTCAAAATATTTTTATGTTTTGTTCATATTTATTTGATAAAGTGGTCTTATGAGCAGGAAAACAGGACAAAAAGGGGAAACTTACGCTGCATCTTTTCTACAAAATCAAGGTTATCGTTTAGTACATCAAAATTTGTATACGCGTTATGGGGAAATAGATCTTGTCGTCTATAAAAACAAGCGTTTGGTTTTCGTAGAGGTAAAAACTCGGAAAAATTTAGCGTACGGATACCCTGAAGATTCATTTACCAAGCGTAAGTATAGGCTTATTCTTAGATCCGCACTGGAATACATGGTTAATTCGCATTATCGCGGGCTTTGGCAAATTGACTTAATAGCAATTATGATGAATTCCTTTGATGAAGTTGAAGATATAAGGCATTATAGCAATGTTACTTTATAAGTTAACTTTAGTATGGAAATAACAATGGATAAGAACAGGTTACTTGGGTTTGTGATAATAGGATTAATTGCTTTGTTTGCGATTCTTTATGTACTTTGGTTGATTGTTTTTAACAAGGGTCATGTTGTTTTTGAGGGAGTCCCCCCTTTTAATGTCTCAATTGATGGGAACACGAATATTTGTCTTGAAAAACAATGTGATTATTCTTTATCTGCGCGCGAGCATTCTTATGTTTTATCCAAAGAAGGGTATTTTGATCAAGCTGGGAATGTTTCTATTTCAAGAGGGAAGACGGTTTTAATTTCATACGAAGCTGTGTTTGAAGCAAAAGCAATTGCTGGGATTGAATATCCGACAATCACTTTGCCTGTCGGGTATTCAAAATATCTGGAAAAATTATCGGATGTTTCTCTTTTTCATATGTTGCCGGATAAGTACCAACTAAAAAAAATGCCAAAGAAAATAGATAATATTCAATTTGCTCCTTCAGGTAAATCTGCAGTTTTATTTAAGGATGAAAAAGTTTTGTATTATAAAACAGATACTTTTGAAAGCAACGAAATTGATTCTTTAAGCGGAATTTGCTCTGTTGCGTGGAATAATGCAGAAGATGCTCTTTATTCCGTTATCCCAGACGAGGCATCTAAAAAAGACGCACTTGTCAAAATTAATCTTAATGACGACTCGATTGAAAAATATGTTTATTTCTTGCGTGATATTAATAAATATTTACTTTCCGTTTCTCCAAGTGAGCGTTATGTGATTCTTATCGATACCACATCTGACATGCAAATTCTTTATCTTATCGATTTGGAGCAAAAAACCCGTACAAATATTTTTGAAGGTCATGCGCTTACACAAGGTCATTGGTCTGATAATGATAAATACTATATTTTTAGTGGTAAGAAAATTAACGATGATGTTCCCAAACTTTGGATGTTAAATAGTCAAAATAAAAACAAAACCATGCTTAAGTTTAATGTTTCTCCAAATCT
Source organism: bacterium (assembly GCA_021158225.1). Classification (GTDB taxonomy): domain Bacteria; phylum Patescibacteriota; class Gracilibacteria; order UBA1369; family PNNO01; genus PNNO01. The sequence continues at coordinate 15,591 of JAGGUZ010000010.1, read as the reverse complement.
TATTACAGATGGAAGAAATGGAAAATTTTATTTTGTTTCCAATCAAAATTATTCGCTAATGGGAGGTAAAAGACCTTATTTGTCAAATTTTGATGAAAATAATGAATTAAACATAAATCGGTTAACGGATGCGAAAGAAATTGCTTTACATCTTTTTAATGCTGACGAAGGACAAACTTATTTGGTTTTGGAGTTAACAAATGTTATTCCGCTTCAACCTGAAAGAATTGAAATTGATACAAATGGATCTATAGTGCGCATGTTAATAGATGCAAAGTATTATGATGTAAAGGTGGACGATTAAACATTCTTTTATTTTTAATAAAAAATTTAGAGGATCTTCATTTATTTTTATTTTAATAAATGCATATAAAAATTTATTTGTATGCAAATTTTTTCAGCTGCAATCGACGGTTTACATTTAACTCTTACATATGTCGAGACTGATATAGCTCAAGGGCTTCCGGCTTTTTTTATTGTCGGGCTTGGAGATATTTCTATTAAAGAGGCAAGGGAACGAGTACGTCCGGCGATTAAAAAAAGTGGCTACAAATATCCGGTTAAGCGCATTGTGGTTAATCTTTCTCCGGCTAATATAAAGAAGCACGGGTCTCATTTCGATTTGCCTATTGCTCTTGGTATACTAAATTCGTCCGGTCAAATCTCACATGTTCAATTTGGAAAAATATTTGTTGCCGGGGAGCTTACGCTTAAAGGAGATTTAAGAGCGGTTCCCGGTGTGCTTGCTCTTGTTAATTTCGCCAAAAAGCATGGCTTTAAGAATGTTATTATTCCGTTTACCAACTTTAACGAGGCCTCTTTAATTAAAGATATAAATATTTTGCCCGCGCATAGTTTAAGCGAAGTTGTTCAAATTGTTCAGGGTAAAAAAGCCCAAATTTTTCCTAAAGAGCAAATTAAAGTTGTTAGAAAATTTCATGGCATTGATATGGCTGATATATACGGTCATCATACTCAAAAGCGTGCGCTTGAAATAGCGGCCGCCGGTAAGCATCACATTATACTTGTCGGTTCGCCGGGAACAGGTAAAACAATGCTTGCCAAGGCTCTGCCGGGGATTATGCCAAAATTAAATTTAGATGAATCTCTTGATGTAAGTATGATATATTCACTTGCAAATAAGGTTGATTCGGAATTATTTCCAATACGCTTTAGGCCGTTTCGGCATGTCCATCATTCCATATCGATTATCACTTTAATTGGGGGTGGTTCTCCTATTAGGTTTGGGGAAGTAACGCTTTCTCATAAAGGTATCCTTTTTTTAGATGAATTTGCGGAATTTTCTCATTCGCAGCTGGAAAATTTAAGGGAGCCTCTTCAGGAAGGGGTCATAAGGCTAGGTAGATATGGAAAAACAAGAACGCTCCCTTCCGATTTCCAATTGGTTGGGGCAATGAACCCTTGTCCTTGCGGTTATTATGGAGATTCTGTAAAAAATTGTCTTTGCAGTCCTTATCAAATAAAAAGATTTTATCGAAAAATTTCAGGGCCCATTGTAGATCGAATAGATATGGTTGTTAATGTTCCTCGTATAAAAAACGAATTATTAAACAAAGCGAATAAAAGTGAAAAATCAAGCGTTATCCGCAAAAGAGTGGAAAAGGCTTGGCTTGTACAAACAAAAAGAGGATTAAAAAACTCGCTTATTCAATTTAAAGATATCGATACTCAAATTTTCCTTACATATAATGCAAAAGATTTTATAAAACTTCTAAACGAAAAAATGCATTTATCTCCAAGATCATATTTGAGTATTATAAGGGTGGCACAAACAATAGCAGATTTGGATAATGTAAAAGAAATCCGAAAATCTCATATCGCAGAGGCTGTTCAATATAAAAAATCGTTTGTATATTAAATTATTTTCTCCATCCGACCACGGTAATATAATCCCCTTTAATAGGATATTTATCTAAAGAGTATTGAGGATTATTGCCTAATTTAAGGTCCAGCGCATAGGGGTTTTGAATCTCAAAATTAAATCTTAAGCCGGGCATGATATCTTCGGAAATATCAAGTTTTACAGTATAAATTTTTTTGATATTTGGTTTTAAAACAGAAGTGAAATTTTTAAAATAAAAAATATTATTTTTAATTTTGACAGATGCGATTTTATTGGTACCTTCATAAAGCTTGGCACCTATAAGCGTTTTATTGTCAACATTTCCATTAAGTGTAAGCTGAAGTTTTTTAAATAAAAGTGTTTTCTTTTTTGATTCTATAGAAAAGGCGAAAATTGGAATATTTTTCTCTCCGGGAGCAATGTAATAACCTCCTTTTTCGCTGTGAATCGGAGTTATTTTAAAATTAGATGACAATTTAAACGCTTCTTTTGCTATTTCTCTTGCATTACTTATATTCGCTTTTACAATATCCGGATTAAGTTTTGCCTCAAGAAATGACTGGAACGAAAAAGCTGAGAAAGTCATTAAAAGCAAGATAATAATATTCCAAATTTTACTTTCGAATTTTTTTATCGTGTTTATATGTTGTTTTGTAGAAAATTTAATTTTCTCCATCATTTTTTTTTGGCAGTTCTTTAATAAAAACAATATCTCCGCCCGCAGCATCTGTGGCTTTTATGAATATATCATAATTGTAGCTAAAGTCTTTTCCTCGGCGAGTTCCAACATCGTTTGTGATTATTTTATCCGGAGTATATCCGATAATTGTGAGCATATGATAACCCGGATACGGATAATATGGATTTTTTAAAATATCTCCCATAATCGGGACAAGAACAGGATAACCTTGAGATATAGCCTTTTTTATGTCTGTAATATCTGCATCGTAAACAATTTGTATTGCATCTTCCGGGTAGTTAAAATAACCTGCTATAAGTAATTTTAGTTCATTTGCATATATATCTTTATGCTCACCGAAATTCTTCTTTTGCCAATCTATCATATCAAGAATTGTATTATTTGAATCTTCGGGCGTTGGATTTATGATTCCTTGAATATAATAATGTGCTTGAAGCAGGGCAGCTTCCTCACAACTTTCTTCATGGTGCGTCCAATTTTCCTTGGTTTCAAATGGTGCTTGACAGACAAACGGGACATCCAAATATGCATTTTCAAGAATTGTGACAGGCGGATTTTTTATTTTTTCTATTTCTTCGGGAAGTTTTTTAAAATTTTCAACAGTTTGGTTTAATATATTTTGTTCGATTATTTGCGCCATAGTATCTTCGTTTGTTTTCTCAATATTTAAGCGTTCAATGTAGGATGCGATTTTTGGGTATCCAATAAGTCCGGCTCCAAGTACAATGCCAAGTGCAATGAAAAGTAAATATATCTGCCATTTCTTTTTTTGTGGTGTTGAAGACCTTTGATAATTATGCACGTCGAGGATTTTTTAGTTTACTAAGTAAATCGCTGAAGAATTTAAGTTCCGGACAGCGAAATATATAAGTTATTAAAAGGTATATTCCAGCTCCTACTATAATGCGAATTAATTGGAGCGTCAAAAAAGATGTGGATAAAAATTGCGGAATTATAAAGACTGTAATTGCCATTAGCGCTGTGGCGAATCCAATTTTTAAAATTTTTACTAACAAATTTTTCGCATTAAAATATGAGATTTTTTTTGTGATAAATAATGTCAACAAAATAAGTTGCACGCTTGTTCCAATTAGAAATGCAATTGGCAGAGCAATTACGCCGATTATCTTTGCGAACAAAACAGCAAGACCAATATTTATTCCGTATCCGATTAGAGCAAAAAACATAGGAATAATGGTATTTTTATATGCATAGTATCCGCGTGCAAATAAATGGACCATTCCCTCGATTGGGATAGATAAAATAAAGAAGAATAAGACACTTGACGTTAAATTAACGGCTGATTCGTCAAACGCTCCTCCTTTTAAAATAATTTCGATAATTTCTCTATTGAGTAGTAACATTCCTATTGTTGCCGGAATTGCAAAAAATAAAATTTTCTCAAGCGTGATTTGAAAATCTTCAGAGAACTTTCTTATCGCATTATTGTGCGCATCTTCACTTAAAAACGGAAAAATTGCAGTTGCAAAAGCTATTCCAAAAAGACTTACAGGAAAGCTTTGAAGATTTCTTGCATAATTAAATGCGGCGACACTTCCTTCTGTTAATGTGTAGGCAACGAGTGTGTAAACAATAAGCATTGCTTGCCAGCTCACTAAACTTACAGTCTTTGGAATCATCAGCCAGAAAATTTTTCTAACACCTTTATGTTTTAAAGAAAGAGTTGGTCTGAATTTATATTTAATTGTAAGAATGTTGAGTAATCGAATTGAAAGATGAAAAAACGCTCCAATAATTGCTCCTACTGCTGCCGAGTAAATGCCAAGTTGGTTATGCAAAATAATTATTCCAAGAATAATTCCCATATTGTAAAGAAATCCGGATAGCGCATATGCCAAAAAATGTTTATGTGTAATCAAAATACTTCCAAGTGCGTTACTTATTGCGAATAAAATCGGTGAAAGCAAAAGAATTCTTGTCATAGTTATAATAAGAGTGTGATCTTCTGCCGGTGTGCTACTAAAAATTGCCGGAATAATATAAGGAGCAATAACAAAAAATATAATTCCGATAATACCAAGCAATAATGTTCCAAAAGTAATAACGGTATTTGCTACTTCTTCAGCTTCTTTTTGATCTTTTTTTAAATAACTTGTGAAAATTGGAATAAAAGCAACAGAAAGCGCACCGGCAATAAATAAATTAAATAAAAAATCCGGAATTAAAAAAGATGCATTATAGGCATCTGTAAGGTAAGTTGCTCCAAAGGTATGAGATAAAACTCTATCGCGAAAAAGCCCCGCACTATAACTAAGTAACGAAGCGAGCATAAGCAGAAACGCTGCTTGACCCGATTTTTGAGAGCGAAATATTTTGCTTAGCATAGTTTTATTCTATATAGATTTTCTATTTGGTGGAACTGGACTTTTCAATCTCTTGATCTTATAATTCCAATCACTATGGCAAAATATATCATACAAGGCGGAAAGAAATTAAATGGATCTGTGAAGATTAGCGGTTCAAAAAACGCTGCTTTACCTATTCTATGCGCTACGCTTCTTGCGGGAAAGCCGGTTACTTTAAAAAATGTTCCGGATATTGCCGATATTCGTGCGATGATTTCAATTCTTAAATCCATAGGAGCTGATGTGAAGTTTAAAAACAACATTGTTAAAATTGATTCAACCAAAGTTAAAAATCAATATATTGGGAACGAAGGAGAGCATTGTATGCGTGCGTCGATTCTTTTATTGGGACCGCTTTTGGCTAAGTTTAAAAAAGTAAAAATGGCTTTTCCCGGTGGATGTGTACTTGGTAAACGTCCGATTGAAACTCATTTGCTTGCATTGGAAGGACTTGGAGCCAAGGTTGTTGATACAAAAAATGATATAGAAATGAAAACAAACGGTCTTAAAGGCGCTGATATTGTTATGTCTGAATTAAGCGTTACGGCGACGGAAAACGTGATTATGGCTGCTGTTATTACGCAGGGAACTTCTGTTATTCGTCTTGCTGCTGCAGAGCCACATGTTCAGGATTTATGTAATTTTTTAAACAAACTTGGAGCGAAAATCTCCGGAGTAGGAACGCATGAACTAACGATTAAAGGAGTGGAATCACTTAAAGGCGGAGAATATTCGATTACCGGTGACTATTTGGAAGCCGGAACTTTTATTATTGCGGCGGTTTTAACAAATGGCGAAGTTGAAGTTAAAGGGATTGATCCCCATCATCTTGATAGTTTTTGGCAGAAGCTTTCTGAACTTGGGGCGCAATTTGAACTTAAAAAAAATTCAGTGATTATCAAACCTCATGGAAAATTAAAAGCGATTAGTCAACTTAGAACGGCTGTTCATCCAAGCTTTCCTACTGACTTACAGGCTCCATTTGCGGTTTTGCTTACTCAGGCTCAGGGAAACAGCAAGATTTTTGAAACTCTTTTTGACGGTAGACTTAACTATTTATTTGAACTTGAGAAAATGGGAGCGAAATTTGATATTTTAAATCCTCATCAGGCTATTATTTCCGGGAAAACCAAATTAAAGGGAGTTCCAATTTCAAGTTGGGATATTCGAGCGGGAGCGGCGATGGTTCTTGCGGCACTTGTTGCGGATGGGATAACCGAAATCAGCAATATCGGATTCATTGATAGGGGGTATGACAACCTAGAAGCCAAACTTCAAAAACTTGGGGCTGTTATAGAAAGAGTGTAAAAATTTAGTTAAAAATAAGATCAATTCTCCCTTCTAAGTCATTTCTTCTAACTCGTATTGATCGTTTAAGATATTTTTCCAGAGTTTCTTTGTGAGGATGTCCAAAACTGTTATCTTTGCCACATTGAATAACTGCTATGTCGGGAGAGACTGCATTTAAGAAAGCGTTTGAGCTTGAAGTTTTACTCCCGTGATGTCCGGCTTTTAAAATATCGGCGGAAAGATCAAATCCGGAAGCTACCATTTCTGACTCTTCCTCAATTTCAGCATCGCCACTTAACATAACCACCTTGCTTGGTGTAATTGCTCTAACGGATAAAGATGCGTTATTAAGATTCTCAAATTTCTTCCCGACCATTTTTTTAATGGGCCAGACGATATCAAGGTAAAGAAATCGTCCGACTTTGACATCTTTATCTGCTTCACCAAAATAAATTGGAATATTTTGCTCGTTACAAAGCTTAAAAAATTTTTGATAGTAAGCGTTTGAGCAAGGTGTACCGGTAACCATAACTTTTTTAACTTCGAATCTTTTAAGTACTTCAACAAGTCCATTTACATGATCGGAATGAGGATGAGTGAGCAAAATCATATTGATTGTCCTATTGTATCTCGGCATAACTTGCGCCAATTGTTCTAAAACACTCATGTCCGGACCTCCATCGATTAGAATGGAATAGTCGTCCGGTGTGTGAATATATATACTGTCGCCTTGTCCGATATTAAGAAAAGAAAATTGTACATTACTTGGATTTGGAAGTTCAGAAATACAAATAATAAGCAGAACTAAAGTTATAACGGCGATTAACCAAAATCTGTTTTTCATACGAGTAACTCTAACATCCAATCTTAAAATTTTTCTAAACAAAAACTAAAAAAGCCAACCCGTAAATTAAGGCTGGCCAATTTAGTTTTTTATATCAATTATTTTTTCTTTTTGTTTTTAAGTGCTGCAAGTCCCATTGAAGCACCAATAAGTAATCCAACTCCCATTCCGGTTGAAGGAAGTTTGATATGAGTGATTACTCCGTCACTTTCGTTCCCATCAACATCTTTTGTTGTAAGTTTGAAATAATAGTCGTTTCCGGGGACAAGACCGTTTACATCAACTTGTTCTTTATTTGCCCCAAGAGATGTTCCGGCATCATAATTTGTTCCACCGTCCGTACTTTTATATAAGACTTGATCTATAATAGATACATCGTCCGGTTTTTGCCATGTAAGTCTTACAACAAAGTCGCTAACAATTGATGCTACAAAATTTTTAACATTTTCCGGTGTAAGTGCAAGAGATGGAGGAGTTATATCTTCTGGGGATGTATCTTGTGCTTCAGTTGTGCTTCCCATAAATGTTGCGCTGTTTGCAAGGTCATCGATTTTGTTTCCGGCTTCATCAAGAACTCCGGTTACAACAACGGAATATTCAATATCAAGTTGATCTACAGTGGTAATTGTAACAATTGATCCGGTCTCATCTCTGACAACACTTGAAATTGAAAGTTCGACTGCTGGGTCATCTACTTTGGAAATCAAGAAATTACTTTCAGGATCACTATCTAAAATAACAGGTTCTGAAAATACAACTTGCAGAGTGTTTTTATCCTCCGCTTCGGCGGAAACAACTGTTGGTGCATCAAAATCGTTTGCAGGAAGATCTCCGGTTAAATCTGTACCAGGTTCGACTGTACTTCCGATGAAAGCCGCTGTATCTGAAGTTCCGCTAACAATAGGATTCCCGACAGTGTCTTCAATTTGAATTCCAGCTGTTAAAATATATTCGGCTCCTCCTTCTTGAGGATCTGTCGTTAATAAAACCGTTTCACCAAGAACATCATCAGGGTCAAGTTCAACCGCTGTTACCGCTAAATTTTCATCAGTTGCATTATTAATAATGCTAAACGCCGTTTCGGCTGAATCGGCTGGTAAAACAACCGGTTCCGAGAAAACAACTTTTACAGTTGCACTATCAAGAGCTTGAGCATCACTTACAGCCGGTGGTTCTTCGTCGGCGGCCGGGTGCTCTGGTGTTGGAGCTTCTCCGTAAGATGAATCCGGTGTGCCGTAAACTTCATTACTGTAGTTTTCACTTTCATTCCCGGCCGCGTCATATGCCGTAACCGTAAAATGAATTTCTTTTCCGTTTTCAAGTTCTGTAACCAAATATTCAATAGTATCCCCGGCATCTATTGTGTCATATGAATACTCTCCTCCTTCCGGAGTAACCGCATCCGGACCGGAATAAATTTTATATCCAACTACACCCGTATCGTCTGTAGCAACATCCCAGCTAAGCTTTGCGGCTCCGTCGTAAAGTTCAATTTGTAAATTAGTAACATCATCCGGAGGCGTAACATCTGTTTCCGGTGCTTGGGCCCCTGCTTTTTGTACTGTCGTGAGCATAAGGAACAGCCCTGCAACAAATACGATTAAATAAAACAAGGTTTTGTTCTTTGTTGATACTTTCTGCATGTTGTTTTTGTGTTAGTTTTATTAAATAAATCTCTAAATTATAGCAAAAAAAACAATTTTTTTCAAATCAAAAAGTTAAATTAATCAAAAATGGAACAAGATCGGAATATTTTTATTTTTTTTCGATACTTACGCTTACAATTTTATTATCAATTATCTTAAGTATTTTAATCCTGATATGAGGTAGTTTAATTACTTCTCCGTTTTTCGGGAATCTGTTTAATTTGTCCAATATAAAAGCGCTTATTGGTTCTTTCTCGTTGCCGATTATATTAATGTGTAAATACTCGTTTATATCTTCAACTTTTGTAAGACCATTGGCAATTATCTTTTCGTCATCTATTTTTTTGATGGGCATTTCTTCAATATCGGATTCATCAATAATTTCTCCAACAATTTCTTCCAACAAGTCTTCTAAAGTGACTATTCCCGCAGTTCCTCCATATTCGTCTATAACAATCGCAATATGTGTGTGTGCGTGTTGAAATTCTTTAAACAGTACATCTATTTTCTTGGAAACCGGGACAACAATAGGTTTTTTAAGTCTAATATTCTCCAGTTTTTTGTTCGTATTATATTTTTCGGACATTGTTAAAACATCCTTTATGGTTATAATGCCTATAATATTGTCGATAGTGTCTTGATATACCGGTATTCGACTATGAGATTTTTTAATAACAAAATCAATTGCTTCCTGCAGAGTTGATTCTATAGGGAGAGCATCAACCTCAACTCGCGGAGTCATAACTTCTTCGACATGTATATCGTTAAATTGCAGTACATTGTGCAGAAGCTCTTTCTCGGCCTTTAAAATGGCTCCTTCTTCCGCGCCTATGTCAATAATTGCTTTCAGTTCCTCTTCGCTTACATGTTCGTTCTTTGCATTATCGCCGAGTACTTTAATTAAAAATTGCACTATTTTATCTAAAAACCAGATAATCGGGAAAAAGAGTATTTGCATTATATAAAGAGGCTTCGCGACCAAAAGCGATATCTTTACAGAATATTTTGTGGCGAATGATTTTGGAGTAATTTCTCCAAAGATAAGAATGAATAAAGTCATTACACCTGTTGCGATTCCAATTCCTGATGAGCCGAAAGCCTTGGTAAATACAACTGTTGCGAGTACGGAAGCTCCTATATTAACAAGGTTGTTTCCGATTAAAATTGTAATTAAAAGTTTATGAGGATCTTGTTTTAATAGATACAAAGTGTTTGCTCTGGAAACTTTTTCTTTTACCAAACTTCTAATTTTAGCGTCCGAAACAGAAATAATAGCAGTCTCACTCCCGGAAAATATACCTGACATGATTACAAGAACAATTAACCATATGATAATCCAACTCATTTTGATTTTTTTAGTTAAGCTTAATCTTTTTTTATTCTACTTTCTTTGCTATCTTTTGCAAGGAACCTTTAAGGCTTTCCCGATATGAAATTTATTGTAAATGAGACAATCAGTGAGAGATATCCATCGCTTTCTTTTGGGATTATTGTTGCAAAACGTATAGACAACTCAAAAAGAAGCAGTGCGCTTACACAAATATATAGCGGTTTAAGTGTTCAGATTAAAAAGAAATTTAAAGATATCGATCCGAATGATATGCCGAAAATTTCGAATTGGCGTAAAGTTTTTGAAGAAATAAGTGCAAAAACTTTTAAAACTTCAATGGAAGATATCCTTTATAAGGCTTTAAAGAATAAAGATATTCCATTTCGTGATAATATAAGCAGAATTCGTGATTACTTTATGCTTAAGTGGCAAATCCCGATTATTTGTTTTAGTTTGGATGATATTTATGAGGATATCCATCTTGATATTGAGAAAAATAATATTTTTTATCGCGATGGTGGAAGTACTCTTACAAAAAAATGGAACAGTGAGCAATTTCCCAGAGGATCGGTCAATAAAAATACTCAAAATATAGTTTGTATTATAGAAAATATGGGGATTTTAGAAGATGACGATTTAAGTGTTAAAATGCACGAAATGGCCATTATGATTCAGCGTTATTGTTCCGGAGGCGAATTTGAGGAAGATATTTTAAAATTTCCTCGTAAAGAGAAAGATTTAAATGTTATTGGTCTTTCGGAGTATAATCCGGCTGATTATGAAGAAGAAAAGGCGGAAAAGGAACCCGTAGAGGAAGTTACTTCTGTTAAAAAAGAGGAGGATTCTAAAAAAGAATTAGGCTCAAGTGAAGATAAGGAGGATAAAATTTTAAATAATTCTCCAGCTAAAATTGTGCCATCGGTTCCGGATAGTTCGTTTGAATTAGACACAAATTCTTTAAAAGCAAGGTTAACAGTCTTGTTAAAAGAGGCTTTGGGGAAGGCATATCCGGAAGCCGATGCGTCTGATTTAAAAGTTGAATATCCAAAAGATGCGGAAAATGGTGATTATGCATGTAGTATCGCGATGAAATTAAGTAAACGACTACTCAAAAATCCTTCGACGATTGCCGAAAAAATTATTCAAAATGTTCAGCCTATTCAATTTATAGATTCTTTATCTGTGGCTCTTCCGGGCTTTATAAATATAAAAGTCGCACGTAGTTGGCTTGAAAGTAAAATAAAAGATCTTGCCGAAGGTATGCAAATGTACGACAACACACTTGGTCAAAACAGGGCGGTTGTTTTTGATTACTCGTCGCCGAATACGGCAAAACCGCTTGGAGTTCATCATTTGCTTTCAACAATTATAGGACAATCTCTTTATAATATTTACAAACATATAGGGTTTAAATCTGTTGGAATAAACTATCTTGGGGATTGGGGTACTCAATTCGGAAAATTAATTTACGCTTATAAAACTTGGGGGAGTAAAAAAGCTGTTGAGAAAAATCCGATTCAGGAACTTTTAAAGCTTTATGTTAAATTTCATGAAGGAGCGGAGCAAGATAAATCAATAGAAGAAAAAGGGAGGGAGGAGTTTAAAAAACTTGAGGAAGGGAATTTGGAAAATATTGAACTTTGGAAATGGTTTAACAACATGAGTCGCAAAAATCTTGAGAAAACATATGAAAAACTCGGAGTTCATTTTGATGAATATATCGGTGAAAGTTTCTTTAAAGATAAAATGCAAGCTGTTATAGATGAAGGTATCCAAAAAGGAATATTTAAAGAAGGAGAAGGAGGGGCGTTAATTGTTGAATTTAAAGACGAAAAATACCCTCCTTATATGATCCGAAAATCCGATGGATCGACTCTTTATTCAACGCGCGATTTAACAAGTCTGGAATACAGGATTAAAAGATGGCAACCTTCGCAACTTATTTATGTGGTGGATACTGCACAGAGTCTTCATTTTAATCAGCTGTTTGAGACTGCGAAATTAATGGGATTTGATGAGGTAAAGATGGTACATGTATCTTTTGGTAGAATGCACTTGCCGGACAGATCCATGAGTACCAGAAAAGGGAATGTGGTTCTTTTGGAAGATGTTTTAAATGAGGCATTTGAGCGAGCTCGGAAAATTGTAGAGGAAAAAAGTAAGAATCTTAAGAAAAAGGAGCGAGAGGAAGTGGCAAGAAAAGTGGCGATTGGGGCCATTAAATACAATATTCTTTCGCAAAACAGAACTACCGATATTACTTTTGATTGGGATAAAATGCTTAGTATTGAAGGAAATAGTGCGCCGTATCTTCAATATACGGTTGCTCGTGCGCAAAGTATTTTGAATAAATATAATGAGATGACTCGTGCTGGTAAAAAGCCAACGCCTAAAAATAAACAGGAAGACAAAGAGGAAGAAAACAAGCAAATTGATATTTTTGAGGCGCTAGATAGAGTTGAGGGTTACGAAGATAACTTTAAGCCACTTGAACATCCTCTTGAACTTGCTGTAGCTCGTTTATTGGTAAAGTTTCAAGAATATTTGGTTTTGGCTACGGAAGAATATAAACCGAATTTGTTGTCGAATTATTTATATGATGTGGCTCAGCAATTTAACAGTTTTTATAATTCGGTTTCCGTATTGCAGGCGGATAGCAAACAAGTAAGGCTTGTTCGTCTTAATTTGGTTAAAGCTTCGGCTGAGGTTTTAAAAGAGGGGCTTGTGATTCTTGGTATTGATGTGCCGGAAAGAATGTAAAGGATATTTTAAAATTTTCTGGACTATAAATGATTTTTTGTTATAGTGGGTAAGCAAAAATAAGGAGAGATGGCTGAGTGGTCGAAAGCGGCGGTCTTGAAAACCGTTAGGCCTTCACGGGCCTCCTGGGTTCGAATCCCAGTCTCTCCGCCATTTTTATATCCCACGCAGGTTGTTGTTGTCTGATTTTTGTGTTATAATAATACTTGAGAATCTTGGAAAATTCTTAAGTATAAAAAACAAAATGTCGCAATTTTCAAATATACTGCACTATATTCATAGGCAAAATCGTGTAACTACAAATCAAGCTACAGATCGAACAGCTTCGGGAACTGAGTCTCGGATTGAGGATGTTGCACTTAGTCCAATGAATCGTTTTAAGCTTATTCTTGATAAACTGGTATATTTTACAGGTGCTCTTTCTGTTGTTATGGCCGTACCTCAAGCATTGCAGATTTATTTAACTCAAAATGCTTCGGGAGTGGCTTTTGTTACATGGTTCACTTTTTTTATTAATGCAATAATTTGGACGGCATATGGGATAATTCATAAAGAAAGACCTATAATTTTGATTTATCTCTCTTATTTTATTATAGATTTTCTGATTGTTGTTGGAATTTTGATGTACGCATAATGTGCGTTATACTTAATTTGCAACTCTATGCCAGTTTTAGTGTGGTATTTTATATTGGAGAGGTGTCCGAGTGGCTGAAGGAGCACGCTTGGAAAGCGTGTGTGGGTGTTAAAACTCATCGGGGGTTCGAATCCCCCTCTCTCCGCCAATTTTGCGTTTTTCCTGGGCCCGATAAACTTGACAATAAATTGTTAAATATTATAGAATTAGCGCCTTGTGTTCGTTAATCATACTATTTTGGAAATGAAAGATATAAAAGAACTGACCGGACAAGATGCGAATGTTTTGCTTGAAATTATCATGGAAAAATTACCAAACTCAGTTTGGATTATCCCGATAGAATTGGAAGAGGGAATCCAATGGATTTCAAGTACTGTGTCTATGCAGAGGGGTTTTACTCCCGAAGAAGTCAAAAATCAGACTTTGGAAGATATATTCACGCCCGAGTCGTTAGAGGTTGTTTCTAAAGTCGTTCAAGAAGAAATTGCTTTGGAAAATAATCCGGATATAGATAAAAATCGAATTCGTATTCTTGAACTTGAGATGAAATGTAAAGACGGATCAACTATCTGGACAGAGAATCAAGTCTCTTTTCTGCATGACGATTCCGGTGATTTAGTTGCTTTTCTTGGTGTTACAAAAGATATTACCGATAAAAAAATTGCGATTGAACGTAAAGATTTGGTAATTAATGTGCTGAAGTGCTTAAATGAGTCTGCAGATGATGATGTGAGAGATACTATTAAAAGAGTAGTGGATTTTATCAGAGAGAATTTTGAAAATTTAATGGTTTCTATTGATTTATTTGATCAAGATAATGGTGAAGTTGGGTTTAGCTCTCCACAAGAAAGTTCTTTTAATAGAACAGAGCATGAAAGTTTATGGACGGATTCCTTGGCGGTAATTCCAATTAAGGTGCGTCAAAAAATAATAGGTGTTATGAGAATGGAAGCTTCTGGAACAGATGTGTTTAATAAAGATTTAATAGAGTTTTTTGAATGGCTTTCTGGAAGTTTAGGTGTTGCAGTAGATAGAGATAAAATGCGTAAAGAGTTGGAACTTAAGCAAGAGCAATTAATAAGAGGGCAACGCTTACAGGCAATTGGGACCCTCGTTGCTGGGATAGCACATGATTTCAATAATTTACTTGTTCCCGTAGTTTCCGGTGCGGATTTATTGGCTATGGATAATAATGATAAAGAATCCAGAATGGAAATTATAAGTTTAATTAGAGAATCTGGGGAGAAAGCCTCTAAACTTGTTAATCATCTTTTAGCGTTTGGAAGAAAGCAACATCTAAAGGTTGAATCTCTAGAAGTTAAACAATTGTTTTCCGGTTTGAAAAATATTCTTGAAAACATAATCGGAGAGAATATAAATCTTAGTTTTTTAACTTATGGCGATTTGAATTTTATTTCTGTAGATCAATCGCAAATTGAACAAGTCATAATGAATTTAATAATAAATGCGCATGATGCTATAACTGATGGAGGTAAAATTACAGTAACCGCAAAGAATAAACATTTAGAAACAGATCAAATGATTGACGGAGAATGGTTAAGAGCTGGAGAATATATAAGCATAGAAGTTGCAGACACAGGTTCCGGCATATCGGAAGATAATATTAATAAAATTTTCGAACCGTTTTTTACTACAAAGCCGTTTGGAAAAGGAAGTGGAATGGGGCTTGCGGTTGCACATGGAATAATCCATCAACATGGAGGAGTAATTGATGTTAGGAGTAAGGTTGGAGAAGGAACAACTTTTGAGATTATATTGCCTATTTCAAAAAAAGAGGACCCACAACAGCAAAATGCGAAAGTATTGTAACTTCAAACGAAGAGAAACCATTTGCTACTAAAGATTTAATTAGCAAGATAGTCTTCGCTATGGAAGAAAAATAGATTGATTGATGTTTCCTAAAATGTGGGAAAGATCAATTGGAAGAGCTTAAAGGACTAATCAATAAAAAAGGCCGGACACATGATGTATATCAGTGTCCGGCCAGTGTTGGTCAGGCAGCTTTATGTGCTATCTTCAGATGCACATATGCAAAGCCGGAGATGAGGTTGGCGGTTACAGTGCGGTGCGAGTGATCTTGGAGAACTTCTGTTCGGCTTCGGGGTCGAACTTGTAGTAGTGTGCGGTGTTCTTCAC
>JAGGUZ010000001.1 GCA_021158225.1 bacterium | reverse complement strand
TTGCAGCTATTAATACTGGATCTACTTCTATTCCGCCTTGTCCATACAACAACCTTGAGATATTAAGTATATGAATAATATATTGTGTTCCATCTCCCTTTCTAATCTGTCCTGAATAATACCTGAAGGCCATTCTGAGAGCGATTTCAACCTGTGGAGACAGAAGCATCATGCTTCCTCTAAAGAGTGATTTATAATCATCGCCCAATATCTCTACTTCATATCCCCCATCTTCAGCTTTTTCTTCCCAGTCTTTGTAGGTTTTGAATGAAGGATTTACTACTTTGAATCCTTCAATAGCGAATCCAAGGACTTCTTCCAGATCTTCACTCTCCTTAATAAGAGTGTATGCCTGCTCATCAAAGACATCTTTATTATAGCAAAATAACGAGAAAAATCAATTTGGAACTTTCTTACAAAAGTTAACCGAATCTACAATTTGAGTTTTTGTCAAAAATTTTTATCGGAATCGTAATCTTTTAAAAGTCTTGCTCTCATTTTTTTATCCATAATAAACATATCATCATCGTTATAACCAAAATAATGAGCAATTTCATGCATCAACACAACATGAATCGTTATTTTAAGATCTTTCATATCTTTGCTAACAAGCAATATAGTTTTCCTGAAAATCGTAATTTTATTTGGGATTACACCTGATGCGTCTCGCCCCCAAGCCGTTTTGGGGACACCCTGAAAAAGCCCGAGCAAAAGCCCTCTAATTTTCATTCTACGAAGTTGCTCCCCAGTTGGTTCAGACTCAATTACAACAACGGTGTTATCAATTTGAGCCTTAAAATCCTGCGGAATTTGGTTCCACGCTTCATCCAATAGCTCATCAAACTGTTCATCGGAAAGATCCATGGTTGGATTATAGCATAAGTATCCCTGGCTAATGAGAGTAACTTTACTCAATTTGTTAAGTATATTTAAATATTCTTGTCCTCTTAGGTGCTTGACCTAAACACCCGGCCGAACAAGAAACATTTATCCTGCCTACTCGCCATTTGGCAATTCCAGCGATTTTATTGCAGGTAAAGAGGCACCAACAATACCTTGAAGATCCCCATACATTCCGGAAGTACTCATAATAACTCTTTCAATTTCTTTGCCTCTTTTCTTCCAAATACGCTCCATTGATCTTTTTTCAGTATCAAGATCGGTTAGCATCCTTGTAAAAGCTGAAACTATATTCTCTATTCGATTTTTAAATTCACTACCCGACAAATAATTGTAAAGTAACTCCATTTTCTCGTCTTTCCCGACCAAAGACTGATCACCTTTTAATTTTTTAATCCATTCATCACTCCATGCTTTAGTGTTTTTTGACTCCCAAAGAACAATTCCCGACTTTTGACCAAAAGAATTATTAACCGTTTAAACCAAATCCGCACCTTATAAGCATTGTTCGAAGCAGTGCCTTCAATTTGGCTGGAAGAAGCCACATCCTTACAAACATACATGAATAAGAAAAAATCCAAATCCGGCAAAAGTTGAGTAATGCCATCCAATTTACCTAAAAGTAAAGTCGCACTACTAGCTTTTTGAATGGTCTTAGATGAAAACTCAAGACTATCCTTGAATGGAAATTTATTCAGGATATTTTTCCATAACAAATTCTACCATTTTTTCAGCATCTTCACTTGAAATAGTACCAGCAGGCACTAGATCACCATCTCCCAGTAATTCTACGATAAAAATAAAATACTTTGCAAACCATTCAGAACCTAAAAGATACTTGGGCATGATAGTAATATAACTATTGTACCCTGATGTATCTTCATTCATCGCATTAAATATAATTTTTGCAGCTTCAGCATAAACAACCGACTCATAAGGTCTTAAACTTCCATCCGGGTACCCTCCTATAATCCCCTCATCTGTAGCAAGATACATCACTGCAAGAACAGAATTTAATTCCGGATCATCGTAAGTCTCTCTTGGATAATCCGTATACGATTTTTCACCTTCCGATATGCTATCAGGCAACTGGTAACAATTAAATTCGAGAACTAATTTAGTAAATTCATACCTTGTAAGCTCTTCAGAATTCACAGGAGAAAGATTGTATGAACAGTATTTAGTGGTTTCCTCAATTTGCCCTGAAGAAGTTTCTTCAGCAGACTCAGTATCCTCTGTTGAAGACGAAGAAGATTTATCTCCTCCGCCTGACACATAAGCATCAGGTCTTCCTCCGGCTACCGGCGGACATATAATCCCAGTTAAAGTTGCTGTAGCAGTATTATTTGTTGTATCTCCATCAAACACACCTCTTGTTATTGTGGCCGTATTAGATAAATTCCCACATGAATCCAGTTTTGCATTTATACTTAATGTTTCGCTGCTTCCAACCGCCAATACTCCCACGTCCCAAACACCTGTCGTATTATTATAAGTTCCGGCTGAAGCACTATGAGACAAATAAGTAAATCCACCTCCTATTAGATCTGTAATCTGAACTCCTGTTGCATTATTTGGTCCTGCAGCATTTGATACCGTAATAGTAAATGTTACATTGTCACCCTGATTTATTGCAGCAATAACACCATTTGTTATAGAAAGATCAGCCGAAGTCATGGGTCCAAATTCAGAAGTGTACAAAGATTTATCAGTTGTTGTAGCAGTAATGTACTTACCAGTATA
Source organism: bacterium (assembly GCA_021158225.1). Lineage (GTDB taxonomy): Bacteria > Patescibacteriota > Gracilibacteria > UBA1369 > PNNO01 > PNNO01. Next base: position 3,069 of record JAGGUZ010000001.1, on the reverse strand, counting down.
ATCACCCGCAACAACCAAAGAGAACGTTGCGTCTCCAGCCGCATCAAGATTAATCCCGGTTAAACTACCAAGATATGTCTGCCCTTCACCATATCCTGTTCTATCAGCTGAATCATTTCCATAAAAATCAACTCTATAATCATCCCTTAAAGGCACACTATGAAGAGAAGCGTTAATTGTTGTATTTCCTCCGGAATAACTAGCAGATTCAACAATAGGATAGTTTTGTAAATGATTTGCTCCGGTATCAGCATCCAATGAATCGTTAGTTTCCACCCCTCCGCCGGCAAGATCTATCCCGATTTCCCCATTATCATAAATAGAATTAAGTTCAATTTTGTTGTCGTCAGTCATAAAAGGCGGATTTTCCTCCAGCACATTTACTCCGGCTAAAATATTATTTGCAATTATATTGCCCGAACCGGGCATTGAAGAATCACCAACATAACATCTGTTTGCTCCGTTACGAAGTGTCACCCCTGTCCCGGCGTTTCCAACAGGAGATGTGCCGGAAGAGTCCACTCCAATATAATTATTAAGAATTCCAATACGATAAGAATAAACTCCGGATGTGTGATCTCCCATAACAGTTATTCCGTTCCCTCTATTTCCTGAAATAAGATTGTTTTCAATTTTCACATCATTAGATATAGCTATATCGATACCTCCTCTACCATTAGGAATTGCTGAAGTTCCGTTAACATCAGTCCCAATATAATTGTTATCTATATGATTCCATCCAAAAAGCTTTGTAGTCCAACCTCCTGCTACAAATATTCCTGTAGCTCCATTACCCGAAATATAATTTCTTTTACCATCACCCGAATCACTCGGCCCATTGCCAATATGATTTCCGCTTATTGATACAGGGGATTTAGTATTTCCCATTGTTATACCATAAGTTCCGTTTCCAAGTGCGTTTAATCCTGTTTTATCAAGTCCAATAAAATTCCCTTCGATATCACTTCCGCTTACAGTTTCTGAAAATTCGATACCATTACCAAGATTCCCGGAAATAACGTTTCTGTCAGCCGGATTTGGACCACCTATAAGAATATTGCTAGCTGCATCGGCATATATACCTGCTCCTCCATTAGGAAATGCTGATAATCCTGGGAAATCTGTTCCGATATAATCTCCCTGAATAGTTACATTTGATCCTGTTATACTTATTCCATGATTAGGGCAACTACTTACATTAAGCCCTTTTATAGTCACAGGATCTCCAGATTTAACGGTATTGATATTAATACAATTACTTCCAGACTTAAGACTACTTCCATCAATCATCATATTTACTACACCATCTGAAAGACCAGGTGCTGGAACCGTATTTGGCTTTCCGGGCCAACCCTGAGTATAACCATCAATAGTAAGTGCTTCTGTTATTGTAACCGGAGAATGTAAAGTTAAAGTCCAGTTTGGAAATAATCCAAACATATTAAAAACTATGTCATCTGCACCCGGTGTCGCATTTGCCGTAGTAATCGCTTCCTCAAAAGAACAATCATTAAGCACACCTGTCCTACAACCACCTCCTCCACTAGAAGGATGTCCCGGCGTATCAACCTCGATAATCGCCGCAAATACAGTTGAAGCAGTAAAAACGCAAAATACAAAAACAGCACTTAGTACATAAGAAAATCTTACTAGATAGGCTTTCATTTTACTTAGGTTTTAAATATAGGAACCTGTGTCTTTTTTTTATTCAACACTTGAGTAAGTATATTAAAAAGTGAGTTTGTTATCAATACGCCAAACAATAAATATAGTTTATGGCAATCGCTTTTAATAAAAGATATTGAGTATAAAAAGAGCAATTCAGACAGGACAAAATTAGATATATTTATCCTCGGGAATAGAACCGGGTCAATTCCGCTCTCCATAAAAAGAAAATGTAAAAGGATCGCTATATTTTTACGGAGTTTTTGACTGGGAATCAGTTTCCAAAGTAAAACGAGTTTTCGACATAAAACACATGGCAAAAAACCGTCTTTGGTCTCACTTTCTCGTGAGCCTAAAGCGCAAAAATTTCGCAAAAATTCGTTTGGAGCTCGATAATCAACGACGTTCGAACTTTTTGGAGCGGTTTTAAGGCTTACCGCCTAGAAAGAATTAAAACTTTCTAAGTTTTCCAAATCTTAGAGCACTTTCAAGCCAATTCAGCTTTCCTTTCGTACTCACCTTTTTCCAAAGTTTTAAGGTTTCTATATCAAATTTTGACTTTTTCAATGACTTTTTCTTCATAATTTCTTAAGTTTTATTAATGCTTCTAGATCAGTTATATCTTGTTGGCGATCAGCCTTTCTTTTCATTTTAATCAATTGATCAATAGAAACTACAGGGATTGAAACATTATCAATCCTTTTAGTAACCTTGTCCTTAACTATTTTATCAAATCTAAGAGATTCTTCAATTACAATATCTACCTGAAGTGGATTGTTTTTAGGTGGTGTAAACGAAAAAGCTAACATATTTTTCTCTTTAAGCCATGCTTTAACTTGTTTTTCATCTTTTAAAGACATTATTGATACCGGTAAACGCTCGGAATACCCTAACTTGTGCATAACTGTATCAACTTTTTCTAAATTCTTTTCCTCTAAAAGCAATAAAATATCAAGATCCCCAGTAAATCTAACATAACCATGAAGATTCACAGCAACTCCACCAACAACAAGATATTTGATTTTGGCAGAATTAAATTCTTTAAAGATTTTTTCAAAAATATTCATGCTTGTATGATAACAAAATAATTATAAAAGCAAAAATGGAGCGGGCAACGGGGATTCGCACTCCGCGTTCTTTCGAACGCTCCGTCGTACTCGCTCAACCTGTTCAATCAGTCGCAAGCTCCTTCTTCACAGCTTGATCAAGCAAACCCTACGGCTGCGCTCCAACCGTCGATCACACCAAATCAAAAAAGCCTGGCGCACGGCCAGTCATTTTTTGTTTGGAGCGGGCAACGGGGATCGAACCCGTATCATCAGCTTGGAAGGCTGAGGTAATAGCCATTATACCATGCCCGCACGTCTAAATTTAGAATTGCATCTTTAAATGTTTAAATGCAAG
>JAGGUZ010000011.1 GCA_021158225.1 bacterium | reverse complement strand
TTATAATATTAGGCATGTTTCTGTTGCCGGCTCTTTGGAATCTACGGGCGTTACAACAACCTGCACCCCAACATCTCCCCTTTTGGCACCTGCAATGAACGCTGAACCGGCTACAACGCCGGGGACAAGCAATACTGTCTCTTGGACCAATGGAGGAAGCAACGACCCAACCCTAGAATGTAATGTGCAAATAAGCACAACCGATCTAAGCGTAGACCCTCTTGCTTTTGATGATGAAAGCGGATGGGGTGGGTGTTCGTCATCAACAACAACTTACAATTATACTTTTACAGGTTTAACTGTAGGCACAACTTACTATTATCATGTACAAACACGAACAGGAGCAAATGAAAAAAGCCCTTTTTCCGAGCCGGTTTCATCACAACAAACCGCTTCTTCGGGAGGAGGTGGCGGTGGCGGTGGCGGACTTACCTCCGTTTGTGGAAACGGAATCTTAGAAGCCGGCGAACAATGTGATGATGGAAACAAAACAAACGGAGACGGGTGTAACTCTTCTTGTAAAACAGAGTCCGGCTTCGTAAATGTTCAATTTAAAATTAAAGCGGTTCCGGAATTCCGCGTACCAAACCAATCAAATGACAATTTAAGTTTAAATGCTCAATTTCTTGTTTATAAACCGAGCATATCCAATTTAGATGTTGTTCAAGTACATCTTGATGACGAAGGAAACACTGTTTACGATGCGCAAATTGTACCGGGGACTTACGACTTTGGACTTAACGGAGAAGCCCACAACACAAAAATCATCAGAAATATTAATATTACGGACTCAACAAACATTGTAACCCTTGATTTCACTCTCGCGGACACCTTTAAACTAACCGCCGGAGACAATGTAGACGACAACTACATAAACGGACTGGATATGTCAAAATTAATTTATGAATACAGAAAAGATGATATAAGTGCCATAAGTGATCTTAATAAAGACGGGTATGTAAACGGTATCGATGCATCAATCATCATTACAAACTACAGAAAAGAGGGAGAGACCTTTTAATTTTTCTCTTTTTCTGCTATAATTAACTAGGTAGAAACAAAAAAATACATACAAAATATATAAAAAATGAGCTCAAACAACTCAATTACACATAAAATTATCCTCTGGTTAGCTACCGTGGGTATTATCGCAACAAGCACCGTACCAAGTGTGCTTGCCGCACATATGTACTTTCAAGACAATCCGAACCTTATAAAAGGATGCTCGGGACAAATTAAAGTAAAGCTGGATACCGAAAGTCAGCCTATTTCTGTAGCTGATGCTATTATTAATTATGATTCGGATAAAATAAAAATTAATAAAATCAATAACGCTTCCGCTTTTCAAGCTGTTGCAAGAGCTATTATTAATGCCACTTCCGTTGATTTTAGCGCAATGAGCTTTGCAGAGCCGTTTTTTAATTCAGATGGAATCTTTGCAACCCTTGATGTTCAAGTTCCTTTAACATCTTCAAGCGCAACTCTTACATTCGATAAAAACTACGGAGTTACATCACTTGCCGCATACGATGGAACAAACTATTTAACATCGGCAACAGATAACACTTTTATATTTAAAAACAGATACAATCCAACCGTGGATGGCGGTTTTTGTACTCCGGATACAACAGCTCCTCAGGTACAACTCGTTCTTCCGAGTAACGCTTCCGGAGGAAATACGGTAGATACAAACATTGTATTTTCTCTGCAGGACAACAGAGCGGGAATAGATATAAGTTCACTTACATATAAAATAGATGATGTTAGTTATACAAAAGACTCTCCTCAAACTTCTTACGCCGATTCAGACGGCGTTTATAGTGTAACAACAGATCCTTCATCGGACTTTTCCGAAGGACAAAAAGTGAATGTACAAGTACATATATGTGATTCCAATACTATTCCATCGGCAAATTGCACAACATGGAACGGTTATTTTTATACATACACTCCACCACCACCCGAGCCCGTATGTGGTGATTCAATAGTAACTTACAGTTCGGGCGAACAATGTGACGACGGAAATTTAATAGACGGCGATGGATGTTCTTCGCTTTGTTTGTTAGAAACTCCACCTGCGGAAGAATGCCCCGTGTGTGAAGAATGCCCTGTGTGTGAAGAATGCGAAGAATGCCCCGTATGTGAAACAACTGTTCCGGAAGAAACTATTCACGAGGCCGCTCCGGAAGAAGTAATTGTGCCGGAAGTTATAAAAGAATCCGTTTCCGGCTGTACTCGTAAAGAGTTCATATCGGAAGTATTAAAAGACTTTGACATTAAAGACCGATACTCTGCTTACGATAAAAAGTGTTCGGAAGATATCGAGCATTGTATGCTTCCTTTCTTAATTCATTCGGCTTATAAAAATGCCGATGTTGAAAAAGGCAGATACTATCCCGATGTATATATAAAAGGAGAACGAAAAGAACCTTTATTAAAAGAAGACTCAGAGGCTATATCAAAAACCTTCAAAAACGATATTAATTTGGCAACCCGCCTTGGAATGATCCACGGTTTTTATGAAGATACGGATAATTTAAGTCCGTTTAGACCGGATTGGAACATGACACGAATACAAATGATAAAAACCCTTAACTGGGCTGTACTTGGTCAACAATGGGAATATAAAGATGAATACTTGGTAAAAATCGGGGGAGAACAGAATTTGGATAAAATAAGAAAGATGGCTTCCGACCTTACCGGTTGGTGGTACCCTAAATATTATAACTTTGCGTGTGAAGAAGGAGTAATTAATTGCAATTCGAAAAAACCTTTTAATCCGGATAAAGTTTGTGATCCTACTTGGAAGCGAAACATTATGGCTAAATACAAAGCTTTTTACAAACAAGGCAAAGCCAATGATGGGTTAGCAGATAAAGATAACGACGCTATTACGGACAGAGATGAAGAATATGTCTTTTATACCGATCCCGAGGTTAAAGATACCGATAAGGACAATCTTGACGATGGTGACGAGATAATAAAATACAAAACAAATCCGCTTCTTGATGATACGGATAACGATATGATCTCCGACGGAGAAGAGGTAATGAAGTACAAAACAGATCCTGTTAAACGAGATACGGACGGAGACAATGTGCCTGATGGCATAGAAATAAAACTGGGAACGAATCCGCTTGATAAAACCAGTTACCCTGCGGATGCGAATCAAAATGGAATTAATGATGATTGGGAACTTCAGTATGGAATTAGTCCTCAAAACGGTTCAACCGACAGTGATGGAGATGGTCTATCAGACTTGCTTGAATATAAACACGGAACAAATCCGCTAATGCCGGATACGGACGGAGATGGTATTAACGATGTTGACGAAGTGCTTGTATATGGTTCTGACCCTCTTACTCCAACAAATACAAATAGGCTCGGCGTTAAAATTACCAATATATCGGACGGTATGATTCTTACGGATGTTAGACCGTTCCTTCAAGGATTTGCGCCTAAAATCGGTGCTGAGATAGACATATATTTACGCAATGAATTCGGACACGAGGTATTACTTGGTAAGACTACTGTGGATAAGAATAATACTTGGATATTTACTCCGGACTTTGATCTGATGAATGGAAAGTTCTTCTTGCTTGCAAAAGAGCTTAATCCGGAAGAAAAGCAAGTGCTTTCGTCTCCGCTTGTGGGGGTAACTTTAAACTCTTCTCTTCAAGTTAAGGCTCCAAAGCCGGAAAGACTTGCGAATAAAACAATTACAGATGATGTTTTAATTAAAAACTTAAAAATTGAAATTTCAGATAATAAGCCTATTTTAATAGGTAAAACAGGCTTTAAAAACAAAGTGGTTGCAACATGGCAGAGTGTAATTGGCACTTCGGCGATAGTTGCCGATCTTGCTGGTGGAGAATTTAAAATTGAAGCTCCAAAAGAACTTGAGCCGGGAGATCACACGGTTTCCGTTTATGCAGTGCGAGAAAGCGACCAAGCTGTAAGTAAAGTAACAACTTTGCACTTTACTATTTCACAACCTATATCTTCAGTTTTACGAGGCGTCGCCTTCGGCAAAGAAGTCGGTTTCCCTAACTATATATGGCTAATTATATTCTTGGGTGGAGGAGGACTTGTTGGCTTTGGCATCTGGTACGACCGCAAGAAGAGAAGGTAAGAAATACCGCCGGGTTGTGTCTCGGAGTACTTAACCTACCTTAATTCATTATAATCTCTCGGGCGTTTTTGGCTTTGCTCTATAAAGTTCCCGGGTAAATTGCTATACTTACGCTTGCACTATTCTTGTGCTAGATACCAAGTACCTAATTTAAAATTCATGACAAGTACTCTGGAAGCATATGCGTACCTTATTATCGCTCTTGTTATAGTTATTTCCATCCATGAAGCATCTCACGCTTTTGTTGCCTACAAGCTTGGTGATCCAACCGCAAAAAATCGCGGACGGCTTACTCTTAACCCAAAAGCTCACCTTGATGTGCTAGGCACTTTAATGCTTTTTATTGCCGGCTTTGGTTGGGGAAAACCGGTTCCGGTAAACCCATATAATTTTAAAAATCCTATAAAAGATTCTGCTCTTGTTTCTTTGGCAGGTCCGGCTTCAAATCTTCTTACGGCTTTAATTTGTTCTATTCCCTTAAAGTATGTAAGCCTTCCTGTTTCCATTGCCACACTTTTATGGACAATTACCGATCTTAGCATTTTGCTCGCAATCTTTAACCTCTTGCCATTTCCACCTTTAGACGGTTCAAAAATCTTTGCGGTTTTTGTCCCCCACAAATACCAACCTGCCTATTTTCGGTTTATGGAAAAGTCTCAAATATACTTTTTAGTCTTTATTCTTCTAGATATCGTTGTTGTCAGACGATATTTGGGATTTTCCATCCTTTGGTTAGTACTTGGAAATCTTTTTGATTTCGTCAAAGCTTTAATATTTTTGGGCGGATAATTTCACAGACAATTTAACAAATAATGAAAGATTCCTCACAATGTGTCTATATCCTTTTTTCTATATATTGTATTTTTGGCGTCTCTTAGCTCAAAATGTTGTGTTTTTACAAAAGCGAAACTTGAACACTCAAAAAGTAAGTGCTACTATAAATTTACCTCTGAATTGTTCGTTAGAACAGTCTCATGCAAACCCATCTCAGTACTAAGGGGATCTCAATTTTTATAGACCGTGGTCTGTATATGCGGAACCCCACCTAAATTATTAGGTTTGTGCATGAATTAGCTTCGACGGCAACTCGGAGTTTTTTTTGCGCAAAAAAAGGACTAAGTACTTCTCATCAAAACTCATTACCAAGAACTGCATCGCCCTTCCCCCACCCTTGGGATAACCTTACTGGGTAACAATAACTCCTGCGGGAAGTTCAAACCTTTCAGCTGGAATTTTCGCATCAACATCAACCTTAACGGCTACGATTTTGTTTGTAATTCCATCTAAAGTTATTTCTTTTTGCAGGGCTATACCATGCCACATACAAGCCGTACCAATATTTGCAATTTCGTAAACATCACATTGTTGTCCCCCTACCATAGAGGTTGTAATCGGTTTTGGAAGCTTCACCCCGGTTTTTAATCCGAGACTTTTCTTAATTAAATATTCTTCTTGTTCTTTTTTATTTAATTTCAACATTTTATCGTAATTTGTATCAACCGCTTTAATTGCTGTCATTTTATCCAAATTGGCAATATACTTTTCATTCCCAAGATACAATTCAAACAAATTTTTCTCTTGTCCCGGCGTAGTAATAAATGTATGAACAGCTTTCTGATCACCCCTTATAAAAACAGACCTGTCTCCTTGTGTTCCACCGCTAAGTTCATACTGAATCACAGCGGTTTTAAAAGGATAAACGGATAATTTTGAAGGATAACTCTCTCCACATCCGGCTAACACAAGTATACTTGCCGTAAATAGTGCAATTGTAATTATTGTTTTTTTCATTTTTAAGTATTTTAATAATACAAACACAAAGTTACCATAATCAGTTAAAATTGGCAAGTAACAGCCTGTAGCGGTACATTAAAGCATGCGTAAATTCGTTTTTATTTTTTAAGTTTATTTTTTGAGATCTTTCTTTTTGTCTCTTATAATTTTTTTAAGTTTCGGAATTTGTTTTTTTGCGGCTTCTTCTCCATATTTTATCGCTTCTTCTATCCTCTCAAACTGCAACATACCAATATCCATTGTGTACGGCTCTATAATAATATCCGGATGTCCCGTTAAAAATGCTATTTTCTCGTTAAGTTTTCTGGCAACCTCAATTGTTCTCATTAAAATATTAATCATCAAAGTCATATTCAGTTTGGCCTGCTCAAGCATTCCACGTTTTGTCTGTTTTTTTAATTTATCGGGCTTCTTGTAAAATTTATCCCAAACCATAGCGGAAATATATTGCCGTGCGGTTAAATTCTCCGTATGTACCCCAATCACAATATCCATTTTACTCTCGCGCAAATAATCAACCGGCGTCGGATTTAAAAGCCCTCCATCAACCATATATCTTTCATCAACAAACACCGGCGGGAAAATACCCGGTATTGCAGACGCCGCTTCCACAGCCTCTAAAAGGCGTCCTTCGGTCATTCTTACTTCCTCACCTTCTTCAAGATCAAGTCCAAGCGCCATAAAAGGAATTTTACAATCAGCAAATGTGCTATCTCCAACAAATTCATAAAATACTTTTCTTATATCTTCTATTCTTATTAAACTTTCATGAAAATAATGGAAATTAGTTGGAGAAAAAATACTATCAAGGGTAAAAAATTCACAAGCTTTTTCCTCAATCTCTTTAATAGGCATACCAAGACTGTATCCTGCACCAATAATAGCACCCATACTTGCTCCGGTTATAAGATCCGGAATAATTTCATTCTCCTCAAGAACCTTTAAAATCCCTATATGAGAAAGCCCTTTTGCCCCACCCGATCCAAGCGCGAGTCCAATTTTTAATCCGTTTGTAGGCATAATTTTTTAATAATTTTTAAATATTAAACCAAACTTATTACTCCTTGTGCAAAAAGAATCAAAAGCACACCAAGTCCTATCATTAAAATACCGGTTACAAGACGCATCCATTTTTTATACTTATTTTTCCAATGTTTAACATCAAGTGCGCTCGTTCCAAAATAAGCCAAAATCACAATAATAAGAAGTGGTAATACAAAAATAAGGTTGTATAAAACCAAATACATTATTGCTCCAAAATCAATCTTTTCGGCAAGTAGTGTTGTAATTGCAAGGTACGGCCCCCCCGTGCAAGGAAGTTCAACCGCCGCAACTATAATTCCAAGTATAATCGCCGCAACAATCGTTCCCTCTTCCGCATATTTTTTAACTCTATCTGTTTGGGAGGTTGGAATTGTTAACGAAAACCCTTTCCCATACCAGAAAAAGTCTTTAATCTCAATAAACCCAAGTATAATCACAAGAAAGCCGGTCATTACTCCGACCATTTCCTCTATCTGTAAATTATGTATAACCGTTAAAAGCCCAAGACCGGCTATAAAATATGTTATAAAAACCGCTATTACATAAATTATTCCGGTTACAAGCATTTTCTTTTTTTTCTCCGAAAGCACTAAAAGCGCTGAAATTAAAAGAACCAAAACTCCAATCGCACAAGGATTAATAGAGTCTATAAGCGCAGTAATAACAACTGTAGCAAGGCGTAGATCATTCATAGTATAAAGTTATTGACAAGTTATTAACAAGTTAACATCCGGCAATTTTTGCCAGTTCCGAAGGTTGTACTTCTCCCGTCTTCACGGTTCCATCGGGAAATTCCCACGCAGGAATGTTTTCTATTCCCCTTTTAACACATTCTTTTGCCTGCTTGGTGTCTGTACTCGGATCACATTCCGTATAATCAATATACTGAAACGCTTCTTTAAAATCTTCTTTCTGCTTTTTACAATGAGCACACCAATTTGCTCCATACATTTTAACACCTTTATCGGTTAAACACTTTGCTATTTTTGTAAGTTCGTCGTTTGATAGGTTGTCTCTTTGTACAACCCCACATCCGCAAAGGCTTAGAATAAAAAATATTGATATTAAAATAAGTGTTATTTTTTTCATAACAACAGTAGGTTAACAAAATTCACACACCTGTGTTTCTTCCTTTCCTTCGTGAATAACAGTGTTTGCCCAAATTTGAAGACCGGCTATTATAAAGATTAGAAGTTGTTGAACAATGTAAGGTGCACTATATATTTTTAAAACGGATATTTCCGAATAAGTTAAATAAAAACCATAAAGAACGGCAACATAAGACGCCCATCTTAATAAATCTAAAACAGTTTGTGGGCGCAAAAATTTTATAATCCTGTGAAACGAAACCCTTAATAAAACCCCACCAATACCAATCAAAAGAATCGTATAAAAAACAATCCCCAACAGGGCGTGTGGAACATTAAACAAAAGTACATATTTGCTTTCCGCCACCCCCCCGCAACTTAAAAAGTTATCAATAGAGCATACCGTACTTTGACCTTGTGTGTAAAAATCATAAGTAAGAAATATAGAAAGACCGATATTTAATACAATAAAAAAAATTGTGAGTATTAAAATTTTATTAACCTTTGGTCGTACAAGTTTTGGATTTGTTATTTCTGTCATATTGTATTGTGCATTAGTTTGTTTAAAAGTTAAGCGTATGCGTTTATAAATGTATCATTTTTACACAACGAACAAAAGGTTTAACCGCTTGTTGTGCACTCTGTTCAAAACATGTTTGTTTGTGATTTCTTGTTTAATATAAAAGAACATATGTCGATTTTCAATGTATATTTTATTGTATAAATATAAGTTTTTACAAGCCCTACTTCTACTATTTATATAAATAATAAACTACTCTTTAAAAAAGAAGAGAATTTTGTATAATAGTTATGAACATTCTAAACTTATATAAATAATCAATATGAAACTCTTTTGTAGTCAAAAGGATCTATCGCATGCATTAAATACAGTAAATAAAGCGATTAGTCCAAACAACACATTACCTGTTTTAAATAACATATTACTTAAAGCTGAAGGTAAAAAGCTGTTTTTATCTTCAACAAACCTTGAACTAGCCATTAGTTTATTTATCGATGCCGATGTAAGAAATGAAGGTGCAATTACTATTCCGGCAAGATTAATAACAAACTATGTTTCTTTATTGAAAAACGAACAAATAGAACTTAATTTAACAGAAGGGTTAAGTTTAAGTATTAAATCTGCTCAATCGGAAACAAAGATGAAAGGAATTAACGCAGATGAATTTCCATTAATTCCAAAAATAGATCAACCAAAAATTATTACAATTCCAGCAAAAGATCTTAATAAAGCTATTACAAGGACAGTTTTCGCAGTTTCTCAAAACCCTTCAAAACCAGTGTTATCCGGAGTTAATTTTATTATAGATAAAGAACTTTTAAAAGTTGTGTCTACAGATAGTTATAGGTTGGCAGAACAAAAACTTACACTAAAAACAAGACCCGACTTTTCTTTACAATCTGTTGTTCCCGCAAGAACAGCGCAGGAACTTGGAAAGGTTTTATCTAAAACAGAAGAAAAAGAAGTTAGCATTCAGTTTTCACCAAGTCAAATCTTGTTTAAAATTGGTGATACGGAATTTACATCAAGGCTTATAGAAGGAAGTTTCCCCGCTTACGAGAAAATTTTTCCAAAGACAAACAAAACCAAAATTGAAGTAAACCTTAACGATTTATCTCAAACGGTAAGAAGAGTTTCTCTTTTTGCTAAAGAAAACAACAACAATATTAAACTTGCCGCGACAAACGACGGGAAACTTTTAATTTCAACAGACGAAACAAAGGTTGGAGAAGAAAAGGCGGAAATAAACATAACAATGAGTGGCGAAAACAACAAGATAGCGCTTAATTCTCAGTATTTAGCTGATGTTTTGTCTTATATAGACAGCGAGAAAGTTTGTATAGAGCTTAACGATAAGCTCTCGCCGGCCTCAATTATGCCTTGCAAGGAAGACGGGTATATGTATATTATCATGCCACTGAAAGTATAACTTTCTTCGGTTTTAACGAACTAGATTGGTAACGAAAGATTACAAATTACAGTCTTTTTTTGGAACAACCCAAAATGTGCGCGTTTTGGATCTTTTTTATAAACAAAAGAATATATCGATTAGCGGGGCCGGAAACACAACAACAAAAGCCTTTATTTTGTTTGAGCTTCTTAAAAAATTTCCCGAATATAAAAAAGTGTTGTGGGTTGTAAATAGCGTCTCCGAACAAGAGAATCTCACAAAAGATTTGTCTATTTGGAGCGATTTAAAGGTGCATCCATACACACAGATAGAGGGAGACGACAGGTATAATTTTACAGAAGTTCTTGCTACAATAGGGCATCTTGTGGATCCTAATAAAAAAATAATAGTTGCGCCGTATCAAACAATTTTACAAAATGTTCCGTCGAAATCTGAGCTGGATAAACAAAAAATAGTTGTTTCGCGGGGGCAAAAAACAACAAATATAGATTTAATAGAGGCTTTTGTGTCGGCGGGATATAGGGTAGCGCCGGGAAATTTCTTAGAGAAAGGACTGTATTATCAACAAGGAGAAATTTTAACAATTTTTCCGGCCAATAGTGATTATCCGCTTAGAATAGAGCTTGCTTTTGATGAAATAGAATCTGTTGATCTTTTTGAACAAACAAATGGGAATAATTCTATTAAAAAAATTAAAAAATACGAGATTTACCCGATCAATATAAACCAAGACACCGGCGTGCTTGTTGATTATATCGATAAACACACGCTTTTAATTGAAGATGAAATAGATGTTATTGATGATTTTTTTGAGGCATGGAATGTGATGATGAAAGAGGCTTACCAAAAATCTGCGTCAGTTCGTTTTACAACTTTTAATGAAGATGTTAAAGAACACAAGCATTTACATTATTTGTCGGTTTTAAAATATAGAGACATTTATGATTTTATTACCGACATAAGATCAAAACAGGCCGACAAATGGAAGGTTGTTATTTTTACAAAAAATGAAGACGAAATAAAAAACATTTTAAAAGAACACAATGTTCCGTTTTTAGATAATCCAAAAGAGCTTCCAAGTTCTACGGAAAGGACAATGTTTTTATCGATTTGCACTCTAAAAAAAGAAGCTATATTTCCAAAAGCTTTTCAAAATCCGGAATTAAAACTCTTGTTTTTAACGGATAGAGATATAATTTCATTTAAAGACAAAAGCAAAAAAACATTTAATCAAAAAGTTTATCTTGATTTTTTAACCGGACTTAAACCGGGCGATTATGTTGTACATGCGGACCACGGTATTGCTAGATTTTTAGGGCTTGAACAAAAAACTATAGATGGAATTACACGTGAGTATATGAAGCTTGGATATGCGGAAAACGACAAATTGTTTGTGCCGATTGATCAGGCGGATAAGATAAATAAATATATAGGGGCGGACGAACATATACCAAAATTAACAAGGCTTGGATCTGCCGAATGGTCAACAATTACAAATCGAGTTAAAAAAGAGACGGAAAAAATCGCTAAAGAATTGTTGGTTTTGTATGCAAAAAGACGTAGTGCAAGAGGAATAAAATATAAAAAAGATAACGATTTACAAGAAAAATTTGAAGCGACTTTTAAATATGAAGAAACACCCGGGCAGTTAAAGTCCATAAATGATGTTAAAGAAGATATGGAAAAAGAGATTCCGATGGACAGGCTTATTTGTGGAGATGTTGGTTTTGGGAAGACAGAAGTTGCTATGCGAGCCGCATTTAAAGCGGTGCAAAACAAAAAACAAGTTGCGCTTATTTCGCCGATTACAATTTTGGCGGATCAACATTACAGGTCTTTTACGAAAAGAATGGACCCTTTTCATGTTCGCATAGAAATGTTGAGTAGGTTTAAAACCCCAAAACAGCAGAAGGAAATTATCAAAAAAATAGAACGCGGAGAAGTTGATGTTGTGATAGGAACACATAGATTATTACAGCCGGATATTAAATTTAAAGATCTTGGACTTGTTGTTGTTGACGAGGAACAACGGTTTGGAGTTAAACAAAAAGAGAGGCTAAAAGAGATGAAGAGCGAAGTGGATATTTTAACATTAACCGCTACACCAATTCCAAGAACACTTAATATTTGTCTTAATAAATTGCGAGATATTACGACGATTACAACAGCTCCACATGGAAGGTTACCAATTGTTACAGAGGTTCGTCGTTATTCAAACGGGCTTGTTAGAGAGGCGATTTTAAAAGAGATAAAGAGAAATGGGCAGGTTTATTTTCTTCATAACAGAGTGCAAACAATAGAGGGAATAGCGGATAAATTAAAAAGACTTGTTCCGGAAGCCACTTTTGGTGTTGCGCATGGAAAGCTGGGAAGTGGTGATCTTGAAGAGACGATTGTTAGATTTAAAGAGCATAAGTTTGATGTTTTGGTCAGTTCAACAATTATTGAAAACGGAATAGATTTAGCGAATGCAAATACTTTAATTGTTAATAATGCGGAGCGGTTCGGGCTTGCACAGTTGTATCAATTACGGGGGAGGGTTGGGCGTGGGAAAACGCAGGCTTATGCGTATTTTTTGTATCAAGGACAGAGATTGAAGTTGGATGCTAAAAAAAGGTTGCGTGCTATTGTTGAGGCTTCCGATCTTGGAAGCGGGTTTCAAATTGCCATGAAAGATTTGGAAATTCGTGGGGCGGGAGATATTTTGGGGGCCAAACAGCATGGAGTTATTAATGTTATTGGGGTAAGCCATTTTATTCGTATGCTTAATAAAGCGATTGAAGACTTGAAAGCTGGTAGAATCGAGGCCGGAAAAGAGGGGGAAGAGCTTGCAGAAATTGCAATAGAACTTCCTATCTCGGCGTTTATTCCGGAGAGCTATATTGTTAACGCAAAAGACAAAATTAACACATATCAAAAGCTTTCTTCCGCCGACAATTTATCGTACTTAAATGATCTTAGCCAAGAGTTAGTTGAAGAATATGGTAAAATGCCGAGAGAAGTTCAAAATTTATTTAAAGTGTTAAAGCTTAAAATTGAAGCGAAAAAAGCGGGTATTATAAATATTAAAGCCGAAAATATTCACATGGCGAAAGGAAAACAAATAGTGCTTTCAATGTCTAAGAGTGTAAAACCGGAAAACATAATGAACCTTTTGGAATACAATCCAAAATGGTTGATTAGCGGAACAAAGTTAAAAATACCAATAGAGGAACTTGGTGTTCAGTGGTTTGACGCGATTAAAGAAAATGTTAAAAAACTTCAGAAAGCGATCAAGCGAGCGTAGCGAGCTTCTTGACAAACCATACAAAAAGTGCGATTATAATTTGGCTCATTGATAATTTGGGGATGTATTGGCATTCGACATTGGCCTGTTGGAATGCTAAGTCGCAATCCGGGGGTAGCGCTGTCTCCCCGTATATCCGTCCAGCGCAATTTTAGATGCTGACTCAGTATCAGAATCAAGCCCAGCTTATCTTGCTCAGTATGGATTCGCTCCTGCTATGGCAGTTGCATAAATTGGATTGATTTTAAGTGCGCATATGCGCGCTTACGTCTTTATGGTTGAAGCCTGATATTCCATAAAGGCGTCATCTTATCTGGCTAGAGACTTTTGTTATGGTTTTCAATAGAATCGAAATTTTAAAACCGACCGGCGTTTGGCGCTTTTGTTTGTTTTTTATTCCAAACGACGTAACTAAAAACGAACTACGATTGTAGACGCTTATCGTTTCGGCCACTGCACCCGGGTTCGACTCCCGGCATCTCCACCAAAAAATTTAAAACTAAAAAAGCCGACATCTTCCATCGAGCGAAGTGCCGGCTTAGAATTTTTAAAAACTATACATACCATCCAAAGTAGGTAAGAACACCTCCGAGGATTAAAGATATAGCTCCCATAAACATAAGGACACTATTC
Organism: bacterium; assembly: GCA_021158225.1. Lineage (GTDB taxonomy): Bacteria > Patescibacteriota > Gracilibacteria > UBA1369 > PNNO01 > PNNO01. The sequence continues at coordinate 12,312 of JAGGUZ010000011.1, read as the reverse complement.
TTGTTGAACCATCCTTCAAACCAGCTTGCAAATTGCGGGTACACAATTAGCAAAATACCTTTAATCAATGCAATCCAACCCACGATAGTAATAATTACTACCCAGCTCCATTCCCAAATGTTGTGATTCATAACCAAAAGAAGACCTATAATAAGGGCAAACATACCGCCAAAAAGAATGTAACCTTTATCTTTTAGCATTTCGGTGATCGTTTTTTTGTAGTATGTGGAATTAAAAAGCAGTCCAAGCCCAAACGCAAGCAAAATTGCTCCGTAAAGCTTAGCTACGAGAATCGAGAGATCCATAAGGAATGGGTTAATAATAGATCACCCTTTATAGTAACACAGAGTTAGCCTGTTTGACCATTGGTTTGCCAAATAGTTTATATGGGTACTATCAAAAAACCAACCTCTCCGGTTAAGAAAGGTTGGTTTGCAAATCAACTTAAACTATAAATCCATAGTAAAGGAAAATAACGCCAAGAGTTGCATAAAGAATTCCAGCCCAAACGAAAAGACCTTTCCATTTAACAACGGATTTCGTCATTTCAAGGATTGATTTTGGGAAAACCGCAAGAAGAAATCCTTTAATCAAAATGATCCAACCAAGGATGGTAATTAGAACAACCCACCAAGCACCTTCCCAGATGTTGTGAGTTAAAACAAGAGTACTTCCGAGAACAAGCATTAAAATACTTATCACAAATACAAGACTTTCGTTTTTTACAAAATTTGTATAGATGGCTTTGTAATATCTGCTATTACAAAGAAATCCACAGCCAAGGACGACAAAACTTATGCCCATCACTTGCGCCAGAAACAAAGAGAGTTCCATAAAGAGGGGGTTAAGATTTATTCACAAAATTATTTACTTTTGTATAATACCATAATTGATTTCTTTTTAAAATAACGCTACAATCAGAGATGAATAGAGACGAACATATGGAGTCTTTTTGCGAGCATAAGCGCGAGTTAAACGTGAGTGAAACGAACTCCTTGTAGGCCATATTTACTTATATATAAAATGATACTTATAAATATAATTATTATCGTTGTGGCAACAATTGTTGGCGCACTAATAAGCCAGCTTGTTTTTAAGCGGTTAAATTTTGTTGATATCAAAAAAACAAAGGCAAAGGCGGAAAAGCTTTTGGAAAACAGCAAACAAGAGGCGGAAACAATACAAAATGAAGCTCTAATATATACGGAAAACATCAAGCAAAATACGGAAGATATGTTAAAACAGATGAAAACGCTTATTCATACAATTGAACAAAATGTAAAATTCAAAGAAGAGATTTTTGAAAAAAAAGAAATGAAAAATACAAATCTAAGAGGGATAATCCTTGATTTACAAGAAGCGATTAATAAGTCGGAAGAAAGACTTGTAAAGCTTGAAGGTATGATTAAAGACAAATTAGCGATTCGGTGCGGGCAAACGATAGAAAGTTTAAAAGATTCTTTAATTAGACAATACTCGGCGGATCTTTCCGAGGAAAAAATTGAGCATATTAAAAAGAAACTTGAATATGCTAGTGAAAATGCGGAAAAGATTGCAAAAAATATGTTAAGAAGTTCGATACAAAGATACACCGATACTTCTTCCGTCGAGAAAAAAGAGGCAAAAATTATTGTTCATCGTGATGAAATAAAAGCTATTATTGTAGGCCGAAATGCCGAAAACATTTTGCTTTTTGAAAAACTTTTAGATGTTGATGTTGTATTTAACGACGAGCCGAAAACAATAGTGGTTTCAACATTTGATTTGTTGCGAAAAAATGTTGCCAGAGTTGCAATGGAAAAACTTGTAAAAATGCGACATATAGGAGAAAAAGAGATTAAAACTGCTATCGCCGAGGCCAAAAAAATCATCGAACAAGATCTTGTTGAAGTGGGGAAAAAAGCTGTTAAAAAAATGGGCTTTAAACGAAAATTTGATCCCGATCTTATTAAAATTATTGGACGTCTTAAATATCGAACAAGTTACGGACAGAATATTTTGCTACATTCTTTTGAAGTGGCTTCTATGGCGGAACTGCTTGCCGGAGAGCTTGGTCTGGATCAAGAAAAAACTAAAATTGCGGCATTTTTTCATGATATTGGAAAAGCGATTGATCAACATATAGAAGGTTCGCACGATGTACTTACAAGAGAGATTATGACAAAATTCGGGTTTCCTGAAGACGAGATTCATGCTGCGTGGACTCATCATGAAGCGGAAACTCCACAAACTGCAGAAGCTCGTATTGTTATGGCTGCAGATGCCATTTCCGCAGGTCGTCCGGGGGCAAGGCAAGAATCTTTGCAAAGGTATATAGAGAGACTTCGTGCGCTTGAAGAAATTGCGACTTCACACGAAGGTGTTAATAAAACTTACGCTATTTCCGCAGGAAGAGAGCTTCGGGTTTTGGTTAATCCGGATGATGTTAGCGACGGGCAGATGGACGAAATGGCAGGTGATATCGCAAAGGAAATTGAAAATAAACTCAGTTATCCCGGAAAAATAAAAATTAATATTATTCGAAGAACAAAAGCGGTCGATTTCGCCAAATAATTAAAAAAATTATTAACCGATAAATCAATGTGGAAACGAAAGGAAAAAAAGGAAAAGAAAAAAAAGAAGGGAATGATGGATAAGGTAGTTATGGGAGCTATTGTCGGTGGCGCTATAGGTTCTGTTGTGGGGCTTACCGTTGCGCCTAAAAAAGGAGAAGAAACAAGAAAATATTTAAAAGAAAAAGGAAAAGAAGTTAGCGGAAAGTTTATGGAAGAATATGGAAGCGAGATTAAAGCTGCTAAGAATCACACAAAAAGAAATAGCGCAAAAGTTTGGAAATATTTTAAGAAAAAATTGCTGAAACGCAAGTAACTTTCTATGGCACAAAAGAAGAAGAAGAAAAAAATCGGGACAAAAGTAAAAAGGACTTCTTCAACGAAGAAACATATCAATAAAAAAATTGTTAAAAAAACAACAAATAAGAGCAAAGTAAAAACTAAAGCTAAAAAGAAAAAAGTTGCTCAAAAGGTGGCTTTAAAACCTGTTCAAAAACCGGTCTCCAAACCCGCTCAAAAGCAATCTAAAAAATCTGTTAAGCAAAACTTTAAAAAGCGAATTGCTAAAATCTTTAAAGAATTCAAAGGTCCGATTATTGTAATTTCTTCATTTTTGGTGGCTTTAATTTTATTTTATTTTGCATCGATAGTTATTGTTTTTGCACTTTATAATACGGTTATGCCGGGAACAAGCGTTGCGGGGGTGGACATTAGTTCTCTTCATTTGGACGAAGTGCAAACTAAACTTATGGAGCGAGGAGAGCCATTCTTAGACCTGCCTATATCGGTTACCATGGACGGAGAAACTAAAGATTTCACACCTAAAGAGTTGGGCATTTCTCTTTTGCCACGTAATACTTTGCAGGAAATTAAATTCGTAAATTTTAAAAACAGTAATATTGCCAGTATACTTATTTCTATGATACACGGTAAACAAATACCGTTTTATGTTTCTGTGGATATAGAAAATGCCCAAAAATCCTTAGAAGAGAAGTTTAATTTTGCCGATAAAAAAACAAAAGATGCATATTTAACTTTCAAGAATAAAACTTTAATTGTTGTTCCGGAGCAAACTGGGAAAGCTATTAATACAAGAAGTCTTTATAAAGATATTAAAAATCGGGCAAACAACCTTTCTTCTGAGCCTATAAATGTAATTTTGCTTAATCGACAGCCTATTGTTACACAAGCAAAGCTTGAGAAGGAGATGGAGAAAATAGAAGATCTTTTATATAAGAAAATTTATTTGACATATGAAAATTGGGATTGGCATTTTACTTTGGCGGATCATATTGATTGGGTGAAGTTTAAGTATGTTGACAATTTTCATGTGGGAGATGTTTTATCTGTTAATCTGGGAGAATTACAGAAAGACCCCGGAGTTTTATCAGATCCGCTTTTTCTTACCAAAGAGTTAAAAATCAGTATCGATCCGGAGGTTTTTATGGGCTATGTTAAAAAAGAAATTAGTCCGATTATTGAATCGAAACCGCAAGATGTGTCTATTTATAAAGATGAAAACGATAAAATAATAATCGAAGGGAAAGGTGAAAATGGAAGAATAATAAGAAGCGAATATTTGGTTGATGCTATTAATTTAGCTGTAAATAATAATATAAATGAGGTTCCTATCCCTGTGCAAAAAATAAAAGCGAATGTTAAAGTTTCCGATAAATTAAAAATGCTTGGAATCGAAACATTAATTGGAACGGGTAGAAGTGCTTTCGCGGGGTCGCCTCCAAACAGAGTTCATAATATTAAAATTGGAGTAAACAAATATAACGGATTGTTAATTGCTCCGGGAGAAACTTTTTCATTTAATAAATTTGTTGGTCCGGTTGATACATCAAGCGGATATTTACCCGAATTGGTAATTAAGCCCGAAGGAACAATTCCGGAATACGGAGGGGGACTTTGCCAAGTTTCTTCAACCATTTATCGTGCCGCTTTAATGTCCGGACTTCCTATTGTTGAAAGAGCGCCACATTCTTATGCAGTGTCGTATTATGCGCAAATTTACGGTTATGGACTTGACGCAACAATTTATATAGGTGTTCATGATGTTAAATTTATAAATGATACCCCAGGATATATTCTTATCCAGGCTTACACGGAAGGAACGCAAGCTTTCTTTAAGTTTTACGGGATTGATGATGGAAGAACCGTTGAATTGGAAGGACCGTATCAAGGGGGATATCATGGTCCGGGTCCGGCGACCATTATTGTTAATCCATCATTGCCACCGGGGACAAGGAGGCAAGTAGAGCATGGGCATACAGGTTTTAATGTAACTTGGTACCGTCATCTCTTTAAGAACGGAGAAAAGACGACAGAGACAATTTATAGCGCATATAGAGCTATTCCTGCAAAAATCATGGTTGGTCCAAGTACGGACGGCGCTGAGGATAAACAGTAAATTAAACTTCCTTTTGATCGCACTCGTTTTTCATTTCAAGCGCAATTGCATTATCGGGTTGAATTTTTAGAACTTTATCGAGATATATTTTAGCTTTATTATAGTTTTGTTCTTCCATCAAAAAATGTGTGTATGTAAGTAAATAATCAATATTTGTCGGATCTAATTTTAATGCCACTTCATACATTTCTTGAGCTTTATTTTTTTGATCCATTTGTCTGTAAACTTCTGCTATGCTAACGAAACGTCCCGGTCTGGAATCATCAATTTCAATAGATTTAAGATAAGAAATAAGAGCTTCTTCAAATTTTTGTTGCTCATAAAGAGCACGTCCAAGATTACTATGATAAATCGCCTCTGTTTCTATTTGATTAACCAATTGTCTAAAAAGGGCTTCAGCCTTGGGAAATTGAGCTTGTTTAAGATAAATCAAACCAAGCTTATGAAGGGCATCAACAAAATTTTGGTCAAGCGCGGTTACCTGAATTAATCTTTTCTTACTCTCGTCCAAATCTCCTCTGTTATAAAAAATCATTGCCTTATTGTAAAGCATCTTTGCTTCCATGGTTTTTGGAACGGCCCTAGGGGCATACGAAGGAATTTTTCTTTCCGGCATATCTTGCAAGGGATTTTCTCTAGAAGTATGGCTAAAAAACTTCCTAACAAAAAATTTTTCCAAATAAAGACCCTTATTTATTATGTAATAGCGTCTTATGAATATTCCAAGTAGAGTTGCGATAATAATAACAATAAAAAATATTTCCATAAATAACAGTTATAATTCTTTAACGATTGGATCGGTCTGTTTTTCTTGCAGACCTTCTATTTCCTGATTAACAACAATTTTCTTAATGTCGCTTGCAGGTATCGATTCAAAAGATCTATCGGGAAACAGTACTCTTACTTTTTGATTTAAAATATCAAGAGAAATAACTTGCCCCTCCCCTTTTTTAACTTTTACCACACTTCCGATTTTCGGAAGATTTTTCTTGAGTTTTTTATATTCATCAACCTCGTAACGTAAGCAACACATTAATTTCCCGCAAGCTCCGGATAATTTTGCACTACCCTTACTTTCCAAAGATTGGCTTCTTACCATATCCATGGTAATACTCTGAAGATCCTTAAGCCAGCTGGCACAACATAAAGGTTTTCCGCATTTTCCAACACCGGTTACAATTCTGGCTTTGTCTCTTGGCCCGATTTGTTGAAGATGAATTTGTTTCTGGAAAATTTTTGCCAAATCTTTTACAAGTTCTCTAAAATCAACGCGATCATCGGAAGTAAAAATAAAATTAATTCTGCTTCCATCAAGCGAATATTCGGTAAATTCAAGTAGCATATCCAATTTATGTTCTTTTATTTTTTTTTTACATTTAATCATAGCTTCCGTGGCTTTTTGTCCTAAAGTCTCCATTTTTTGTTTATCATGAGCTGTTGCTTTACGAAGATATGAATATTTTGTTAAAATTTTATCCTCATTTTTTTCTTCTCGATTAACATAATGAATACGTCCGATATTTTCTCTGTTCTCATCATCACGATATACAACAAAATCACCCGCCTCGGGATGTATCCCGTCGGGCTGAGGAATGCTAATTTCTTTGCGCATGAATTGATCGAATATTGAGATAACTTTCATTTATAAAGCTTTTAATATTAGTGATTCCAGAGCCAGTCTTGCGTTAATATTGTGTTTTAGTAAGACTCTTGTTCTTTCCAAAGAGGATAGTAAATTTAGATAATAATCCTTTTTGTTGTTGGTAAGTGATTGGGTGTTTAAGCCTTTGTGCAGTTTACTTCTTACCAAGTGGGTGAATACTTCAAGAAATTCTTTTGTGTCTCTGTCATCGGCAATAATTTCTTCAACCAGTTTAAATTTTGTGTGAAGAGGTTTGTCTTTTAGAAACTCACAAAGTATATTATACATTGTTCTGTACGAAGCCAAAAGGTTAGAATCTTTTAAAAGTTTAATTGCTTTTCCGCTTTTCCCCATAGAAAGAGAGCATACCTGTTCCATTGTTTGGTCGTCGGTATCGGGATACAGAGGTTTTAATTTTTCTTTAAGAAAATTTTGAGAATAAGCATTGAATTTAATTAATCTCACGCGGGAAATAATAGTTGGAAGAATTTCACGGACATTCCCGGTAGTCATAATAATTATTGTATCAGCAGGGGGCTCTTCCAAGATTTTAAGTAAAGAGTTTGCCGCTTCGGGAGTTAATTTTTCAATTGATTTTATTAGTAAAATTTTATATCGAGCTTGTTTTGTCATTTGAAGACGACTTATAACATCGCGAATTTGCTCTATTTTAATGGAAGCTTTGTTGTTTTTGATAACGATTGTATCGGGATGGCTCCCGGCTTGTAATTGTTTGCAAGTACTGCATTTATTACAAAGATTATTTGGGCATTGTAAAATATTTACAAACATTTTTGCGATAGAAAATTTCCCGATACCGGAAGGACCTGTAAATAAATAAGCATGAGCGATAGAGCCGGATTTAATATCGTTTTCAATAAGCTCAAGTTGCTTTTTATGTCCTATTATTTTCCAGTTATACATAATCTTCTGCTAAGGAGTTATATTCTTCCAGTTTTTGCTTTGTCTGACAAGGGTATCTCTTGCTTCTTCCGGTCTTAACATAAAGGCTTTAACAAAAATTTCAAGTCGCACTTTATTTTGAGATCCCTTTACAAGAATTACATCGTCTTGTTTTATGTTTTTTTTATAGAACACGATAGCTTCTTCTACATCGGTAAAATTGTGAATATTGGCTTCGTGTAAACCGTTTTTTTGTGCCGATTCGGCGCCGTAGCCAACATCCGTACCAACGGTTATAAGTAAATCTACATTTGCGGGGATATGTTTTCCAACTTCTTGATGGAATTGTTTTGAATAATTTCCAAGTTCGTTCATATTTCCAAAAACAAAAACTCTGCGTGTTTTCCTTTTCTTTCCAAAAAAATCTAAAACTTTTAATGCTTCTTTCACAGCTTCCGGAGACGCATTATATGAACTGTCCAAAATTACAGTATTCTTAATTCCTTCTATTAAAGACATTCGCCCCGGTGGCAAGGTGTAGCTCCTTAAAGCCTCTTGAATTTTATTAATTGGCACTTTTGTGACAAGTCCGGCAACAATGGCCGGTAAAACATAACTTAAATGGTATTCTCCAAACAATGGAACAAACGCCAAGAACGGACTGTTGTTCCAATTGACGGTAAATTTAAGGCCTTCTTCAGTTTGCTCAATATTGTTTGCATAAACATCTGCCGACTCCTTTTGACTATATGTAATTTTTTTAATATCAAAATCAATCATTTTTTTAATCAAAGAATCGTCGAGAGTTATAAATGCTTGTCCTCTTTTCTTCATATTTAAAATAATTTTTTTCTTCTCATCAAAAACTTTTTCAAGTGAAGAAAATTGATTATTATTCAAATGAACAGGCTTAATAGCCGTTATTATTGCAATATCCGGTGGGGCGATTCCGGTTAAGAAATCCATATCTCCCGGTTTATCAACCCCCATTTCCAATACCAGATAATCAAAAGTTTCTTTAACGAAAAATGTTTGAAAGAAGCCTTTTACGATGATTTTTAACCATGCGGAAGGCGATGAGAATCCGCTCGGTTGTCGTAATATTGTTAGTAACAAGCCAAACTCACTATTGTAACTTTTCTCATTTTTAAGCACTTTATAATGGGTAGTCAAAATATCTGCTACCAAATCTTTGCACGAGGTTTTCCCTACCGATCCGGTTATGCCAATAATCTTTGCATTCATTTTTTTTAATTTTTTCTTTGCAAGAAGTTCAAGAATTTTCAGTACAAAGTTTCGTAAAAATCGTTTCATTAAAAGTGATTATAAACTATACTGATTGTACAGTTATAAGATCTATTTCTCAATACATGAAAGAGCAAGCACATCTTATTATTCACGGGAAAGTTCAAGGTGTGTTTTTCCGTGATACGGTATGCAAAAAAGCACATGATTTAAATGTATCCGGATGGGTGCGCAACAATTCGGATGGAACGGTTGAAATATTGTGCCAAGGAAATTCCAATAATGTTCAAGCGTTAATTGATTGGTGTTATAACGGCCCGCTTTTAGCCAGTGTTACAACAATAGATATACAAAAACAGCCCCTCAATGGGGAGGAGCTGTATGATTCGTTCGATACTAAGTATTAATAAAAATCTATGCTATAGTTTTTGCTTTTTCAACTATAGCATTAAAAGCTTCTTCGTTATGAACTGCTAAGTCGGCAAGCATTTTTCTATCGATTTGAATGTCCGACTTTAAAAGTGCATTCATAAATTTGCTGTAGGAAATACCTTTTTTTCGGCATGCTGCGTTAATTCTGGTTATCCACAAACTTCTAAAAGTTCGTTTTTTCAGTCTTCTATCTCGGTATGCGTTTAAACCGGCTTTCATGACTGCGTTCTTCGCTTGACTGAATGTAGTGCTACGAAGACCACGATAACCTTTGGCAGCTTTGACGATTTTTCGGTGCCTACGGTGGGCGTTAACGCCTCTTTTGATTCGCGTCATAATATAAAGATTAAATGGTTATATTTATGCAATTAATTTTGCAAGAATTTTTTGCTGAGGTTTCTCGGCAATCTTGCCTTTATTAAAGAGTTTTTTTTGGCGCTTAGATTTATTAACAAGTAAGTGGTTCTTGGATGACTTTTGTACAACAAAAGTTCCTTTACCTGTTTTTTTGACTCTCTTTTTTGCGCCACTATGAGATTTCTGCTTCATAATTATTATTTTATTGGAGTAAGAATCATAATTAAATTGTTTCCTTGTCTTTTTGGGCCTTCTTCCAAAGTTGCTATTTCTGATAATTCTTCCGCGAATTTTATTAATTTTTCTTTAGCCAGATTAATATGGGCAAGCTCTCGTCCTCTGAATATCAACGCTACTTTTACTATATTTCTTGCTTTCAAAAATTTTTCCGCTTGTTTCTTTTTAACCTCTATATCATGAATTCCGGTTCTAAACCCCATTCTAATTCCTTTTACTTCGCTCTGTTTTTGCATCTTTTTATGTTTCTGATCTATTTTCTTTTGCCTGTATTGATACTTGCCATAATCCATTAATTTACATACGGGGGGGTTGCTATTGGGTGATACCTCAACCAAATCGGTATCTTTGTTTTTGGCTTTTGCAATAGCATCTTCAATCGCCATTATACCAAGTTGATTCCCTTTATCGTCTATTAATCGAATAGTTGGAGAGATTATTTTGCGATTGGTTCGAAGTTTTTTATTTATACGAGTAAATGGTTTAGGGATAGGAAAATCCTCTTTAATTGTCCAAAAGAGGAAGGCTTATGGATGATAGTGGAAAACAGGGGCTTTCGTCAAGGCAATTCATTTACTAAGGTTTGGTTTTTCTGTGAGGAATATGCTTGGGAGGTTGTGCCGATGTTTTAGCTCTTTTATCTATTTTTTTGCGAGCTTGTAATATTGTAGTGGCATGCGATTTTTTATGTACGGCTATTCTTGATTTATTCGGAAATTCAATTTCCGGAATAAAAAATATATTTGAATCAATATTTCCATTTAAAAATGCTTCTTGCTCTTCCGGAGTCATTTTTCTTGTAAGAATTTTGCAGTATGTTGGATGTGTTTTGTCATCTACAAAGACATTTATCACTTTAAGCCCTTCTTGATGACACAATTCCACAATTTGCTCAAGAGAGGGTTTGTAAGATGGATACAATAAAGTTTCATGAAGACCGGTAGGTTCACCCAATATATCTTCTGCAATTTTAATGCCACTTCCATAATTACTAAAATCTTTCGAGAAAAAAACTTTCGGATCTATTTTAAGTAAATCTCTTTTAGATTTAACATTAAGTTTTCTCATAATTTCTTTTCTTTTTCCTTGTAATTCTTTTCTTCTTTTAAATAAAGCTTCAACGGTTTTCTCAAATGTTTCAGTTGCCTTCTGTTTGCCGTTAATAGTCATGCTTTTGTCTCTAGCATCATGGATTTCAACATCTTCGGTAATGTAAAGACGATGTGTGGCCAAATAATAACCCGGATGTTCTTTATCTTCTTCATAATCAACATAAATAAAGCCTATATCGTCAAATTTAAGCGGTTTTTCGGAGACAGGATCTGTATATGTAACGTGATCTTGTCCAAAGGGTTCTTCGGTTAAAGTTCTAAACGCAGGATTATTATAAGCTTTTCTCATTTGCGTTCGCAGTTCTCTAAAATGTTTTTGCGATCGTGGGATCTCACCAAGTTGTAAGCCTAAAATTGTATAATTAGCATGTATACCTTTTTCATCTTGAAGAGGAATTAATCCATTTGGGTGCTCATCTGTAGTATCAGGTTCGGTAAGTAAAGCACTAAGCATCGCTAAAGATTTAGCTGGGAATCTATTACAAATTTCCGAACCAAGATTATATATAATAGTGGTTTCTCCCTGTTTTTGAGCGAATTCGGATTGATTAAAGTCCTGAAATAATTTTGGATGTGCATGCATTGTAATAGGAAAATTTACATCATCATTTAACTCACTAATCCAGTTGGATTCTCCAGGATTTTTTTTGTGTAGGGAGACTATTCTGGCAAATAAATGTTTTATTAAATTGATGTTTTCCGGATCTTCCAAATATTTTGCAAAGATTCTTTTAAGTTTAACATTTAAAACTTCCGAAGAAAGCGTTGAATATTTAAGATCATGATCTCGTAAAAATTTAATCAAATCTTTCCATGCACTGGCGTGTCTTGTGGAGGTGTCTACATCTTTTAATTCAAGTGTCCCCCTCATTAAATTTTTAGCTGTTTGCGTTAATGCCATTCTTAACATATCTTCACTTGCATCAACGCCGTGGTATTCAATATGATGACCGTCTTTTTTAGTGACTTCGTTTATAATAATTTCCCCTTTTTTACCTGTTCCCACACCAAAATCATATATACATAAAGTTTCGGTATCCGGTGGAGTCGCAATATCAATCATATTTGCCGTATATTCTTCTAACAGTTTTAAAGCTTTTGCTTGCAAGACATAGTCTTTTACTCCGCAAACTTCATTCCAAGCGGATGGATTAAAATAAAAAATATGCATTGGCATCACGCCGGATTCCAACCCTTCAAACAAAAGTTTCCCTATGGTTTCATTTTGCACATTATCTATTTCGTCCAATAACATCGTACGAAGCTCTGAAATATCTCCGCCGAATTGAGCGATTAAATTTCGCAAACGTTCGTTAAAATTATCAGTAAGTTGATGCGGGATTTTTTCAAATGTATCAACTTTGTCAGCGGAATGGTTTGAGGATAAAGTTTCTTGTGAGTTATCCTCAGGCATTT
>JAGGUZ010000014.1 GCA_021158225.1 bacterium | reverse complement strand
CGAACCGCAAAAGCCGTTGTTATGCGGAGTTGGGGAGTGATGGCTAAGAATTCATTATTTATTGAGAAGATTTTTTAATTTATCTGAAGTTTTGAAATATTTTAAAAATCCCACAATGCCGTATAACTACCTTCTTTACGCAATTTAGCATATTTTAGGTTTTTTTTAGAGTTATTTCATAATTTTTAAGTATGCTGTATGCATAAATTAACCAAAATTATGAGCGAAAAGAAGGTAGTTAGGATGCTTTATGAGATGGAAAGCGAGATGATTATTCGCAATTACAGTCCTCGTACGCAGAAAACTTATCTCTATTCTATCGGCAAATATTTAAAATTCGATCCGGAAGGCATGCGTAGATGTAGCCATGAGATGATAAAGAAATTTCTTGTACAGAAAGCTAATGATGGCATTGGTCCTGTGTCTCGTAATTTGTACTTATGTGCGATAAAATTTTTCTATTTTAACGTGCTCAAGCGCCGTAAAGAAATCAAAATTCCGTATGCTAAACGACCAAAAGGTTCGCCCTTAACACTTTCGCACGAGATGGTTCTTCAGATAGCTTCCCAAATCAACAACTATAAACACAAACTTCTTGTTCTTCTTGCATATGGAACCGGGTTAAGATTGAGCGAAATTATTAACCTGCAAGTTCGTGATATTAATCTATATGCAAGGACAATTCATGTAAGGGCTGGCAAAGGTGCAAAAAGACGTTTTACGATCCTGCCCGATAAGCTCTGGGATAGACTAAAAATGTACCTTAAACACAGGCAGTTTGCGGATTATGTTTTCAAAAGTAATAGAGGAGGAAAGCTCCATCCGCGAACAGTGCAAAAGGTGTTTCAAACTGCTTTAAAAAAGACTGATATTACTGTGCCGGCAACTTTTCATACGCTCAGGCATAGTTTTGCGACTCACCTGCTTGAAAATGGGACTGACATACGATACATACAAAAACTGCTCGGGCATTCGAGTCTAAAAACAACCCAAATTTATACTCATGTAACCGGCAAGATGATTGGTCAGATAAAAAGCCCTTTGTAAGGAGATTTATCCCAGTTTGATTGTCAATAGCCTATACAGCTTTTGAGGCTTCCTTTAAAGCCTCTTCTCTTGCTTGCTCCTCAAGACTGGCTTTAATTCTCATCACACCTGTTGTAGCGCTTCGTTCAGCCTCGGAAAGTTTCATAGAAATGAACTTAACTGTGTCTTTAAGGTTCGGCAATAACATGTGTTCAAGGGCGTTTACACGTCGGCGTGTTTTCTCTGTTTCCTCTGCAAGTCTCTCGGCCTGACGTTCTATTTCCGCCAATTGAATAAGTTTTGGTAAAACCTGCTGAAATGCCTCAAGAGCCATATCAAGCTCTCCGGAAGTCTGCAAGTAACCGTAATTGAGAATATTCCCCTCTTGATTTAGTTTAAAATTCGGAATCCTCACGCTCATTACATTTTTAGTTTCTACATCAAGAGAAACCTTTGCAGAAGGATATAGGAGTGCGTTTTCAAGCATCTCCGGATACATCATGGCTGAAGCTTGAACAAAGTTCTTAAATGCGGTCTGCAACTGCTCCTCAACTTCCTTGCGTAAATCTCGTGCGGAACGAACGATTTCCATAAATTTTTGCATCAATCCGTCCTGTTTATCACGCAGGAGCTTATGTCCCCTTTGCGCGGTTTTAATCTGCTTCTTTAAGTTCAGAAGCTCCATTCTTGTCGGATTGACATTTAATTTAGCCATATTACTAGTTATTTAGATTAAGAGATTGAGACGATTGAGTGATACATCGTAGCGAAACGAAGCGTATCACGAATATGTTTCAATCTATCTATTTCATATATTTCTCAATATACTCAGGCTTAACACGTTTAAGCTCGTTTCGCGGTAAAATCTTAAGAAGTTCCCATCCGAGTGTTAAAGATTTGATAATATCTCTATCTTCGTTTTCACTTTGCCTTACATATTTATCTTCAAATTCGTTGGCAAACTTTAAGAACTTAAGATCGGCATCGGAAAGAGCAGCTTCACCCAAAATTACAGCAAGCTCACGGACTTCTTTTCCACGAGCATACGCCGCAAACATCTGGTTCATAACACCTGAATGATCCTCACGAGTTTTTCCTTTACCAATACCCTTATCTTTCAAACGAGAAAGTGAAGGAAGCACGTTTATATTCGGATAAATACCTTGTTTGTGCAAGTCACGCGCAAGTACAATCTGTCCTTCCGTAATATAACCCGTAAGATCCGGAATCGGATGAGTAATATCATCTTCCGGCATGGTTAAAATCGGAATCTGGGTAATAGATCCTTCTTTCCCCTGCACACGTCCGGCTCTTTCGTACAAAGTTGCAAGATCGGTGTATAAATATCCGGGATAACCGCGTCTACCTGGAACTTCTTTACGAGCTGCGGATACCTCACGCAAGGCCTCACAATAGTTTGTAAGATCTGTAAGGATTACAAGCACATGCATACCTTTTTCAAATGCAAGATATTCAGCCGTTGTAAGTGCCATACGTGGAGTCGCAATACGCTCTACAACCGGATCATCAGCAGTATTTATAAACAATACTGAACGTTCAATAGCACCTGTCTTTTTAAACTCATTTGTAAAGTATTCCGCTTCTTCAAAAGTTACACCCATTGCCGCAAATACTACTGCGAAATTTTCATCGTTTCCCTCTCCTTCCTTAATATTCCCTTCATCGTCCACTTTTATTACTTTTGCCTGACGAGCGATTTGAGCAGCCAAACGTGCATGCGGAAGACCTGCTCCGGAGAAAATAGGAAGCTTCTGCCCACGTACAAGCGTATTCATAGCATCAATCGTAGAAATACCTGTTTGATAGAAATCATCCGGATAGTCACGAGCATTTGGATTTAGCGGATTACCGTTAATATCAATTTTATCCTCCGGAATAACTTCGGCTCCGCCGTCAATTGGGCGTCCTCGTCCATCAAAAATACGCCCAAGCATATCTTTAGATACCCCAATCTGAAGCGTCTTACCAAGGAACCTGGCTTTGGAACCCGCTGCCCCAACACCTTGAGTATTCTCAAACATCTGTACCACAGCCATTCCTTCTTTAGCTTCAAGTACCTTACCTGAACGAACTTCTCCGGAAGCTGTTGTAATATCAACAAGTTCCTCGTACTTAATGCCTTCAACACCTTCAATCATAACGAGCGGACCCGCAATGGATTTAATTGTTTTATATTCTTTCTGCATTGTATATATATTAGTTAGTAAATTACTGTATTATGCCTTCTGCAGGCTCAAAATCTCTCGCTCGGTGTCTTCCCAAAGCTTCTTATAATCGTCTTCTGCATCGGCTCCAAGTAATTTTGAATTTGTCACTCTTTCCATTACCGGAAGCTTAAGCAAATCTTCAAAGTTAAAGTCTTCACCCTCAATTACTTTTTGAGCGACATGATTAACATTCATAATACTCTTTAACATCCAATATTGTTTTTTGAGCGGTGTATACGCATCAATCTTATCAAACGCATTTTGAAACAAGAAGTCCTCTCTTAAAGACTTTGCCGTTTCAAGAATTAATCTTTCCTTTGGAGAAAGCGCATCCATACCCACAAGACGAACGATTTCTTCAAGTTTTGCTTCTTCCTGCAAAATTCCAAGCGCCTCTGTTCTAAGCTCAGAAAATTCGGGAGAAATTTCTTTATCCCAATAATCTTTAATGTTATCCGTGTAAAGAGTATAAGATGTTAGCCAGTTAATTGCCGGGAAGTGGCGTTTATATGCGAGTTTTGCATCAAGTCCCCAGAATACTTTGGTAACACGAAGAGTGTTTTGAGTAACCGGCTCGGAAAGATCTCCACCCGGAGGCGATACAGCTCCGATAAGTGTTAGACTTCCTTCTCTATCTTCATTTCCAAGACATTTAACAATTCCGGATCTCTCATAAAACTGAGCGGTACGAGAACCAAGATAAGCGGGATATCCTTCCTCACCCGGCATCTCCTCAAGACGACCGGACATCTCACGCAAGGCCTCGGCCCAACGAGAAGTAGAATCAGCCATAAGGGCAACACTATATCCCATATCTCTAAAGTACTCGGCTATTGTCGCTCCGGTATAAATAGATGCTTCACGAGCGGCAACCGGCATATTAGAAGTGTTTGCCACCATAACTGTACGTTTCATAAGTCTTTCTCCTGTATTTGGATCTTCCAATTCGGGAAACTCCATAAGTACATCCGTCATTTCATTTCCACGCTCCCCACAACCAATGTAAACAATAATCTCGGCATCGCAATATTTTGCCAAAGTCTGTTGAGTTACGGTCTTTCCGGCTCCGAACGGTCCAGGAATACATCCCGCCCCACCTTTTGCCAGAGGAAACATTGTATCCAAAATCCTGGTTCCGGATACAAGCGGTCTGTTTGGAACAGCTTTTTTCTTAACCGGACGCGGATTACGAATAGGCCATTTTTGAAGCATGGTAACTTTGTGCTCTTTACCTTCTTTATCCTCAATTACCGCAATTACCTCCTCAATATTAAACGCTCCGCTCTTAATCTCTTTAATAGTTCCGGAAACTGTAGGCGGAACCATTATTTTATGAGTAATCAGTGATGTTTCTTCAACTTCTCCAAGAATATCTCCTCCGACCACACTTTCCCCGGTACTTTTAACCGCTTTAAGATCCCATTTCTTTTCTCTATCAAGTCCCGGAACATCAATTCCACGAGTAATATAAGCTCCGGCTTTTTTTTGAATCAAAGGTAATGGACGTTGAATTCCATCATAGATTGACTGAAGAAGTCCCGGGCCAAGCTCAACCGTCATAGTTTCACCCGTTGGATAAACCGGTTCTCCAGGTCCAACTCCGGATGTTTCTTCGTACACCTGAATTGATGCTTTGTCATCTTCAATACCGATGATTTCACCAATCAGTTTATGTTCGGAAACACGTACAACTTCGTACATTCGTGCTCCTTCCATCCCTTTTGCAACAACGAGAGGTCCGGATACTTTTATAATTGTTCCTTGTTTTTCCATATTCGTTAGTTTTAATTAGTAGTGTATATATAAGTTATTAGTATATTCCCTATTCGTCTTACGGCTCCTCTCTTACGCTCGTCGCCACTATCCAAAAATATCTGACCCAACCGCTTGTTCAACCATCTTCTTAACTCTTGCAAGTCCGTGTCCACTTGTTCCTTTAATTCCCGGAATAGGAATTACAGCAGGTAAAGCCTCTTTATTGATTTTTTTATAATCATCCTTAGTAAGTCGCTCGGCATACTCTTCCATAATAAATATAATTGCATACTCTCTTCTTGTTTCACCGCCATTTCCTTCGACATTACTTAATGCAAGTTTAAGAATTTTCTCTCTTGCTTCCTCAAAATTATTTACCGCAACAACCATCATTCCAAGAGCCGTAAATCCAAGAATTTGATCTTTCGTTCCAATAATCGCCAATTTGTATAAGTCGTTTTCCATAATTTTTTTAATTAGTTAGTCACTCACTTATGTTCGTGACTATGGCTCGCTAAAAGCTCGCCACTGTTAATACAAATCCCTAACCATCTTGCGAATATGTTCCGCCTCGATTTCATTAAGCTTTCCCACCATAATAGACCGAATAATGAGCGCATTATTCTTTTTTGCCCAAAAATACGCAAACACAGGCTCCGGACCCATCGCCATGCGTTTTGCCTGCTGAATATAATTGGTCAAGTGGTCATAAGAGAGTTTATCGAGCTTCACAAAAGATTTATCATCATTATAGCCTTTTACGGCTCCACTAATAATTGATCCGTAGTCAGTATGTTTTAACGCTTCCGCAAATTCGTTAACATCTTTCCTAAAAGAATCCGAAAATCTGTATTTATCAATATACCCTCTATTAATAAAACCTTTTTCAAGAAGGGCTTCTTCTCTACCTTGAATTTTCAATCTAATAAAAAGCTCTATATTTTTAAGATCTATATATTTCTTTGTAAATTTGATTAAAAACTCATTCCCCGATTGCTCCGCTATAGCATTTATAATCTTGCAAAATCTTTTATCAAGAACAATATCGATCATTTGCGGATCGTTGGATTTTAAATAATCACCTTCCGCAAGCTTAATACTCTCTTTAAGATATTTTTCATCTTCTTCACCTAACCCAAAAGAAGGTTCCTCACCATCAAAAATATATTTTTTAAGAGCCAAAGACGGAACAGCCCCGAAGTTAAATATTAAATTTTCAATATCTTCAAAAGATTTCTCGGAATGTTTAGCCTTTAAAAGCACTTTCATATTATGAAAATCGTATCTGTACCATAAAATATTAAATATCCACTTATTCGGAGCAATTCTGTTAATAAGTTCCTTCGTGTCGGCAAGTCCGTGATTAATAACCTCCTCAAAACTCGAAACATCTTCAATGTCTCCGATATGGCTGGAATAATCCGTCTCGTTTAAAATTTTATATGCATCTTTCGCATCTTTTGCAAGAATCATTCTTTCAAGCTCGTTGCCGTTAAGCAACTGATTTTCCAGAACTCTGATCCATGAAACTGATTGTACAAATTGAGTATTGTCCATTTAATTAAGTGAATAACATTTTAGCGACATCAAGCTCAAGATCATCCCTAAGCTGTTTATTTAAAATAGATTCAAACGAATTGTTTATTTCGATCTTATCCGATTCAAGAATAAATCCTCCTTTAATATGTGAGGATTTATCAGCCATTTTATAAGGTTTGCCGGATGCCGAAAGTGCAGAAGCCGTAACTTCTTCTTTACCCTTTGCCGGCACCAAAAGCACATTGTCTCCTTCAATTTCAGAAGCTTTTAAAAGCCCTACTATCATCTCTTTATAATTCTCGGCGGAAATAAGCCTATCTAAAACTTCATCAAATATAGAATCTAGAAGTCCGCGTTTTTCTTTAAGGAGTTTGCTCTTTGCTTCCATCATTGCAGCAGTCTCCATCTTGTTTAGAATTTTCTTTGAATTAACTTTAACTTGTTCATCCATTTCCTTTTTGGCTTTTTCTTTTTTCTCTTTAACTTCAGCTTCAAACGCAAGAATTTTCGCTTCATATTCTTCATTAAGTTCCGCCATTTTTAAGTCGGTTTCTTCTTTAATTTTATCTAAGATGTCCGATAGAGCCATGCTATTAATTGTTAATTACTAATGAGTAGATTCATTGTCTTTCTATAGCCTCCTTTTAAGCAAGGGGGCTATGTGAAAAATAACGATTTACGACACTTGAATTCCAAAAATAAGAAGTACAGATACAAGCAAACCAAGTACAGCATATGTTTCTACCATAGCTGACATAATAACCGCTTTACCTGTGTTTGTTGCATCTTTTGCTACAGCGTTCAAACCAGCCGCAGATGCTCGTCCTTGATAAATTCCCGAATAAAGACCTGCAAGACCAACCGGAAGACCCGCAAAGAAAAATTGCCATCCTGTTGAAAGACTGATTTGTGTTGCGTTTCCTCCTATAAGTCCAACTTGGATAAGAATAAGAAGTGCACCCAAAAATCCGTAAATACCTTGTGTTCCCGGAAGAGCCTGTAAAAGAAGGATTTTCCCGAATAGTTCCGGTTTTTCGCTGATTACACCGGTACCCGCTTGACCAGCAAGACCTACGCCGATACTTGATCCAATTCCTCCAAGCGCCGCAGCAATTGCTGCACCGGCCACTGCAAGAGCAAGTCCTGTATCAATGTTAAACATATGCGTTTAGTTAAAAATATATAAAAATTATTTTTCAGTAATAAGAATGTACTTACACTTCTTTTGAAGTGGCTTAAAATCTTTACCTCCACCTTCCATAAATTTCCCGAAGAACTCAACAAATTGAAGACGACTTGAATGGATAAACGCTCCAAGAGTTGAAATTGCAATATTAAGTGTATGTCCGATAATAATCACTACAATCGCAAAGACAATTCCAACTACCGGAATATTACCCACAAGCCCACCTATTGTATTAAATGCAAAACCTATAATTCCGGTTCCAAGCCCAAGAGCCATCAAACGAGAATAAGAAAGTACATCAGCAAAATAACCAACAAGACCGTAAAGCGAAAGGACTCCGGATAAGAATTTAAAGATAATATTCTTTTGCTTACGTCCTTGAGTAAGAATTAAAGCTCCGACTCCAAAATAAACAAGATATGTAATTGTCTGAGCATAATCGGCAAGGAAAATCCCTCCCTTACTAAGCCCGAACAAAGCCATAATAACAAGAAAATAGAACCACAAGAAACTGTCTAAAACAGCATCCCAAATTTTTCCGTTTTTAAGTTTCCAGAATCCGTCAATAAGAATACCGAATAAAACCTGTGCAAACCCAAGAATGGCCGCAAGTATTAAGAAAATAAGTGGCCCGTTCCCTTCAGTCGGATTAATAATTTGCCATTTAAACGCCTTTATAACTTCTCCTCCAACAGTTTTGTCATATGTAAGAAATGCAGGAGCTTGATCTGCTGTCATTCCGAACCAACCTCCAAAAAGTGTTCCAAGAATAAATGTAGCAAGTCCTCCAATCATTATTAATTTAACCAATTTTTTCATTCCAACCGGAAGCTTTAAAAACCTAAGTGCAAGCGCCGACATAACAAATAATAAAATTCCGTAACCGGCATCAGTTAAACAAAGACCGAAGAAAACAATAAAGAACGCCGACAAAAACGGAGTCGGATCAACTTCGCTCGGCAAAGGCAGACCATATATATTGGTAACAGCCTCAAACGAGCTCATAAATCCTTTATTCTTAATTGCAACGGGCATTTGCTCCCCTTCTTGAAGATCAATTTTTGTTAGCTCAAAAGCGGAAGTAATGCGTTCCAGCTTGCTCTTAATTTTATCAAGCTGCTTTTTCGGAACAAACCCTTCAAGCGCAAAAGTATATTTCGTATCATACGCCATTTGCTCTGCATAAATTTTATCACGCTCCCAAACATAAAAATCGTGAACGATCTGAAGATCTTCATTTTTATTGGCAATCACTTTAAGTTCTTCATCCTGAATTCCAAGCTCTTTCTTAATCTCACCCTTTCTTTTTTTAATTTCAGCAATTTCCGTTTTCACATCATGATTTCTTGATGGCAAATCCACTTCGGAAAACTTGTTCACCATTAGTATTTCCTTTACTCCGGATTCCAACTCACTTACATATGTAATTACAAGGTAATTAGTACTTTCCGTCTCCGAAACAATTTCCACATTTATAAGATTGGAAAGTTTTGTAAAGTCTTCTTTTAAAATTTCAAAACCCGTTTTTTGAATAGTCCCTATAACAGTAATCGTTCTATTTGTCCTTCCTATATGATTAAGTGGCATAGAAAGACTTTGCCAAGGTTCAAGTTCCGCCTGAGTATTTTCTAAAGCCGTATATTCATTCTTTAATGCTACAATTTCTTCTTCAATATGCCTGCATTTCTCGACAATAGGCTCAAAATCAAATTCCTCCACCTTATTGCGAACATCTTCAATACTCATTGTAATAGGACCCTCAATAAGATTGCGCTGTTTTGCAAAAGGCTTAATAAGTTTTAAAACAAATTCTATATTGGCAATAGCAAGCTCCGATGAATGAGTAGCTTCAACTTTCATTTGGGGCTTTGAATTCTCTTCCCCCTCTCGAGAAACCTCTGTAAGTTCCATCACTCCAAGAGCCTGCAAGGTATCAAGTAGCCTCTGCCTATGAGCAGTAGAAGCTACTAACTGAATTTTCTGCATTTGAACGGTAGCCATATCTCCTAAATTAGAGCGCTAGGTGTTTTTGAAATGACGAAACAACTTGTTTAATCGCATCGTCTTTTTTAGAGGTGGCTTGAGAGATTAAAGAAGAGCGGCTTGAGCTCTGTGAATCTGTAATCCTTTTAAAAGCATTCATTGCTTCTTGTTTTGCGGTTTGAAGTGAGGCTTGTCCTTCTCGCCTAAGAGTATTTTTATATTCTTCAAGTTCCTTCTCAAACATCATTGTTTTTTCTTCAATTTTCTCGATATTTTCTTGAGCAAGAGCCTTTAATTGTTCTTCAGCTTTTGCTTCTTGATCTTTTATTGTTTGTACCGGATCTGTGTTCATAGTAAATAGGCTTAAAGTTCACGTCCCAAGGATAGTAAATTTGAGTCAAAAAAAAGTCAATACTAAAAAAATATATTCTTGCCCTGTGAATAGCAAAATTACTTGACACAATTAGTGAATGACTTAAAAACTCCTAAAAAATCTTGACGGCTATTCCTTGCGGAACCGAATTTATAAACATTTGTCCATAAGGCTTGTTTAATATTCTTGAATCCAAAATTACAACTTTTCCGCTATCGTGAGAAGACCTTATAAGTCTACCGAACCCCTGCTTAAAACGAAGAATTGCTCTTGGAATTTGATATTGATAAAACGGCTGGGCATAAAGATTTGCTCTTGTTGAATGAATCGGATCATCAGGCGGATCAAAAGGCAATTTTTGAATAATAACACAATCAAGTGCCGAGCCCTTTATATCTATTCCTTCCCAAAAACTATTTGTGCCAAATATGATACTGTTATCCGGATCTCTTTTAAAAAGCTCTATTATTTTGTTTCTTCCACCGGATATATTTTGAGCAAAAACAGATATACCTCTTTCTTTCAACTTCGGCATAATCTGCAAGTACGTAGCTTCAATAGCTTTTTTGGAAGTAAAAAGCACAAGAGTTTTACCCCCGTTATCAACCGCTGTCTTTAAAATAAGATCGCAAGTCTGTTCAAAATAACCTTGCGAGGCCGGCTGACTTAAATCTTTATACAAAATAATTTCAACTTGATCCGGATACGAGAAATGCGAAGGTAAAATTGTTTCTTCAAAACTCTCGTCCAAGCCAAGCTGATTTCTTATATAATCAAATCTATCTTCAACGGTAAGAGTGGCAGAAGTAAGGATTATACTTTTTTTGTCATGGAAAAGAGTTCCGTTTAAATATTCTCCAACAAGCAAAGGTGCTGATTTTATGCCAAGAGACCCATCATATTTTCGATATATCCAAACTACACTTTGTCCCAGATCCGAAACCCCTTTTTCCAAAATAACCGATGTAATTTTATGTATTGCGTCAGAAACACCTTCAAGTTCAAAAGCTACCGATTTTGCAAGTTCATCATCTTCGTGTTCCTCCATGAAAGCATGAAGATTTTTAAACAGCTTATCTAAAAGTAAAGCAGTATTCTCCGCTGAATCATGAATCTTGTTCCATTCCGGCGAAGTAAAAAAATCGTCATGCAAAGTTAAATTTCCAATACTGTTCGTATATCTGCCGTATCTTTCATAAAAAATACCGATAAGACCGAAGAAAATTTCTATTTTATGAGTTAATGTATCTATATCATCAACATAATCATGAAACTTTTTAAGCAAATCTCTAAGTTTTCTAAGAGGTTGTTGTAATAAATCCGTTGTAAGAACGGTACTAAGCGCACTTGTAGCTTCATTCTCAAGGTGATGAGCCTCATCAACAATCACATAATCATGCTCCGGTAAAACTCGGCTGGCTCCAATAGTATCGCTTAATAACAGTGCATGATTTGTAATAACTATATCGGCATTTTGAGCCCTGTCTCTTGCCTTCATCAAAAAACATTTAGATGCATATTCTTTATTTGAATGAGGACACTTAACGGCATCGCAACACACATCATTCCAAACGAAATATTCCTTACCCTGGAGAGAAAGTTCTTCTACATCACCGGTTTTAGTTTTCCACATTAAAATTTTTAAAAGCAATGTAACTTCATAATCTTGCAAGAAAGGTTTCTCCATAAATTGCTCCAACCTTTTACCGGAGAGATAATTTTTTCTTCCCTTAAGCACAGTCGCATTAAACGAAATTTCTTGCGTATTACCGGTAAATTCCGCAATTGTCTTTTGAACTATCGGCACATCTTTATTAAAAAGTTGATCCTGCAAATGCTTTGTATGTGTGGCAATTACAACTTTAACCTTTTCTTGCCTGGCTTTAAATACCGCAGGTAATAAATATGCAAGAGACTTCCCTGTTCCAGTCCCAGCTTCAGCCAACAAATTGGTTTGATTTTCAAAAGCTTGAATAATTTTTTTTGTCATCTCTATTTGAGGAACTCTCTTTTCATAATCAGATTCGCATTTACTTAAAGGACCTCCATCATCATAGAGAGAAAGAATCTCCTCCTTGTTAAACGGGAGCGATCCGGTAACAGAAAAATACGGCTCATTTTTAACTTTTTTTTGTTCCGATGACGACTTTGCTTGAAGAAATATTTCCTTAAGTGGCCAAGTTGAATGCGACACAACATTTTTTATTTTATTAAGAGTCCCTTCGTCTATATCATTTATTTTTTTCTTTAGCATAAGGAATAAATCGGCGGTGGCAATTGCATCGTCAAGTGCTCTATGTTTATTTTCATGAGTTATTCCAAACTCGTCGGTAATCATTCCAAGGCTGTATGAAGGCAACCCCGGAAGCAAAATGCTTGAAAGTGGGAGCGTATCAAAAAGCTTTCCACTCAAAACAATTCCCTTTTCCGCTAAAAACTCAACATCAAAAGATATGTTGTGTCCCACAATCGGATAATCCCCCATGTAATCGAAAAAATCGCCCACAATTGCATCCAAACTTGGAGCATCACGAAGATCGTCATTAGTTATGCCCGTAATATGAGTAATAATTTCCGGAAGCTCTCCAATTGGCTTAATAAAAGTTTTATATGTATCTATTTGTTTACCGGAATCGTCATAACGAGCAGCCCCGATTTCTATAAGTTCATCGCGCTTCTTGTCTAAGCCGGTTGTTTCTATATCAAGAGAAATAAACATGAATTTATAGTAACCCTACTCCTTAACAAAGACCACTCAAAAAACCGCATATGCCAAACCAAAAAATATCTAGTAAATCTGTCTATGGTAATATTTTGACAAATTGTTTGCTATTTTATATAGTGATTTGATTTCGAAAAATAAAAATCAAAAACTGATCTTTAAAAATTAAAAACAAAAATAAAAGCTAAAGAGAGATGAGGAGGTGAAACAATCATTTACGCCCTAGAAAAGCAGTTTCTCCCTCTCTCCTTCTTTAGCTCGGTGATGGAAATATAAACGACTATTATATTTTCCGATTACTTTCTTGGTCTGGTGTTTCCCTAGTCGCCACTTGGCACTTGCGGAAAACACATCAAACAGACGGTCGGTGGCAGGACTAAAAACATTGCCGAAGCCGAGCCAAAAGTCAGCACCTGTCATGCAAATAAAAAAACAAAAACAAATCTTGAACTGCCGGCTTACAAGCAAACGTAGTTGATAAGATTTCACCCCGCACTTAACCGTACGGGGTTTTTTTATGATCTTAATATGCTATAATTAAAGAAGAAAAAACACATAGTTAAGTATGTACGATATACCTTGGTTTACGGTTGTTATAGGATGGACAATTATGTTCGTTAGTTATTCCGTGACAAAATTAAAAATACACAGATGCGGAGGAGGACTTTACACAATGGACATTCCGATATCGCATAAACAAAGATGGTTTGTAAGATTTCTTATGCTAATTTATATACTTTCCGTTATGTTTTTTTCGTTTAAAGTCGGTTTTAAAGATCTTGATATTCTTTATCGCGGATTTAGTGAGTTTTTTCAAATACACGGAGCAATTTTATTTGTTATAGCAATAATCGTATATATTGACGCACGCATTACAATATCCGGGAATTCATCTTGGAGCGGGAAATTTAAAAACGATAGAAATAAATTAATAACAACCGGCATTTACGGCAAAATCCGCCATCCTGAACCGCTTGCATATTTTCTAGCGCTTATCGCAACGTCATTTCTCATTCATAGTGCAAGTATATTTGTTTTTGCGCTTCTGCTTGTTCCCATGATGTTTGCCAAATCAATAATTGATGAACAATATCTTCGATTCATTTTCCCGGAATATGAAAAATATGTAAAAAAAACCGGGAGATTTTTTTTAAGATAAATTTTAAAGCTGAGACACAAATTCATCAAAAAGATACATCGTATCGGTTGGTCCGGGGGTTGCTTCGGGATGAAACTGCACCGCCATTATGGACTTTGTTTTATGCTTTATCCCCTCTACGGTTTTATCGTTAATATTAACGAACCAAGGCTTGTAATCTTTCGGAAGCGATTTCTCGTCAACTGCAAATCCGTGATTTTGTGATGTTATATAGCACTTGCCTGTTTCCGTGTCTGTACAAGGTTGATTTTGTGCTCTATGCCCATACTTAAGCTTGTATGTTTTTGCTCCGGCAGCAATCGCCATAATTTGATTTCCAAGACATATCCCAAACACGGGAATGTTACTTTTAAGACACTTCTTGACTATTTTGTGTGTTTTTTTAACAATCATCGGATCCCCGGGGCCATTAGATATGAATATCCCATCTGGCTTAATTCCTTTTTCAAAGAAATCGTAATCCCAAGGAACTCTTATTACGGTTACATTTCTTGCAAGCAAATTTCTTATTATGTTATTTTTCTCTCCGCAATCTATTAAGACCACTTTCTTGCGACCGGCTTTATAAGTTATGGGCTTTTTTACGCTTACCTGAGCCACCAAATTATCTTTATCAGGATCGTAAAAAGGTAATTTCGATTGTGGATCGCTAACAATTTTTCCGAGCATTGTTCCTTTTTCTCTAAGTTTTTGAGTTAACGCACGAGTATCTATTCCGAAAATTCCGGGAATATTATTTTTTTTAAGCCAAATATCAAGCGACTTTCTACTGCGCCAATGGCTCGGTTTCTTCGCATAATCACTTACTACAATTCCTTTTACATGAATAGCGTTGCTTTCGAAGTGTTTTTTTAATTTATATTTATCGATGCAATCGCCCGGAACGCCGTAATTGCCAATTAACGGATATGTAAAAGTAAGAATCTGCCCCCTGTAAGAAGGATCGGTAAGACTCTCCGGATAGCCGACCATGCCGGTATTAAAAATAACTTCACCGGCAGACTCGACGGACGCACCAAAGGCTTTTCCTTCAAATTCAGTTCCATCTTTAAGTACAAGATATGCTTTTGCCATATTTGGATTCTACATTTTCTCTTGCACCATTTGCAAGACTTCAATTGCTATTGCTTTAAGTCGTAATATCAATTCTTCTCTTTCGGCTTTTATTGTTTCATATGGAGTCTTTGCAATATTATCTTTTTCTTCATCGGAAAACACACTCTCGAGTTCTTGCCAAATAATAATTCTTTGCATTTCCAGTTTTGAACCGATTAAATCAAAATCTCTTAAACGCTTTGTTATATTGGAAATCTTTATTTCAATATCTTCATTATCTTCTCCGCAAAGAGTATCAAGCGAAAAAATAAGTTTTTGCAACTCATTCAATTCCAATTTCTTTTCATCTGACATAGAAAACCAAGCTTCAACTATATTCACAGATACTTTAGTAATACTCTCTAAACTTTCTATATCTGTGTTTCTTCTATTTTCCATAATAATTAATTTAAGACACAATAATAACATATCAATAATTTTTGTAAAGCTTTTATGATTGAAGATTTTATAGTACAGTGAAAAAAGCCTTTAACATTTTGGAATATGTCTCTTCTTTCAACAAAAAATCTTTCGAAAGATTATATTGAATCGGTAATGGAAAAAGCCAAAGAGATGGAAGAATATAAGGGTAACGCTATGAAAGGAAAAATCCTAGCGACACTTTTTTACGAACCTTCAACAAGAACAAGACTTTCTTTCGAAACAGCTATGCTTAGGTTGGGAGGACAGGTTATCTCCGTAGCGGACAGCAAGTCATCGTCACTTATGAAAGGGGAAAGTTTGGAAGATACGGCAAAAGTTGTTGGTAAATACGCAGACGTGATTGCCATAAGGCATCCTCAAGCTGGAACGGCAAAAAAGATGTCGGAAAATGCGGGGGTTCCGGTTATTAACGCCGGAGACGGATCCGCCAATCATCCAACACAAGCACTACTGGATTTATATACAATAATTAAAGAGCGAGGAAAAGTTAACAGACTTTCCATCACGATAAGTGGCGATTTGAAAAACAGTAGGACGGCAAGTTCACTTGTGTATCTTCTGGCAAATTACGATGTTCGCCTAAAATTTCTTGCTCCGGAAAAACTGAAAATGAAAGGGGAGGTTAAAGAGTTTTTAAAAGAAAAAGGTATGGATTTTTCGGAAACGTCTGATGTGGAAGAGGGGCTTAAAAATGCTGACATTCTTTACGCGACAAGAGTTCAAAAGGAAAGGTTTGAAAATCCGGCGGAATATGAATTGTTAAAGGATTCTTTTGTTTTCAACAGAGCCATGATAGAAAAATATAATCCGAATATGCTTATTCTGCACGCGCTTCCAAGAGTTAATGAAATTGCGACCGATGTAGACAACCTGCCCGGAGCTGCTTATTTTAGACAAGTAGAGAATGGCGTTTATGTGAGAATGGCGGTGATTTCACTACTTTTAGCCTAAAACATTATGGAAACATTGCTTAAAAACGGACATATTGTTTCGAGCAAGGAAATTATTATCGGAGATTTACTAATTAAAGAGGGAAAGATTGATAAAATCGGAGATAATATAAATGCGCCCGGAGCAGAAGAAATTGATTGTACCAACAAATACATTCTTCCCGGAATAATAGATGCTCATGTACATTTCCGTTCTCCCGGATACGAAGAAGAAGAAGATTGGGAGACCGGTTCAAGCGCGGCTTTAGCGGGAGGTGTTACAACAGTTTTTGATATGCCGAACACAAATCCAAAAACAGTAACACTTAAAGCTCTTGATCAAAAAAAAGCTTTGGCTAAGAAAAAATCCCATGTGAATTTTCGATTTTTTATGGGAGCTACGGGAGACAATATCGAAGAAATAAACAAGGCCGGTGATGATGTGATTGGAGTAAAAGTTTATATGGGACAAACAACAGGGCAAACCGTTAAAGATGATGGAATGGAGAAACTGCTTAAAAATTTGTTTGAACAGACTAACAAAGTAATCGCCGTTCATGCGGAAGACGAGGAAATGATAGAAAAACGCATGGAAATTTATCGCGATGAAAATTCACCAGAGATCCATTCGTTAATAAGAAATGACGCAGTTGCGTTTACAGCTACAAAAAAAGCTGTTCATTTAGCTAAAAAATATAGGGGAAGACTTCATATTTGCCATTTAAGCACAAAAAAGGAAGTTGAATTATTGCGTAAATATAAGGATATTACATGTGAGGTTGCTCCCCATCATTTGTTTTTTACCGTTGCGGAGTATGCCAAGCAAGGAAATTTTGTAAAAGTTAATCCGCCTATTAGGTCTCAAAATGATGTTGACGCGCTTTGGGAAGGACTTTTAGATGGGACAATTAATATAATTGCCACGGATCATGCCCCGCATTTAAGAAAAGATAAAGAAACTGGATATTGGCAGGCTCCCGCGGGAATGCCGGGAGTTGAGTTTGTTTTACCTTTAATGTTGGACAGCGTTAATAAAGGACGAATTACTCTTAAAGATATCATTCGTTTAATGTGCGAAGGACCGGCGCGTATATACGGTCTCCATAAAAAAGGGTTTTTAAAAGAAGGATTCGATGCGGATATTGTGATTATTGATATGGATATAAAGCGCGAAATTCGCAATGAAGATGTTGTAAGTAAGTGCGGATGGACACCATACGCCGGACGAATATTGCAAGGTTGGCCGGTTATGACGTTTGTTAGAGGGAATTTGCTGGTAGAAAACGGGAAGATTGTTTCCGGGCAAACTGGAGCTGAGGTACCCATAGGTACTTAGTACCT